>DATDHU010000119.1:0-5437 GCA_036521415.1 Acidimicrobiales bacterium
TCTGCATGTTGGAATCGGCGCTGTTGTTGTCGAAGGCCTCCAGGATGCGGGTGCGCAGCTGGTTCGAGTTGAGCTCCCCCGTATCGATGAGCAGGTCGGCCCGGTCGCGCACCGGTCCGAGGAGGCGGCGCTCGTCGGCGATCGATTCCTCCACGCCACGGGCGTCGATGGGATGGCGTCGGCGGGTGCCCTCGTAGCGCCTGACCAGGACGTCGTCGGCCGCTTCGAGGAAGAGCACCGTGACGAGGTTGCGGGTCTGGCGGAGCGCATCGAGCACGTCGGCCAGTTCGTCGAAATATTCGACCCCGGTGTTGGCCCCACCCCGGCCGATGACCAGGGCCACCCGCTCGATCTCCGAACCGGGGAGGTCGATCATCTCGACCATCTTCATGATGAGGGCCGCCGGCACGTTGTCGATGACGAACCAGCCCAGGTCCTCCAGGGTGGCCGCGGCCGTCGACCGGCCCGCCCCGGACATCCCCGTCACTACGAGGAATTCACTCAACGACTCACCCGCCCTCCGGTCTTGTGTATCCCATCGTAAACGGCCAGGCCGACGTCATCGGGGAGCCACGACCGTGACAGCAGCTCCTCCAGGGAGGCGGCCTTGACGGCGTTGACACCGCCCATCTCCTTGACCAGCCGGGTGCGGCGGGCGGGACCCAGGCCGGGGATGCCGTCCAGGACGCTGGCGGTCATGCGCTTGCCGCGCCGTTCGCGGTGGAAGGTGATGGCGAAACGATGGGCCTCGTCGCGCACCCGCTGGAGCAGGTACAGGGCGTCCGAGCCGCGCCGGAGCCGGATCGGGGCGGCCTGACCGGGGCGGTAGACCTCCTCGAATTGCTTGGCCAGGGAGGCCAGCTCGATCTCGTCCTCGAGCCCCAGCTCGCGTACCACCCGTTCGGCTACGCCCAGTTGCCCCTTGCCGCCATCGACCAGCAACAGATTGGGCCGGTAGGCGAACCGGCGGGGGCGCTCCGTGGCCGGGGCGTCCTTGGCCTCGACCAGGGCGGTGAGGCGCCTGGTCAGCACCTCTTCCATGGCCGCGTAGTCGTCGTTGCCGCCTACCGTCTTGACCTTGAACCGGCGGTAGTCCGAACGCTTGGCCAGCCCATCCTCCACCACCACCATCGAGCCCACGTAGTCGGTGCCCTGCAGGTGGCTCATGTCGTAGCACTCGATGCGCAACGGGGCCTCCCGCAATCCCAGCGCACCCTGGAGCTCGGTGAGGGCCTTCGAGCGGGCGTTGTGATCGGACGCCCGGCGCAGGCGGTGCCGGGCCAGGTCCTCGGCGGCCGACCGGGTGACGGTCTCCTGCAGGGCGCGTTTCGGCCCTCGTTGCGGGACGGCCAGGTCGACCGGGCCCTGGCGCAGGGAGCGCAACCACGTGGTCAGCACGTCCTGGTCGGCCGGGACCTCGGGCACCAGGACCCGGCGGGGCACCTCCGTCCCGTCGGTGCCGTAGACCTGCTGGAGGATGAGCGCCAGGAACTCGGGACCGGTCAGGTCCTCCACCTTCTCGGCCACGAAGCCCCGGTGGCCCACCACCCGGCCGCGGCGCACGACGAAGATCTGCACGGACGCCTCGAGCGGATCGTCGGCCACGCCGATCACGTCGAAGTCCTCGGCCCGCTCGGACACCATCAATTGGGCTTCGGCCGCCTTCTGCGCCGTGGCAATGCGATCCCGGAGCCGCGCCGCCCGCTCGAACTCGAGGTTGTCCGACGCCGCCTGCATCTCCGCGTTGAGTCGATCCAGGACCGGTTCGGTGTCCCCCGAGAGGAATCCCATGAGGTCGTTGACGAATCCGTCGTAGGCGGTGTGGTCGACCGCGCCGACGCAGGGTCCCGAGCAACGATCGATGTCGTAGAGGAGGCAGGGCCGCCCCAGGCGCTGGTGGCGCAGGAATTTGTTGTCCGAACACGTCCGGACGGGAAAACTCCGCACCAGCAGGTCCAGGGTGGAGCGGATGCCGCCGGCCTGGCCGTAGGGGCCGAAGTAGCGCACGCCCTTGCGCTTGCGTCCCCGCACCACGGCCGGACGCGGCCACTCGTCGTTCAGGGTGACGGCCAGCCACGGGTAGCTCTTGTCGTCCTTCAGCCGGACGTTGTAGCGGGGCAGGTGGGCCTGGATGAGCGAATGCTCCAGGATGAGTGCGTCGACCTCGCTGTCGACCACCACCCACTCCACGTGATCGGCCTGGGCCACCATCTGCGCCGTACGGGGCATCTGATTGGCCAGAGCCGAGTCCTGCCAGTAGTTGGGGAGGCGGTGGCGCAATGACTTCGCCTTGCCCACGTAGAGGACCCGGCCCTCGGCATCGAGGAACTGGTACGACCCCGGCGCATCGGGAATCGAGCCGGTAGGGGGCGGATCTTTCACGCCGTCCACTTTCGCGCAGACCGCGACGGGGCCCGGGACACCCGATACACTGGCCCTGCCGGCCTGGTTTCCGGCACGACACCTCGCACCGAGGCCGACACACCCGCGGATGGGCGACCAGGCTGTCCCCGCCGGCCAGATCGGTGCTCTCCCTCAAAGGGGGCAGACCGATGCTCAGGCTCCAACAACCGCTCCCCGAGCGCTACAGCACCGCGACCGCCGACGAGTTGTCCGGGATGATCGGAGCCGCCAAGGCGGCCCTGGGGTCCCGTCTGTTCGTTCTGGGGCACCACTACCAGCGCGACGACGTCATGCGCTGGGCCGACGCCCGGGGGGATTCCTTCGGGTTGTCCCGCCTGGCGGCCGAGCAGACCGAGGCGGAGTTCATCGTCTTCTGTGGCGTGCACTTCATGGCCGAATCCGCCGATGTGCTCACGGGAACGCACCAGAAGGTGCTGCTGCCCGACCTCAATGCCGGCTGTTCGATGGCCGACATCGACCAGGTCGAGGAGGCGTGGGAGGAGCTCTCCCGGGTGATCGACGTCGAGCGCGTCGTCCCCGTCACCTACATGAATTCCTCGGCCGCCCTCAAGTCCTTCGTCGGGCGCCACCAGGGCGCCGTCTGCACCTCGTCGAACGCGCGTGCGGTCTTGACCTGGGCCCTGGAGGAAGGCCGGGGTGACCGGGTCCTGTTCTTCCCCGATCAGCACCTGGGCCGCAATACCGGCTATCAACTCGGCTACGGGGCCGATGACATGCGGGTGTGGAACCCGCGCCTGGCCCTCGGGGGGCTGAGCGATGCCGAGGTCAAGGACTCGACGCTGCTGCTCTGGAAGGGACACTGCTCGGTCCACCAACGGTTCAGGCCCGAGCACGTGACCGCCTTTCGGGACGCCCACCCGGGTGGGATCGTCATGGTCCATCCCGAGTGCGCCCACGACGTGGTGGAGATGGGTGACCTGGTGGGCTCCACCGACGCCCTGATCCGCGGCGTGGCGGACGCACCGAGTGGTGCGGTGATCGGCGTGGCCACGGAGATCCACTTGGTCAAGCGGCTCGATGACGAGTCTCCGGACAAGACCGTGGTGTGCCTCGACCCGCTGGTCTGCCCCTGCTCGACCATGTCGAGAATCGACGGGCCGCACCTGGCCTGGGTGCTCGAGGGTCTGGTGCAGGGCGACGTCCGCAACCAGATTCAGGTCGATACCGAGACGGCCGAGTGGGCCCGGGTGGCCTTGGAGAGGATGCTGGCCATCACCTAGTTGGTCTCCGGGCCATCGCGGTCTCAGGCCGGCAGCATCTTCTTCAGCACCTCGCCGGTGTACGAGCCCGCCGTCTTCGCCACTTGTTCGGGAGTCCCCTCGGCGACGACGGTACCGCCCTTGTTGCCCCCCTCGGGGCCGAGGTCGATGATCCAGTCGGCCGTCTTGATCACGTCGAGGTTGTGCTCGATGACCACAACCGTGTTGCCCTGATCGACCAGGCGGCCCAGCACCTCGAGGAGGCGTCTGGTGTCCTCGAAATGCAGACCCGTGGTGGGCTCGTCCAGCACGTAGAGGGTGTGCCCGGTGGGCCGCCTGCTCAGCTCACTGGACAGCTTGACCCGTTGGGCCTCGCCGCCCGACAGGGTCGGCGCCGGTTGACCCAGCCGGACGTACCCCAGGCCGACGTCGAACAGGGTCTGCATGTGCCGGGCGATGGGAGGTTGCTTGGCGAAGAACTCCAATGCCTCCTCGCAGGAGAGGTCGAGCACGTCGGCGATGGTCTTGCCGCGGAAGGTGATCTCGAGGGTGTCACGGTTGTAGCGGGCACCGTGGCAGATCTCGCACGGGACGTAGACATCGGGCAGGAAGTGCATCTCGATTTTGATGGTGCCGTCGCCGGCACAGGCCTCGCAGCGGCCCCCCCGGACGTTGAAGGAGAACCGGCCGGGTTGGTAACCCCGGACCTTGGCCTCGGCCGTCTGGGCGAAGAGCTTGCGGATGTGGTCGAACACGCCGGTGTAGGTCGCTGGATTCGACCGCGGGGTGCGCCCGATGGGGGCCTGGTCGACGTCGACCACCTTGTCGAGGAATTGGACGCCCTCGACCTTGCGGTGCCGGCCCGGGAGCGTCTTGGCCCGGTGCAGGTGCTGGGCCAAGGAGCGCAGGAGGATGTCATTGACCAGGGTCGACTTGCCCGAGCCCGAGACGCCCGTCACCGCCACCAGGCAGCCCAACGGGAACGAGACGTCGATGTCGTGCAGGTTGTGCTCGCGGGCACCGCGCACCGTCACGACGTCCCCGCTGCCGGGCCGTCGGCGTGACGGGACCGGGATGGATCGCTTGCCCGAGAGGTACTGCCCCGTGATGGAGGCCTTGTTCGAGACCAGGCCCCCCCTGCCCGTCACCGGTCCGGCGTGGACCACGGTCCCGCCGTGCTCCCCCGCCCCCGGCCCGATGTCCACCACGTAGTCGGCGCTGCGGATGGTCTCCTCGTCGTGCTCGACCACGATGACCGTGTTCCCGAGATTGCGCAACCGCTCGAGGGTGCCGATGAGTCTCCGGTTGTCCCGCTGGTGCAGGCCGATGGAGGGCTCGTCCAGCACGTAGAGCACCCCGACCAGACCACTGCCGATCTGGCTGGCCAGACGGATGCGTTGGGCCTCGCCCCCCGAGAGCGTGGCGGCCGAGCGAGCCAACGAGAGGTAGTCGAGGCCGACATCGAGCAGGAACTGCATCCGCTCCTGCACCTCCTTGAACACGCGGTCGGCGATCATGTGCTCACGGTCGCTGAGCTCGAGCTCCCCCATGGCATCCACCGCGTTGGCGATGGAGAGGCTGCACAGCTCGTAGATATTGCGCCCACCGACGGTCACGGCCAGTGACTCGGGCTTGAGACGGGCCCCGTGGCAGACCGGGCAGTCCACCTCGCGCATGTACTGCTCCACCTGCTCGCGTGACCAGTCCGACTCCGATTCACCGTGGCGACGCTGCAGCCAGGGCACGATCCCTTCGAAGAGGGCGTCATAGGACCGGGTGCGGTTGAACCGGTTCTTGTAGGTGACGTGCACCGG
>DATDHU010000120.1:0-4581 GCA_036521415.1 Acidimicrobiales bacterium
CCACGTCGGGAGCGAAGACCCGATCGAGCGCCTCGAGGTCGCCCTTGTTCCACACCTCTCCGAACAGCCGCCCCATCGCCTCGACACCAGGTCCCACCGTGAGCTCCTCCGCTCGATGTCGGCAACCTCGTCGTTGCCGTAGTGGACCCCTGGCCCACCGCCGTACTTTGGCACATGCGACCGAGCCTCCCCGGTCCGACAGGCCGACTGGAGACGGGGTCATACTCTGCTGATGTCCCCGTTGCGCCCATCGGACCGCACGCGCTGCTGGTGGGTGGTCGTGGCCATGGCCCTCGTGATGCTGCCCATCAGCATCGACAGCTTCGGACTGGTCGTCGCCCTCCCCTCGATCAGTTCGAGTTTCTCGGCCACCACGTCCGAGCTGGCCTGGGTGCTCAACATGGCCGTCCTCTTCTTCGGCGCCGGGGCCATGGTGCTCGGGCGTCTGAGTGACATCGTTGGGCGCCGCCGGCTTCTCATTGCGGCCATGGGCGTCCTGGCCCTGGCCTCGGTCGGGTGCGCATTGGCCCCATCCATCGGCACCCTGATCGGTTTCCGGGCGCTCGAGGGCATCGGGATGTCGGGAATCTATGCGGCCTCGTTCCCCATCGTGAGCAACGCCTTCCCGCCCGAGCGACGCTCAATCGGGCTGGGCATGTGGGCTGCCGGTTTCATGCTCGGCAACGTCGTCGGCGGTCCGCTGGCCGGGTGGTTCTCCGAATCGCTCTCGTGGCGCTGGCTGTTCTGGCTGAACCTTCCGCTCCTGGCCGTGGGATTTTCGATCACGCTGTTGGCGGTAGAGGAGTCGAAGGACGAGTCGGCGTCGCGGTCGATCGACTGGTTCGGCGTGGTCACGCCGGCACTCGCTCTTCTCTGTCTCCTGTTCGGCCTGCAGTCGGCCAACGAGCTCGGTTGGGGATCGCTGGCCGTCGCCGGATCCCTCATCGCCGCGGCCCTGCTCCTCGTGGTCTTCCTCGTCTTCGAGCCGAGACGACCGGAGCCGTTGATCGACTTCGGACTCTTTCGCAACCGCACGTACTGGTCCGCCACCACCGTCGGGTTCACCGGCAACTTCGCCTTCGCCGCCACCTTGTTCTTCACGCCGCTCTACCTGCAGGTGGCCTTGGGGTACACCCCGGCCCACGCCGGCATCGTGCTCCTGGCCTATTCGGTGCCCTGCTTCCTGGTTTCGGTGGCGATCGGTCCGATCTGCGAGCGGTTCGGCGCCCGATTGGCCATGCTGGCCGGCATGGTGTTGCTCTCGGCCGGAGGGAGTCCTGAGCCAGATCCGGCTGCTCGGGCAGACACTCGGAGTGTCCATGGGCCTGGTGATCTTCAACACGTTCGCCGAGCAGCGGCTCAACGAACTCGTGCCCGGCGATCGATTGACCAACGCTGAGGTCCACGACGTCCACGGACTGCTGGCTGGCTCCCAGACAGCGCGCCAGGCCCTGACCCACGACGCCCCCGCGCTCGCTCGGCACCTCCAGAACGTGGCAATACAGACCTTCACGGCCGGCCTTCGGGTGACGATGATCTTCACGGCCGGCGTCTGCCTGTGCGGAGTGGCTGCGGCAACCGACTCTCGCCGCGCTCGGGCGTCTGCCCCGATCGAGAGCTCGTCGACAATCACCCTCGAGACCCACCCGTGATGGGAGCGGACGTCCGATCGCCGGACACACCCTGATCTGGCCAGGTCGTCGGCGCTCGATGACTACAGCGGTAGTCCCCCGGTGGCGGCGGCCGTCGACCCCGAGTCCTGGTAGGCGGCGATGGTCCGCTCGGCGATGCGCATCTGGTGGATCTCGTCGGCACCGTCGGCCAATCGGGCCCAGCGGGCATGCTGCAGCATCGAGGCCAACGGGGTGTCGGTGGAATAGCCCAGCGCCCCGTGGACCTGGACGGCCCGGTCGATGATGCGGTTCAGGCTGTTGGCCACGAAGTGCTTGCTCATCGAGACCTCGGTGCGGAAGTCATCGCCCCGGTCGATCTTGTACGCCGCGTGCAGGACCATGAGCTTGCACTGGTAGAGCTCCATGGCCGAATCGGCGATCAGCCACTGGATGCCCTGCTTCTCGGCCAGGAGCGACCCGTGGGAGTATCGCGTGAGCGACCGGTCGACCATCATGTCGAGCGCCGTCTCGGCCTGGGCGATCCAGCGCATGCAGTGGGCCAGCCGCGCCGGGCCCAGGCGATACTGGCCCAGCTGGTGACCGTTCCCCCGTCCTCCCAGTATCTGCGAGTCGTGCACGCGGAGGTCCTCGATGACGATCTCGCTGTGGCCGGTCGAACCGTGCATGGTCTCGACCTCCCGGACGTCGTTCCAGCCAACGGCCGGGAGGTCGACGATGAAGGCGGTGTTGGCTCCCCGTGACCCCACCGGGACGTCCTCTTCCGTCCGGACCATGAGGATGGCAAAGCTGGAGCGGCGGGCGTTGGAGATGAACCACTTGTGCCCGTTGATGACCCATTCGTCGCCGTCTTGGTAGGCGTGGGTGCGGATGAGGGTGGGATCGGACCCGGCCACCTCGGGCTCGGTCATGGCGAAACAGGACATGGCCTCGCCCCGGCACAGCCGACCCAGGTAGTTCTCCTTTTGTTCCTCGTTGCCCCAGTGCAACAAGGTGTGCATGTTCCCCTCGTCGGGCGCCTGGCAGTTGAGGATCCAGGGCCCGAGGCGGGTCCGGGCCGCCTCGGTCTGCACCATGGCCAGGGCCACGTGGCCCAGACCCATGCCACCCCACTCAGTGGGCATGTGGGGCAGCCACAACCCGGACGCCCGAGCCTGGTCACGGAGCCCGAAGATGGTCTTCAGGTACTCCTTCCGGGAGATGTCCCGGTCCTCGTGGTCGAATCCGGCCACGGCCGGCATCACTGTGCCCTCGATGAAGTCCCGGACCCGGGACCTGATCTCCTCGTGCTCGGGGGCAAGGGTGAAGTCGATGCTCATCTGGGCTCCTTTGTTGTTTGCGCCGTGTTTGCGGCTGTGATGGCGGCGCGGCTGGGCCGATCCTGGACCGGGTCAGGCCCCGATCCAGTTGACCAGGACGCCGGCCAGCTCGGGCCCGCAGTCCTCTTGGAGGAAGTGACCGCCGTGGACGGTGACATGGGGCTGACCGGCCGTCCCGGGGACACGCGCATGGAACACCCGATCGCCACCGGCGGTGATCGGGTCCTGGTCGCTGAAGGCGCACAGGACCGGTTTGGTGAACTTGTCGAGGACCTCCCACGCCCGCTGGTTGTCCGGAGTGGCCGGGTTGTCGGCGCTCTGGGGGATGAGGCCCGGGAATGAGCGCGCCCCAGCCTTGTACGAGGCGTCGGGGAACGGTGCCTCATAGGCGGCGACGACGTCGGGCGCCATGGGGTTGAGCACTCCCCCCGACACCAGCATGCCGACGGGCAGGTCCGGGCTCGACTGCACGAAATCGTAGAAGCGCCACCAGGCCTCGGGGAGCCGCCGGGTCCCGTCGGGCAGTCCGGCGTTGGCCACGCACACGCGCTCGAACCGGTCGGGATGCTCGGCCACGAGACGGAGACCGATCAAACCGCCCCAGTCCTGGCAGAACAAGGTGAGGCGCTCGACATCGAGCTGGTCGAAGAGCACCGCCCGCATCCATTCGACGTGGCGGGCGTAGGTGTAATCCCCATCAGCCATGGGCTTGTCGGATCGGCCGAAGCCGACCAGATCGGGGGCGATGACGCGAAGGCCGGCCTGTAACAGCCCGGGGATCATGGTCCTATAGAGGAACGACCAGGACGGCTCCCCGTGCATGAGCAAGACGGGCCGGGCTTCGCTGGGCCCCTCGTCGATGTAGGCGACCCGCAAGCTGCCGCCCTCGTCGTCGGCTACCTCGCCGTAGTGCGCCAGGTAGGGAAAGTCAGGCACGAGGGCGAACCTGTCGTCGGGGGTGCGGGCAACGTCCATAGGGGGGTCCTCCTGGGTAGGGCAATAATCTATGACTGGGCGTGGCGCGCTGCCGTGAGGAGACGACACATGGCAAGATCGTTGACCATGAAACGGCCGAGTGGACACCGCCTGAGGCGGCGAGCCCACCCATGACCGTGGTTCAGAGCACCGGGATGGTCGCCGGACGGTATCGCCTGGTCAGCCGCATCGCTACCGGAGGGATGGGGGACGTCTGGCGGGCCGAGGACGAGCTTTTGGGTCGCCACGTCGCTGTCAAGTTCCTCAAGCCGGAGTTTGCCGCTGACGGCTCGTTCCGGCTGCGGTTCCGGGCCGAGGCCCGGGCCTCGGCCAGCCTGTCCCATCCCGGTGTGGCCACGGTGTTCGACTACGGCGAGGAGGTCCTGGCCGGCGCGGTATATACCGCTTACCTGGTCATGGAGCTGGTACCCGGTGAGCCGTTGAGCGCAGTGCTGGCCCGGGAGTCGGCCCTCGGTCCGGCGCGCACCCTGGATGTGGTGGCCCAGACGGCTTCGGCGCTCCAGGCCGCCCACGATCGGGGGATCGTGCACCGGGACGTGAAGCCGGCAAACCTGCTGGTACGCACGGACGGGCGCATCAAGATCACCGACTTCGGGATCGCTCGAGCCGCAGACGCCATGGCGCTGACCCAGACC
>DATDHU010000121.1:0-34545 GCA_036521415.1 Acidimicrobiales bacterium
TGGCGCTAGCGGTCTCGCCGGGAAGAAGGCGGCACATCATTCGGTTCAGACGACTGACCACCCGTGAGGGCGACGGATCCTCGACGGCATACGCCCTTACCGCGTTGCGGAGCTGGGCCATTACCGCGGCAGATCCCGCACCATGACCAGCCACATCTCCTATGACGAGACAAGTCCGTCCGTTCACCGGGAACACGTCGTACCAGTCTCCGCCCATTGCCGCGTCGCTGGCCGGCAGGTACACGGCGGCCAGTTCGAGCCCCTCGCTCTCCGGCAGCACCCGGGGGAGACAAGCATCTTGGAACAGCTGGGCATCCGCGCGTTCACGAGCCGCTGCTTCTTGTTGCTCGCGCTCATAAAGGACGGCACGTTGCAGCGACTGGGCAGCCATATGAACAATAAGGTCGAGACGTCTCACCTGTGCGGCAGTGAATTGCTGCGAGTCGGGCCAACCGAAGCCCGCCGCGCCTATGGAGACCCCGCTTGCTGTGGTCAATGGAAACGAGGCTGTCGCACCGAGGGAAACGGCGAGGGAGTCAGGCTGCAGGTGAGGGTATTGCTCTTCCATTACCTCAAGAGACTCGTGGAACACGGGCCGACCCGTCAGCATTGCCTCACAGAGTGGCGTTGATTCACTGATGTCGAACTCGGCCCATTTGGCGGCGATCTCGGGATCGATGGTGGAGGGATGCACCAGTCGTACACGCTTGGTATGGGTGTCGAGTAGCGCCATATTCGCAAGCGAGGCTCCCACAGCCTCCGACCCCTGTTCGGCCAGCGCAGACGCGACCTCAGCGGGTGTGGTCGCAGCGGACAACGCAGTTGCCAAACGCCAGATGCTCTCTTCTTTGGCCAGGCCAGACTCGTTCCGTACTCCGCACAAGCTGTCGGCGAGTTCGAAGCCGTCATCATCACCCATAGTCCGACCGTAGCCGCTCGATTCAGGAAGCCCGGCGCCCACCACACCAAGTCCAGAACCTGAAGGGTCCAAACACTCCTGCGGCTTGACCAGCTTGAAGCGTGTCTCCGCAGAGTCGAAACCGTGACCAGCCAGAACGGCTAGGTTTCGCATCTCGGGCCGAGCAGGATCAGTCCATGATCGTTCGCTCGTCGCTCTGCTCAGCCCTCGGCTCCTTCGGCTCGTTTTACTGGCGTGCCGGCCTCCAGGTCCAAGGAGATCGAGTTACTCATGCTTCGAAAGTAGGTCGCGTTGCTGCTGCGTCGGGCTCAGCGGTGCAGACAGTGAGGGTGGGGTCGGGGTCGGCGGGGAGTTCCCCCGGATACCCCGATCGGGGGTCTCGTCGCGTCAGGGCGGCCACCTCGTTTCGGCCGCCCTCTCACAGGGTAAGTCAGTCCCACCCTCTGCTTTCACAGCATCGGGACGTCGGAGCCCCCTACCGCCTCGTAGGGGGCTCTGCCGCGCCATTGCTAGTCGCGACTCGGGGGCGGGTCCTGGCGTACCGCAAGGTGGAGCCCTGCCGTTTCTACACGGGAACCGGGCAGGCATATCTCGTCGAACCGGTGGGGCTATTGGGGAGAGGGAAGCGCCCGTGAATGACGGTCACGAGCCGGACACCACCTGGTCTCATGAGGTGGTGGAGCTCCCCTTCCCCGACCACATATTCATCCGGTTGGACCCGGCGTGTGTCACGGGCCGAAGCGGGTACATACGTGTGACACCGGAAGGCAATTGAAGCCGTTCAAAGGAGTGCGATATGGCTGACGACCCGAAGAACCAGCTCGATCAGGACCCCCAGGATCACCAGTTCGGCAAGGCTGCCGCTGAGGACCAAGAGCTGGCTGATGAGCTGGAGGACGAAGGTGTGACGGAAGACGAACTTCCCGTCGCGCCTGACCACCCTCCTCGGGCCGGAAACAAAGCCCCACCTGCCGATGACAATGCCTCGTGAGGGACAACGACCAGTTCACTAGCCCTGTTCCGCAGCCGACCGTGACCCGGACCTGCTGTCCCGTGTGGCGAGCCAGCCGTGATGGAGCGGTCGAACGACGACCAGTCGGCAGGCGCCAACGCGAGCGTCCGGTGCAGGCCGTCCGTGCTCGTCTTCTGACCTTGGCCCCGGACCATGACCGGGCGACCATAAGCCGTGCCTGAGCCTTCGGCGCCGAGCGTCCGGAGCAGAGGGCCACCGTTACCACCGGTCGATCGGAGCACCAGAAACTGTCAATGGAGTTCGGCACCCTCTTAGTAAAGTGCACCCCTTCGGAGACCGAAACCGGAAGTGCGCTCAATTCACCAAAGAGCTCCCGCGCGACCAGAACCGGACCTGGCGGCACAAGGATAGGAACGCCTCGACACCTGCCCTGCCGGGGATCTCTACGAAGCCTCCATCGATAAGGGAAAGGAGACCGGCTGCCTCGAGCAGTGATGTGGCGTCCTGGCCATAGCCGATGAACTTGCAGTGGGCGTAGGCGTCGGTGACGAAGTCCCGGGCGGCAGGCTGGGCGGCCAATGACGGAGCCCCTTGCTCCGACAGGAGGACAACCACGGCGTCGTAGAGCACCGATGATCCGCCGTCCACCTGTTGATCGCCCTGCTGGACCGACCCGTCACTGGCCGTGAAGCCGCCGATCGCAGGGGAGACGAATTCCACGTTGAACTGCTCTGCCTCGGCTGCCTCCAGGAGCGCCCCGATGACCTCGGCATCGGCCCCGTCAGTGACAAGCACGCCGAGCTTGCGCCCGGCTAGGTTGTCGGGCCCGTTCTGGAGGATGCTGAGCGCCGGCGATGGGGGCAGATCATCGAGGGGCTGCCGAGCCGGTCGGACGGCATCAGGCAGGCTGGGCAGGCCCAAACCGTCGGCGACGCCCTGCGCGAGCTCGTCGTGGACGTTTCGCAGTCCGGCCACCATGCGGGTGCGAATGTCCGGCCGATCGCACTTGCTCAGCTCGAAGACGAAGGCATCCACGATGTGCCGGCGCTCGATATCGGTCTGGCTGATGTAGAACTGTCGAGCTTGGCTGTAATGGTCGGCAAAGAGCTCCGGTCGTATGCGGCGTTCGGGACCGACCTCCTCGGTGAGGAAGGTGTGGAAACCGGCCGAGGCGTCTTCGCGCGGCCCACCCTCGTCACCCCAGGAGTTGGGCTCGTAGTTGGTCCGGGTCACCGGGTTCTGCATGGCCATGTGCCCGTCCTGTTGAAAGTGGGCGACAGGGCACTTGGGCGCATTGACGGGGAGATGGGTGAAGTTGGGGCCACCCAGCCGCTTGGTCTGGGTGTCCAGGTAGGAGAAGTTCCGGCCCTGGAGGAGGGGGTCGTTGGTGAAATCGATCCCCGGGATGATGTTCTGGGTGCAAAAGGCCACCTGCTCCGTCTCGGCGAAGAAGTTGTCCACCACCTTGTCCAGGACCAAACGGCCGACCCGACGGACGGGGACTTCTTCTTCGGGAATGATCTTGGTGGCGTCCAGCACGTCAAAGGGGAAGCGGTCGGCGAACTCGTCGTCGAACAGCTGCAGGCCCAGCTCCCATTCTGGGAACGCGCCCTGGTTGATGGCATCCCACAGGTCCCGTCGGTGAAAGTCGGGGTCGGCGCCGTTGAGCTTCACCGCCTCGTTCCACACCACCGACTGCAAGCCTTGCTTGGGCTTCCAGTGGAACTTCACGTAGGTCGACTGCCCGGCGTCGTTGACGAGTCGGAACGTGTGGACGCCGAAGCCCTCCATGAACCGGAACGAACGGGGGATAGCCCGGTCGGACATGGCCCACATCAACATATGCGTGGACTCGGGCATCAGCGAGGCGAAGTCCCAGAAGTTGTTATGCGCCGTCTGGGCTTGGGGGAACCCCCGATCGGGCTCCTGCTTGGCGGCGTGGATCAGATCGGGAAACTTGATGGCGTCCTGGATGAAGAACACAGGGATGTTGTTGCCGACCAGGTCCCAGTTTCCCGCCTTCGTGTACAGCTTGACGGCGAAGCCCCGCACGTCTCTGGCCAGATCGCCCGACCCCTTGTTCCCGGCCACGGTGGAGAAGCGCACAAAAGCCGGTGTGCGCTCCCCGCTGCGCTGGAAGAGGTCGGCTTTGGTGATGTCGGACAGCGGCTCATAGGTCTCGAAGAAGCCATGAGCTCCGAAGCCTCGGGCGTGAACGACCCGCTCGGGAATCCGCTCGTGGTCGAAATGGAAGATCTTCTCCCGGAAGTGGAAGTCCTCCAATGCTGCAGGGCCCCGGTCCCCTACCCGCAGCGTATTCTGGTCGTCCGAAACCACGATCCCTTGTTGGGTGGTCAGCTGGGGCCGACCCACGCCGGCCGATTGATGCGTTTCGCCGCCGGCGCCCCGCTCGACCTCCTCCGTCCCGTAGCTGACCTTTTCTCGGGCACCGTCTCCGCTCGTGTCGGCCATGTTGTCTCCCGTCGCATCGCTGGTTCCGTTGCCGTACCCTGCCGCCGTCGGCACGAAACCGCTTAGGTCGCGGCGCAATGGTCAGTCCTCCAAGCAGTCCGGGATCGTCATTGCCAGGGGTGTGAGGAGAGCAAGGGGGTAGGGCTTTTGCATGACCGATGCCAGCCATCAGAGAACCTGGGTGAGGAAGGGTATCTCCGAGTTGGAGAACCACGCGTCGGGGGAGGCGGGGAGCTTGACAAAGGGAGACGGTGGCACCGCGCTGGAACTCGATGACCAGCGGCAGGGACTCAACATCTGCGAGACCCGGGCCACGTTGTCGACGCCGATCACGTTCTTGGCAAAACGCGGGTGCCTTGCCTCGATCATTTGACGTCAGCAGCGATCAGCTGTGTCAGTTCGTCGACGTCGCCATCACGGAGCGCGTTGACACCGGCGGGAGCGAGAGACTTGAGCCGCGAGCAAGGAGCAGAGGAGACGACCATGACGGACTTTGTGTTGATCCACGGCACGACCCAGGACCCGAGTGGGTGGGAACGCCTCGTCCGCTCCCTGGAGAGCCTCGGCCACCGTGCTGTCACGGTCGACCTCGCCGGTGACGACGAACGATCGCCAGCCGACTACGCCGAAGCCGTGGCTGCCCAGGTCCCGGCCGGCATTACGGAGCAGATCGTGGTCGCCCACTCCGGATCCGGGCAGGTCCTGCCGGCCACGGCACGAAGGCTCCGCGCCCGGCGCCAGGTGTGGCTGGCCGCCTACGTTCCCGACGGCGAGCACAGCCTCCGCGACGACGTCTCCAAAGCGCCGGGCGAGGTGTTCAACCCTGAGTGGCTCGGCAAGGATCCGACCGCCGACACTGTTCTGGCAGCCCACTTCCTCTTCCACGACGCCAACCTGGAGACCTTGCAATGGGCGCTCACGACGCTGCGCCTCTTTAACCCCAAACGCATGTCTACTGAGCCCATCGACCTCGCCCCCGAGATCGCCTCCACCTACATCGTCGCCACCGCCGACCGAACCCTCCGCCCCCAATGGTGCCGTCATGTCGCCGCCAGCCGACTCGACGCCGAGATCACCGACATCGACTCCGGCCACTGCCCCCACGTCTCCAGGCCCGACGAGCTCGCCGCCATCCTCGACCAACTGGCCACCGACAGCTCCAAGTAACGCTCCAGCACCACACGCTCGGGAACCCAGAGAGCCTCGGTCGGTCACCGGGCATCACCTGCCCCTGGGTTCCAATCCGTCGACCGCTTCAGAATTGGCGTGCTCAACCGCTCCTGTGGCACGGGAGGAGCGATCTTCGCTCGCTGGGTCCTTCCTGGTTGACGGCTGATCCGCTTGATAGCTTCAGCGCATGGAGTCGTCGGTCAGCCGGCCGCACATGCCGGGATACGGGGTGCTACCCGCCGAAGAAGGCACCGGCCTCCTGCCCTGGTCCTGGGTGGAGGAGCGGCTCAT
The DNA here is from genome assembly GCA_036521415.1 of Acidimicrobiales bacterium. GTDB lineage: Bacteria > Actinomycetota > Acidimicrobiia > Acidimicrobiales > RAAP-2 > DASXMT01. Next base: position 5,826 of record DATDHU010000121.1, read on the forward strand.
CCGCTCGCATGATTACTGGTTGGCGACGGTCACACCCTCGGGGGCTCCGCATCTCATGCCAGTCTGGGCAGTCTGGTACGGGGCCAAACTCTGGTTCAGCAGCTCGATTAGCTCGCGCAAGACGCGCAACTTGGCGGAGGAGGCCCGATGCACCATCTCCACCGAAGAGCCGCTAGAGCCCGTTGTGGTGAGCGGCCAGGCCGAGCCTGTGACCAACCACAGCGACCTGGAGGCCATGATCGCTGCCGTGAACGCCAAGTACGGGACGGATTACACGCTCGAGATGGTGGATCCGGTGGTCAATAGCGTGTACGCCATGACCCCGGAGTGGGTGTTCGCCTTGGACTCCAACGACTTCGTGGGATCACCGACGCGTTTTACCTTCACTGGTCCACCGTCCCAGTAACCCGAAGGAACGGAACTCAGCGTGCCCCCGAGGTGGCGTTCGCGGCGTAAGCAGCTGATCTCGCGTTTGGGTCCGGACATCGTGATCATGGCGATGGCGTGGCGGAGGTGGACGGGAATCGAACCCGCCGGACGGGGGTCACCCGTCCCACCCGCTTTGAAGGCGGGGAGGCCCACCAGGCACCTTGACACCTCCGCATGGGAAGGTAACACAGTGCGCTTGCCGAGCCTCTGGCGATCTGGTCGGTCAGCGGATGACGAGGGCTACCCCGGTGTCGGCAACGAACTCACCGATCACGGGAACACCGGGAAGCTCACCCGCCACCAAGAGACCTCCCGACGTCTGGGCATCGGCCAGCAGGAGCAGTTCGGTCTCGGGGAGCGTCGACTCGACGTGGGGTGCCACCCAGGCCAGGTTCCGAGTCGTCCCTCCGGGCACGAAGCCCTGGGCCAACGCGTTGTGGGAGCCGGGAATGTAGGGAACGGCGCCGGCATCGACGACGGCCGTCAACCCGCTCGCCCTCGCCATCTTGAACAGGTGGCCCAGTAGTCCGAACCCGGTCACGTCGGTGGCGGCTTGCACACCGCCCTCGAGCGCGGCCCGGGACGCATCCCGGTTGAGCGCGGTCATCGTGGCCACGGCTTCGGGAAAGCACTCGCCCGTCGCCTTGTGGCGGTTGTTCAGCACCCCGAGCCCTAACGGCTTGCTCAGGCTGATGGGATCGCCGGCCCGGGCGGCGTCGTTGCGGAGCAGCCGGTCGGGATGGGCGATGCCGGTGACCGACAGCCCGTAGAGAGGGGTGTCGTCCTGGATACTGTGGCCTCCGAGGAGGAGGCACTCGGCCTGGTCGGCGATCGCTCGGCCTCCCCTGATCACTTCGGCCGCCAGCTCGAAGGGAAGGCGTTGGGGCGGCCAGGCCAGGAGGTTGAGCGCAGAGACCGGCGTACCCCCCATGGCGTAGACGTCGGAGAGGGCATTGGCAGCGGCAATACGGCCCCAGTCGAACGCATCGTCGACAACGGGTGGGAAGAAATCGGTCGTAGTGACGAGGGCGGTGTCGTCCGAGATCCTCACCACGGTGGCGTCGTCACCGCTCTCGAGGCCGCATAACAGCTCGAAGGGCGACGAGGGCGACCAGCCCGACGGATCGGGGTCGCCGTAGGCGTGGACGAGCATCTCCTCGAGATCGGCGGCCGGGATCTTGGAGGAGCAACCGCCGCCCGGAGCGGCCTGGGTGAGCCGCAGGTCGCTACCGAGGATGGTTCGCTGCATAACGCTCACTGTAGCCACGCCCGATCGTTCACCTTGGGGTCGGGGTGCCGCCTACTCCGATTCGGTGGGTAGTCGCGGGCCCGCGATCCGGAGGTCGCCTCGCCGGCGGGTCACGCCGGTTGCGTCCAGGTGCCCGAGTATGGGGATCACGTACTTGCGGGTGGTGTGCAGCTCGGCGCGGACCGTGGACGCCGTCACCCCGTCCGGATGGCGGCGGAGGAGACGGGCGACGGCTCGTGCCGCCTCGGACATGGCCCGGGCCGAGAAATAGCACCCGTCCCGCTCGATCACCTGTCCGTTCCGAACCAGTTCGCGAAGCTCCTCTCTGGGCACGCCCGCCTCTTTCGGATCGGGGGGAGCGAACGGTGTGCGCTCGAGCAGCTCCATGTACGGGTGGTCAGCCAGAGGGTCCTCGTCGACGTGGGAATGCCGGGCGCGGGAGCCATCGGTGGTCACGTCGTCGAGGGTCGAGAGCACGGCGCGGTCGCGCTCGGAGAACCGGGTCACGTCGACACCCAGCGGCCCGGCATCCCCGACGGCCTGTTCCATCCGGGCCCGGGCGGCCGACAGGACGGCGGGGTCGACGACCCAGCGGCCGGCCAGGTTCGGCTCCCGGAACTCGCCCGTCAGCTGCTCGAGCTCCCCGGGCGTCATCCACGCCCGCTCGGCCACGACCCGGTCGATCGACCGATCCGGCCGGGCGCGGGCCGCCGGCAGCACCGGCCGGACATCGAGCACCTCCCCGCCGCCGATCGTCTCGGACCGTCCCGACTCCCGCAGCACGTACCGGTCCCCCGGCAGGAGGGGAAGCGGGGCCTGGAGATGGATCCGGACCAGGCCGCTCTCACCGGGCGCCACCGCGTTCCGGCCCAGGATCCGGAGGGCCACCGTCTGCTGGCTCGTCCCCACGTAGGCCTGATAGGCACCGCGCCGGCCGACCTCATGGTCGAGCGATCCCAACACGTGGAGTGAAGCGTCGACGGTGGTGGTCGGGGCCCACTGCCGCGGTCGGACCAGGGCCTGGCCCCGAACGAAGGCGGTGTGCGGTGCGCCGATGAGGTTGACGGCGACCCGCTGGCCCGGCGCCACCGCCGGCAGTGAGCGCTTGTGGGTCTGCAGGCCCCGGACCCGGACCTCCACCGGCGTGTGGGCCGGTGGTGACCCGGGCACGACGGCGAGCACGTCGTGCACAGCCAAGGACCCGCCGGTCAGTGTGCCGGTGACGACGGTTCCCGCCCCGCGGACGGTGAAGCTCCGGTCGATCCACACCCGCGGGCGGGCCCCGTCGACCCGGACCGGCGTCCCGGCCACCAGCTCGTCGAGCACACCGCCGAGCTCGTCCAGGCCGATGCCGCCAGGGGCGTCCACGGCCACGACCGGTGCCCCTTCGAGGAACGACCCGGCCACGTGCTCGGCCACCCCGGCGTGGGCCAGCTCCCGGCGCTCGTCGTCGACCAGCCCGACCATGGTCAGGGCCACCACGCCATGGGACACGCCGAGCAGCTCCAGGATCCGCAGGTGCTCCTCCGACTGCGGCTTCCACCCTTCGGTGGCGGCGACGACAAAGAGGCAGGCGTCGACCGACCCGACGCCGGCCAGCATGTTCTTGATGAAGCGGCTGTGACCGGGCACGTCGACGAAGGCGACCTCCCCGGCCGAGGGCAACACGGTCCAGGCAAAGCCGAGGTCGATCGTCAGCCCCCTCACCTTCTCCTCCGAGAACCGGTCCGGGTCCATGCCGGTCAAGGCTTGGACGAGCGTCGACTTGCCGTGGTCGACGTGTCCGGCGGTGGCGATGACGTGCACCCGACGGCCTCCTACGGCTCGCGCCGCACCGACCCGATCGCCGCCGCGAGCGCATGGTCGTCCTCCGGATCCACGGACCGGACGTCGCAGATCGTCCTCCCGTTCTCCACCCGGCCGATGACGGGAGGGTCGCAGGCCCGGAGCGCACCTGTGGCGTCGCCGGTCAGCGCGACGCCGACCGACGGGATCTCCAGTCCGGGCAGCGAGCCGCCTCCGGCCACCGACGCGCAGGGGACGACCTCCGAGCCGCTCGACGCAGCCACCGCTGTGGCCCGGGAACCGAGAGCGTCGAGCGAGGCGGTCGCCATCCTCCAAAAGGGGATCGAATCCCCGTCCCGGCGCAGATAGGCGAGCGCGGTGTCCTGGAGGGCGCCGAGCACCAGCACGCCGGGCCGCAAGGCCCGCGACAGCGGGTGTCGTGCGCAGGCAGCAACGGCGTGGATGGACCCGGCGACGACGCCGGCCTGTGGTCCGCCGAGCAGCTTGTCGCCGGAGAAGGTGACGAGGGTGGCGCCGTCCCCGAGCGTCTGGCGAGCGGCGGGCTCGTGAGCCAGCCACCGTGGCGGTCCGCCGGGGAGCCACGGGGTGGCGGCGTCGAGGAGTCCGGAGCCGACGTCGACGACGACCGGGACCCCCAGCCCAGCGAGGTCGGCGACCGGCACCGATTCGGTGAACCCGACCATCCGGTAATTCGACTGGTGGACCTTGAGGACCAGCGCGGTATCCGGGTGGCGCTCGAGTGCGGCCTGGTAGTCGGCGTACCGGGTCCGGTTCGTCGTCCCCACCTCGACCAGCGTTGCACCGGACATGGCCAGCACCTCGGGAATCCGGAAGCCGCCGCCGATCTCGACCAACTCCCCGCGGCTCACGATCACCGTTCGGCCGGCGGCGAGTGCGGTCAGGGCGAGGAGCACGGCGGCGGCGCCATTGTTGGTCACCAACGCGTCGTCCGCCCCCATCGCCCGTGCCAGCAGGGCGGCCGCGTGGGTGCCCCGCGAACCGCGCCGGCCGCTGTCCAGGTCGAATTCGAGGTTCCAGGCGTGAGCATCCTGGTGGACGCCCAGCGGCGCCCGGCCCAGGTTGGTGTGGAGCAGGACGCCAGTGGCGTTGATGACCGGGCGCAACAACGAGCGGGACAGCTTCTCAGCCCGGAGCCGGGCCGAGCCTGGATCACCCGAGGTGATCGCGGCCCGGGCGACGTCCACGAGCACGGGGTGGGGAAGGCCGGTGTCGGCGAGGGACCGGGAAAGCACGTCGACTGACGGCGGTCGGCTCCCCTCCGCGTCGTCGGTCACGACGTCCACGTTAACGGCTCGGCTATTCCTGACCCGACGCAGCTCCTAAGCCGATGCCCTGCGGTCGTTGGGACGCCAGCTTGACGACCGCCGTCGCGCCATCAGGAGGGTCGCCGCCCCGGAGCACCATGTCAACGCTTCTTGGCCTTGCCGCCCTTGAACAGTTCACGCCAGCCATTGGCGGACACCTCGACGTCGAACTTCTTGGCTGCGGCCACGATGCGCTTCCAGGCTCGGTCTCGCTCGGCGTCGCTGACGCCTTCGACCTGGTCGAACCGGGCGATGGCATTGCGGACATGAGCGGCGTCGCTCAGGGGTTCCTTGCGTTCGTCGGCGAACGCAAAATCGGCGTCCGAGAGTCGGTTCTCCTCGGCGGTGCTCATGCCCTCGCCCGTCTTGGGCACCTGCCGGCCGTGGGCCCGCTCGCTCTGCACCTCTCGGGCCCGTTTGATGTTCTGTCGCGCCGCCTGCTTTTGTTTGGTCGTAGCCACGAGTTCTCCACCTCTTTTCGTCTGGGCTTCGATGCCACCGGATCCTCACCGCTCGGCAGCCAACCGCACCACCGGCTCGTGTTCCTAGAGCCGAGGACGATTTCCCCGACAGTTGCGGGCGATCCAGGTCTCTCTCGTCCTACCCGGTCGATCCGGCTGCCACACGCCGGCGACGGTTAACGGCAGCCTGGTCGGGCATAAGCAAACCATGGCTGGTGAGAGCCGAACCACGGTCACAGTCGCCCTCGTCGCAAACGTCCTCGTCACCATCACGAAGCTGACGGCCGGCATCATCGGGGGCTCGAGCGCCATGTTGTCCGAGGGCGCCCACTCGATCGCCGACTCGGTGAACGAGTGCTTCCTGGTCGCCTCGGTCCGCCGAAGCGAACGACCGGCTGATGACCGGCATCCTTTCGGCTACGGAGCCGAGCGCTTCTTCTGGTCTCTGATCGCCGCCGTCGGGATCTTCCTCGCTGGCGGCTGCTTCTCGCTCTTCGAGGCCTACCGAGCCTTCACCAATCCGCCGCGTGCGGGCGTCTGGGTTCTGGAATACGTGGTCCTAGCCCTCGCAGCTGTGTTCGAAGGAGCTTCTTTGGCTCGGGCGGTACATCAGATGCGCACCGAAGCCGCCGCTGCCGGTCGTTCCCCCCTCGAACACGTTGCCAAGAGTGCTGACCCCGCAGTCAAGACAGTGACGTTCGAGGATTCGATTGCCGTGTTCGGCTTGGCGGTGGCCGCCCTTGGCATTGCCCTCCACCAGCTGACCGGGACAGGGACGTGGGAAGGGGTCTCGTCCGTTTTGATCGGATTGCTGTTGATCTTCGCCGCAGTGGGCCTCGCCCGCGACAACATGAGCCTTCTCATCGGCGAAGCGGTGGAGCCGGGGCGGGTGGCATCCATAGAGGCGATCATCGCCGGACATCCGATGGTGGCCCATGTTGTCGAGCTCTTGACGCGGTACCTCGGTGCCCATGAAGTGTTGGTCGCCGCACGCGTGGAGCTGGTTGACTGTCTCGATTCGGATCAGATCGAGGCCATGAGCTCCGACATCGATGCCCGTCTACGCCAGAGCGACAGCGAAGTCACCCAAGTCTTCATCGATTCCACCACGTCCGAGGAACGAGCCCGTATCGAGGCCGGTCAGCGCGATCCGTCGGACCGCATGGCGCATCGTCGATCCTGACGCGCCAGAGGTATGCGGGAGGACCCGGTGTCAGATCGGCAACGTGTAGCCGCTGGTGAAGTTGAGGGTGACGGCGAAGGTCAGGGACACAACCACAAGCCGGCTCCCAGATGGAAAAAGCCCAGGGCTCGCTCACCGATGGGCACTCGGAGACTGGCGAAGAACTCGCTGACGTAGACACACATCAACCCGATGAACAGGCCGGCCACCGGGTTGTCGTCGTTGTGGAAGAAGGTGATCGTGCCCAGGATGGAGATGAGCAGAAAGGCGACGCACATGAAGGCGTTGGGCCGGACATCAGTACTGAACGTGCGATTCAAGCCCAGGGCGAACCAGTGGACTCCGAACGCCGTGAAGGCCAAGGCGGCCATGTACAGCGCCGGTTCTTTGAAACTGTGGAACCATGTCAAACCGACGAACAGGTACGTACCGGCCAGGAACTGCATGAACCCGGGCATCCAGATGCCCCAGAGGCCCGTGGTGATGTTGACGCTTCTGTCGCGGGCCGGGAAGCTGAAGAGCTCCTCGGGGCCGTGGATGAGGTATCCCGTCCCGAGCCCGAAGAACCCGAGGGCAGGCGGGAACGCGGATGTCGGGAAACTGAAAACGGTGATCGCCAAGGCCCCGCTGTTCATGGCCGCTCCTCTGGGTGCCTCGCCTAGTTCCTGCGCTGAGCCCGTCCCAGATCTGGCGCAGGCCAACCACCCGGAGCGGGCTAACCGTCCGGAGCGGGCTAACCGTTCGGAGCCGGCCTTCCGGCTTGCTCGAGCCGTCGGCGCTGCGGCACCACGGTGTACTTGGGGTCGCGGGCGGAGGACTGGCCTGCCTCGAAGATGCCGAACCGGGCGCACGCCGAGCCGGCCAGCAGGGCAGCGCCGGCAACGGCGGAGACGGCTCGGCTCCGGGCCCCGAACAGCGCCGTCGCCGCCGCGCCGAGGCCGGTCAGCGCCTTGCTGGCCCGTATCAGGTGGCCAGCCCGGCCCTGGTGCAAGGTCTCTGCGGCCAGGCCCATCGAGTCCTCCATGCGCGTTTCCGCAACCAGGTCGGCGACGGCCCCGGCCAGGGCCATCCGCCGGGCGGGGCCGGCCTGGTCGAGGGGCGCTCCCAGCATCCCGAGCCCTCCCGCGGCGGCGGCGGCCGAGCCCACGAAGACGAACGGCATCTCGCCGCGGCCGGCGTGCCACGTGGGCGTGGCCGTGTCCGAGAGGAGCACGGCGGTGTAGGAGGCCACCGCCGGGGCCACCAGGGCGGCGGCGATGCCGGCGGGCCGAGCGAGCGCCCGCAGGGATCGGACGGCCGGCGTGTCGAGCCACCGGGCCGGGGCGAGCCCGCTCAGCTCTCCGGCGCCGGCCAGGCCGGCCGCCGGCCCGTAGGCGGTGAGGAACCACGTCCCCATGGACATCGGCGAGGTGGGCTTGGCTACCCGCAACATGTTGGCGAAGCGCTCGGGCCGGCCCAGGTCGTGGACCAGAGCGGCGAAGCTGCCGGTGATGGCGACCAGCGCGCCGATCCGCCCGGTGCGGCGCAGGGCAGGGCGGCCGGTCCGGTCGGCGCCGGCGGCGAGCAGCGACGAGCCGCCGGCCAGGCCGCCGAGGAACAGGTAGGCGGGGATGTCCGCCGTCCACGGGGAGGCCTTGACCACCGGCCGGCCGTCGTAGGAGGTGAACGTGGCATCGGGCACCATCTTCCGCTCGCCGCCGCGGCCACCCTTGCGCCGGCGGCCGGGACCGGCTTTGGGACCGCCCGGACCCGCTCCGTCGCCGCCTGCCGGAGCAGCGCGGCCCGAGACGCTCCCGGGATTCCCCTTCCCGTTGAATCCCGGCGCGCTCAAGACCGGCCCCGGGCAAAAGCGGCGATCGCCCCGGCCAGGAGCGTGGCCGCGGCAAGCCCGGCCGTGCGCCACATGGCGGGCAGGTCCCTGATGGTGACCACCGGATCGGGGGGCAGCCCGTAGACCTCGGGCTCGTCGAGAAGCAGGAACATAGCGCCGGCGCCTCCGATGCCGTCAGCGGGGTCGTGGCCGTACAGCCGGGCACTGCCCACGCCGGCGTCCAAGAGGGTCTGCATGCGTCCGGCGGCCCGCTCCCGCAGCTCCTCGACGTCGCCGAACTGGATGGACCGGGTCGGGCAGGCCTGGGCGCAGGCCGGCGTCATGCCCTCACCGATGCGGTCGTAGCACAAGGTGCATTTCTGGGCGATGCCGGTGTTCTTGGTCACCCCCGTCTCGCCGATGCGCCGGTCGATGACCCCGAAGGGGCAAGCGGGCACGCAGTACCCGCACCCGTTGCAGATGTCCTCTTGGACGACCACCGTCCCGAATTCGGTGCGGAACAGCGAGCCGGTCGGGCAGACGTCGAGGCAGGCGGCCGACGTGCAGTGCTTGCACACGTCCGAGGACATGAGCCACCGGAGCTCGGGCCGGTCGCCTTGCTTCCCGGCCTCGGGCGACTGGCCGCGCCCCGCGGCAACCTGCGGCGCCTGGCCGGGCGCCCCGGGAAACCCAGCTACCTGTGGCCCGCTCGCCGTGGGCTGCTCGATAAAGGCCACATGGCGCCAGGTGCTGGCACCGAGCGCACCGGTGTTGTCATAGGAGGAGCCGAGGAACTCGAAGCCGTCCTCGGGGACGCCGTTCCACTCCTTGCATGCCACCTCGCACGCCTTGCACCCGATGCAGATGGAGGTGTCGGTGAAGAAGCCCTTCCGCCTGGGCGGGTCCACCCAGCCGGCCGCAGTGGCCGGGTCGACGGGATCCACGAACCGATCGGTCACCCCTCGACCTCCTCCGTCTCGTGTGCGGTGCCGGTCTCGGGCGTGATCCCCGCTCGAGAGCGGTACTCCTCCACGTAGGCCAAGAGCGCCGGGCCGGTCGGCCGGCGGCCGGGCCGGATGTCGCAGCTGGACACCTTGCTCTCCTGGATGTGGACGTTGGCGTCGAGCTGGACCCCGAGCAGGTCGTTGGCCGAGTCGCCGCTGACCAGCGCCTCGTCGCCGACCCCCCAGTGGTAGGGCAGCCCGATCTGGTGGATGGTGCGACCACCCACGGTCAGGGGCACCATCCGGTCGGTGACCAGCACCCTCGCCTCGACGGCGGTCCGGGCGGTGACGATGGTCGCCCACCCCAGGTGCTGGAGCCCACGCTCGCCGGCCAGCTCCGGGGACACCTCGCAGAAGAACTCCGGCTGCAGTTCGGCCAGGTACGAGAGCCATCGGCTCATGCCCCCGGCGGTGTGGTGCTCGGTCAGGCGGTAGGTCGTCACCACGTAGGGAAAGACCTCGCTCCCCGGTTCGGGGGGCGACGGGTTCATCAGGTTGTCCCGGCGTCGGTAGATGTCTCGGGTCGGGTTGGCCTGTTGGCCGTACATGGCGTTGCGCAGCGGCGACTCCGTCGGTTCGTAGTGGGTGGGCATCGGCCCGTCCACCAGCCCACTCGGCGCATAGAGCCATCCCTTGCCGTCCGACTGCATGATGAAGGGGTCGTCCCCAGCCAACCCGTCGGGTCCGCCCTGGCCGGGTGCCGGGCGATACGACGGGTGGGTGGTCACCGGGAAGTCGGGCACGTCGTGACCCGACCACCTCTGGGCGTCGTCGTCCCACCAGACGTAGGCCTTCCGCTCGCTCCAGGGCCTGCCGCTCGGGTCGGCCGAGGCGCGGTTGTAGAGGATGCGCCGGTTCATGGGCCAGGCCCAGCCCCATTCCGGCGCCACCCAGGACTGCTCGTCTCCGGGCTTGCGCCGCTTGGACTGGTTGACCCCATCGGCGTAGACGCCCGTGTAGATCCAGCAGCCCCCGGTGGTCGAACCGTCGGCCTCCATCTCGGTGTAGCTGCTGAGCATCTGGCCGGCCTTCTCGCCGGTGAGGTGCCGGCCGTTGACCTCTTGCAGTACGGCGTCGGCCGACGGTTCGCCCTGGTCGTCGACGGGGTAGTCCCAGACCAGGTCGAGTACGGGGCGGTCGCGCTCGAGCTCGGATCCCTCGAGCCTCTCTCGGACCAGCCGGCCGAGGTGGAAGAAGAAGTGCAGGTCGCTGCGGGCATCACCAGGTGGCTCGACGGCCTTGTGGTGCCACTGCAACATCCGCTGGGTCTGGGTGTAGCTGCCGTCCTTTTCGGTATGGGCGGCAGCGGGGAACAAGAAGACCTCGGTTTCGATGTCCTCGGTCCTCAACTCGCCCGTGGCGATTTCGGGGCCGTCCTTCCAGAACGTGGCCGACTCGATCGCCTGGTAGTCCCGCACCACCAACCACTTGAGCTTGGCCATGCCCAGCCGCTGGAGCCTGCCGTGGGCCGAGCCGACCGCCGGGTTCTGGCCGACCACGAAGAACCCGTCGACCTTGTCGTCGTTCATCAGCATGGCCGTCTCGTAGGTGCCGTGGTCGCCGGTCAACCGGGGCAGGTAGTCGAAGCAGAAGTCGTTGTCCTCGGTGGCGGCGTCGCCCCAGTAGCTCTTGAGCAGGCTGACGGTGTACGCCTTGGCCGAGCTCCAGTAGCCCTTCTGGCCGTCGGTGGTGATCGATCTGACGTAGTCGGCCAGGGAGTGGTCGATACCCGCCTTGGGCATGGGCAGGTACCCGGGGAGGATGTTGAACAAGGTGGGGATGTCGGTCGACCCCTGGATGCTGGCGTGGCCGCGGAGAGCGAGGATGCCGCCCCCAGGGCGGCCCATGTTGCCGAGGAGGAGCTGGATGATGGCGGCGCCTCGGATGTACTGCACGCCCACCGAGTGCTGCGTCCACCCCACCGAGTAGACCCACGCCGTCGTGCGGTCCCGGCCGCTGTTGGCCGTGACCGCCTCGCATACCTTTGTGAACTCCTCGGCCGGCACACCGCAGACCTCCTCGACCATCTCGGGGGTGTAGCGGGCGTAGTGGCGCTTCAGCACCTGGAAGACACAGCGCGGATGCTGGAGCGTCTCGTCCCGTTCCAGGTCGCTGCCGTGCAGCTGGGCGCCGCAGCAGCCGAACGAGTCCCCGCAGGACTGGCCCTTGTGGGCGCCCTTCTCACCACCGGCGCCGCCCTGTACTCCGGTCTCGTGCTCGCCACCGGCGCTTCCGTCGCCGGTCTCGCGCACACCGGCGGCGGCCGGATAGGACGCACCTTGGTAGGCCCAGCTGCTGGCGTCGTAGCTCCCGGACTTGGGGTCGTAGCCCGAGAACATCCCCCCGAGGTCTTCTGTGTCCTCGAAGTCCTCGCCCACCAGGGTCGAGGCGTTGGTGTAGCAGACGACGTAGTCGGCGAAGTACTTCTCGTTGGTCAGGATGTAGTTCACGATCCCGCCCAGGAAGACGATGTCGCTGCCGGCTCGCAGCGGCACGTGCTGGTCGGCCAGCGCCGAGGTACGGGTGAACCGCGGGTCGACGTGGATGACCGTGGCCCCGCGCGCCTTGGCCTCCATGACCCACTGGAAGCCGACCGGATGGCACTCGGCCATGTTCGAGCCCTGGATGACGATGCAGTCAGCGTTCTGGAGGTCCTGCTGGAAGGTCGTGGCTCCCCCACGACCGAACGAGGTGCCCAAACTGGGCACCGTGGCGCTGTGTCATATGCGGGCCTGGTTCTCGATCTGGATGGCCCCCAGCGCGGTGAACAATTTCTTGATGAGGTAGTTCTCCTCATTGTCCAGCGTGGCCCCGCCCAGGTGGGCGAAGCCGAGCGTGCGCCGGAGGACGTTGCCCTGGCCATCGTCCTCCTCCCAGGTGCGCGCCCGGCTCTCGACCACCCGGTCGGCCACCATCTCCATGGCCCGGTCGAGCGAGAGGTCCTCCCACTCGGTGCCGTGGGGGCGGCGGTACTTGACCGTGGTCACCCGGCTCGGGCTATTGACCAGTTGCTCGCTGGCCGAGCCCTTGGGGCACAGCCGCCCACGGGAGACGGGCGAGTCGGGGTCCCCTTCGATCTGGACGACCCTGCCGCCGCTCACGTACACCCGCTGACCGCAGCCGACGGCGCAGTACGGGCAGACGCTCTTGACCACATGGTCGGCGGTCTTGGTGCGGGGCTCCAGCCCGGCGCTTCGGGCCGACTGGACCGCCGCGCCCCGGCCTGATCGGTCGGCTCCGGTCAGCTGCTTGACGACCGGCCACGAGTGAAACGCCTGGCGGATGCCCATGAAATTTCCCTCCGACGCCTCAACCGATCCTACCCAGATCGATGCGAAATACACCGAGTCCTACATGAAGCTCTCCGTGTGGAGGGCCGCCAGCTGGGCTGCGTCGACGTCGGTGAACCCGAGCCGCACGAGGCGCCTGGTGCGGCCCTCGCTCATCTCACCTCGGAGCTCTTGGACCCGGTCCCAGCCGACGGCGATGGCGCCGGGCTCCCAGGAGCCGGCGGCCAGGATGACGAGTGCGTCGCGGACGGCAGGGGCCAGCCCGGCCGTGAGGGCCAGGGCGTCGTGGCGTCGTTCGATCGCTGCACGCAGGCGGTGGCGACAGCCGGGGTCCCTGGCTACGTGCTCGCCGAGATGGCCGAGGGCAAAGGCAACGTGGCGGGCCTCGTCCTGCAGGACGAGATGGGCAATCCCGGCTGTCACCGGGTCGGGCGCATAGTGGTCGAGAAAGGCGAGGAGAGACAAGAAGGTTCCCTCGCCGAGCACGGACAGCAAGAACGACGCATTGGCCCAGTCCGGCTCGTCGAGCAGGGTCTGCAGCGAGGCGCGCCCACCAGTGCCGGAAACGCCCAGGGGCCGACCGGTCAGGGTGGCACGACGGCTGAACACGGCGACATGGCGGGCCTCGTCGGCGATCTGGGTGGCAAGGAACCCGATGGCCTCCCGGAAATGGGGGTTCATGCGCCCGAGGAACCGAGCCGGGACCATCAGCGCCGCTTGCTCGTTCTCCACCAAATAGGTCATGACCTGGACGACGGCAGCCTCCACCTCGTCAGGCAGGTCGGGCGGAGTCCAGTCGACCGCCGTGGCCGGGTCCCACTGCCCGGCGGCGGCCTGGGCGTACAGCTTGGGGGCGAGATCGCTCCACACCTCCCGGGTATGGAGATCGGCGACCTCGAGGGGCGGTCCGCCCACTTCCACCAGCGCTCCCCGGGCGGCCAGCCCCCACGAGGGCGAGGCCACGTCCGCTACCGTCGCCGGGCTTCCCGCCCGCTGGGCGCCGGCCAGGCCCGGGGTGACGGCGTCGCCAGCCACCACCGTGTCGCCATCCACGGTCTGGTGGCCGCGGGATCGGGCCCACACGGCAAGGTGGAGTCCGAGATGGGGATCGGTCCCTCGCACCCGCAACCGTTGCCCGGGCGCCATGCCCGCCAGCGCCCGGTCCACGAGCAAGTGGCCGCCCCGGTCGAGTCCGAGCGGGCCGAGGTCGAGGTCAGGGTCGGTACCCGTCGGCGGTGACCTCCCCCGTGTCGTCGTAGAACCCGAACCGGTCCACGGCCGCCTCGAGCTGCTGATAGCCGAACACCCGTCCCGGCAGCCAGCGCCTCAGACCCTCCAGCTCGAGGAGGGGTCGGACGGACGGATCAGCGAAGTCCATGCCCATCAGGAGCGAGACGAAGGGCTCGAGCAGCGGCGAGTCCGATCCGACCACGGTCATGTTGCAGTGGTCATAGGGCGGCGTCTGGGCGATGATCCGGGTGCCACCAGCCGGCAGAGTGCCCTCGGTGGTGAAGAGGAGATGGTTGGCATCGATCATGCAGGCAGCATCGACGTCGCCGGCGGTCAGGGCCCGTGCTGCTTCGCGCTCCCCCCCGATGTGATCGCCGTGGAGCCCGACCCCTGTCTGGAAGCGCTGGACGTCCACGTCGACGTCGGCCAACAGGGCCAGCGGCAGCAGCGAGGCCTGGGGCGAGTCGACCGGGCCGGTGGCTACCGTTCGGCCCGAGAGCTCGGCCACGCTGGTGATGCCCGAGTCGTGGCGGACGACGACCACCGACGTGAGGTCGCGATCGGTGTCGCGCATGGCGACGGCCTCGGCTCGACCGTCCAGGCGGCGGGCGCGTACCCAGGCCAATGGCGAGTTCCAGGCCACGTCGGTGCGGCCGGCGACGAGGTCCTCGACCTGGCGCTCGTAGTTGGAGTAGAGGACATAGTCGAAGGGCAGGTCCTGCTGGGCGAACCAGCGACGGAAACCTTCCCAGATGGTCACCACCTTGGGGTCGTAGGCCACCGCTCCGAGCACGAGGGGATCTGTCATGACCGCTCCGTCGTGGACCGCTCCGTCACGGGCCGCTCTGTCGTCACCGGGCACGGCCCTCGGTCATAGCAGGGGCATCCCATTGATGGCCCGACCGACGAAATCGAGCAGCGCATCGGTCGTCGGGGCCATGACCCGGGCGGCTCGGGCATCGCGGAAGCGCCTCTCGACGCCGAGCTCCTTTCGAAACGCAGCGCCACCGCATAGCTTCATCGCCAGGTCGGTCACGACGATGGCCGCCTCCCCCGCGGCCGCCTTCACCTCCAGCACTCGCAGCATGGCGTCATCTCTCCCCGTCTCCAACGCGGCCAGCGTGTCGTTCAACAGGGCGGCGGCCTGGTCGGTGGCCAACCGCATCCTCGCATGGTCGACCCGGACCAAGGGCTGATCGGCCAAGCGCTGGTCGAGATGCTCCAGACGGGTGGACTGCAGGTGCTGGCCGGTCTCGATGGTGACAGCCTCCATCAGGCCGACGCTGAACGCCCCGCTGAGCACGAGGAACCATGGCAACACCTCGGCCAAGGCCACGTCGAGGCCGGCCCCGTCGCCGCCCAGCATCGCCTGGCGGTCGACGAGGACGCCGGAGGCGACCACCGGTACCGAGCCGTTGCCTCGCAGCCCCAATCCATCGAAGGGTCCGGCCACCCCGAGCCCCGCCGCCCCTGACGGGACCAGCCAGAGCGTCATGGGGCCCTCGTCCCCCAACGGCCGGCTCGACCACACGTAACTGTCGGCGGCTGCAGCCGACGTCACCCAGCTCTTGCGGGCATCAAGACGCACCGAGCCGTCGCCGGCAACGGCGGCAGTGCCCTGCGGGGCCCAGAAATGGCTTCGCGATCCTTCCTCCGAGAACGACAACGTCGTCAGGTGCTCGCCGGCGGCAACCGACCGCCGAATGTCGTCGGGGCCATGGTTCCCAATGACCACGCTGGCCGCATAGTGCATCAGCACCACCATTGCCGTCGAGCCGCACTGGGCGGCGATGCGTCGCACCACATCGGCGGCTGCGCGCAGTCCGCCCTCGCCGCCCGCCAACCCGAGAAGTCCGGCGGCACCGAGCGCAGTCACCGCCTGGCTGGGAAACCGGCCCGAGGCGTCCACGTCGACGGCGTTTGGGACGACGACCTCGTCGATGACCCGCTGCAGTCTGTCGATTTCGCCCATGCCGGTCCTCTCTGTCTACGTGCCAGCCCTCGAGTTACCCCGGAGCCTCCTCGGAGGTCCGGTAGTCGCCATAGGGCGAGTCCCGCTTGCTCAGCGTCTCGGTGAGGCCACCACTTTGGATGTCCGACACGAACTGCTTGAGCGTGGGCTGGTGGATGCCGAGGGCGCAGATCTCGGTGCCCATCCGGATCGCCGTGCGGAGCCCCATGACCTCCATGGTCCGGTGGACCAGGCGCTTGTTCAGCTTGACGAGGTCGGTGGGCATCTTTGCGATTCGCTCGGCATAGGCCAGGACCTGGTCGTCGAGCTCTGCGGCCGGGTAGGCGTAGTTGGCCCACCCCAGCCGGGCGGCATCGGTCCCCGAGATCGAATCACCGGTGAGCATCATGTCCATAGCCGTGCGCATGCCCATGAACCACGCGTGGAAGTGCATGTCGGGGACGCCGAAGCGGACGGCGGGGTAGCCGATCTGGGCGTCCTCGGCCACCACCACCAGGTCGCAGCCGGTGGCCAGCTCACTGCCGCCGGCCAGGCAATAGCCGTGCACCTGGGCGATGACCGGCTTGGCCAGGTCCCAGATGCTCATCCAGCCCTCGGTTACGTGGCGGGGCCACTGCCCCTCACCCGGCGCCGAGTAGAAGGGCAGCGGCACCCCCTCGTTGGCGTTACCGAGGTCGTAGCCGGCGGAGAAGCATGTTCCCGCGCCCCGGATGATCGTGACCCGGACGTCCTCGTCGGCGTCGGCGGCGTGAATCGCTTCGAACAGCTCGCCCCGGAGGGCGTTGCTCAAGGCGTTCCGCTTCTCCGGTCGGTTGAGGGTCAGGCGCCTGACCCCCTGGGATGGATCGTCGGTCAGGACCAATTGCTCTGCCATGGTGCCCTCCTCAGTCGATCTGCCGGAACTAACACACGAAGCCCCCGGATCGACTCGGTTGCTCCCTGACCAAACCAGAACCAAACTCTAGTTGCCGAGCTCGGCTCCCCCTGGCAGTGAAGCGGGAGCGTACACGGCCCGCCAACGCCGGGCCCGCTCGGCCCCACCGAGGAGGCCAACTATCATCCCGAGGCGACCATGAGCGCGGACTCCTGATGTCGACACAGATGGAGCATCCGGACTCCTTGAGGCCGGGCCAACGGGCGAGGCGGGACAGGATCGTGTCGGCTGCGCTCGGGCTGCTCGAAGAGGGTGAGTACGAGACCATCCACGTGCGCGACGTGGCCCAGCGGGCCGACGTCGCCCTCGGGACGATGTACCACTACTTCAGCTCCAAGGAACACCTTTACGCCGCGGTCATGCTCGAGTGGGCCAGCTCGTTCCGGCGCGCCATCGCCCGCCGGCCCTTGCACGGCCAGACCAGCCAGGAGCGGCTGACCGACCTGTTCGGCCGGGTCATACGCGCCTTCGAGCGGCATCCTCAGTTCCTCAGGCTGGAGATCGTGCTCGAGAACTCCACCGATCGCCACGCCCGGGACATGTTCACCGTGTTCAGCGACCACAACCTGGCCACGTTCGCCACCGCCCTCGACACGCTGCCAGTCAACGAGGCGAGGGAGATCACCGGCATCGCCGCCATCGTGATGGGCTCGATGCTCCATGCCTGGGCGCTGGGGCGCATCGAGATCGACCGTGTCTACCACAGCGTCTTCCAAACCATCGATCTGATCTTCTCCCCGCCGCCCGGGGCCTCCCGGGCGCGCTAGTATCTAGAACTGGATTTCAGATGGCCCCGATGAGCCCGGCCGACACGAACCGGTCACACCGGCCGAGCCGCACAAGCACCCAGCCGAGGCCGCACAGGCACCCGGCCGAGGAGGAACCCGATGGCACTCAGCACCGAAGCACCGACCACCGCGCCGACCACCGCCACCCGTGACAACGGGGCCGTCGGCCTCACCATCATCTCGGCCGACTGCCACGCCGGGGGGAGCCACGCCCAGTACCGCGAGTACCTCGACCCCGCCTACCTGGAGGACTTCGATGCCTGGCGGGCCAAGTACAAGAACCCCTTCCGGGACCTCGGGGACAATCGGCGCCTGCGCAACTGGGACAACGAGATGCGCAACAGCCAACAAGAGGCCGACGGGGTGGTGGGCGAGGTCCTGTTCCCGAACACCGTGCCCCCCTTCTTCCCGAGCTTCGTGCTCTTCGCCCCGCCCCCGCCGCCCGAGGACTACCAGCACCGCCTGGCCGGCATCCGGGCCCACAACCGCTGGCTGGTCGACTGGTGCAACGAGTTCCCCGAGCGACGGGCCGGGATCGGCCAGATCTTCATCAACGACGTGGACGACGCCATCGAAGACGTCCGGTGGATCAAGGACCACGGGCTGCGGGGCGGGGTGTTGTTGCCCAACCCTCCCCCCGACGTGACCTGGGTGAAGCCCCTCTACGACCCCTACTACGAGCCCTTGTGGGCCCTGTGCGAGGAGCTCGAGATCCCCGTGCACAGCCACGGAGGCATCGGGGTCCCCGACTACGGTTCGGGCCCCCTGTCGATGGTCATGTACATCACCGAGGTGGGCTTCTACTCCCAGCGCCCCTTCGTCCACCTGTTGTTGTCGGGGGTGTTCGAGCGCCATCCCCGACTCAAGTTCGTCATGACCGAGATGGGGGCCTCGTGGATCCCGCCCCTCCTCGACCGGCTGGACGGGACCCTGAAGATGATCCGTGGCACGGGGGCCCAGGGCGAGCTCCGCTTCGACCAGGACCAGGTGCTGCCCAAGTCGGCCAGCGAGTACTTCGCCCAGAACTGCTGGGTGGGGATGTCCCAGCCCACCATCGCCGACGCCAACATCCGCCACCGGTTGGGGACCGACCGGCTCATGTGGGGCTCGGACTACCCCCACGATGAGGGCACCTACCCGTTGACCCGGGAGAACCTCCGGGCCGTGTTCTCCGACCTCGAGCCGGCCGACCGGCAAAAGATCCTCAGCGGGAACGCCGCCGCCCTCTACGACTTCGACCTCGAGGCTCTCCAGCCCCTGGGGGAGACGTTCGGGCCGACCATGGACGAGCTGGCCCGACCCCTCGACGGCCTGCCCGACAACGCCAACGAGGCCCTGCGCCGAGCGGTGAAGAACAAGACGGACACGACGATCAACTTCTGACCCCTGCCGGTCAGAGACCGGTCCCCGTCCCGCGAGTGAGCCCGTGAACCTGGTCGAGACCCACGATGCCCTCGGCCTGGCCGAGCTGGTCCGATCGGGCGAAGTCTCGGCCCACGACCTCCTCGACCAGGCCCTGTCCTCGATCGAGGCGGTCAACCCTGCGGTCAACGCGGTGACCGCGCTGTTCGAGGACCGTGCCCGCCGGGCCATCGACGCCGGGCTGCCACCCGGTCCCTTCCGGGGGGTGCCCTTCGCCATCAAGGACCTGTGGACCAACGTGGCCGGGCTGACCACCACCAACGGCAGCCGCCTCTTCGCTCCCGGACCGCCCAGCGCCGACGACTCGGAGGTCATCACCCGCTACCGGCGGGCCGGGTTGGTGCTCGTGGCCAAGACGAACACCCCGGAGCTGGGCCTGAGCCCGAGCACCGAGCCCGCCCTCACCGGGCCGACCCGAAACCCATGGGACCTCGGCGTGACCTCAGGCGGCTCGAGCGGCGGTGCGGCGGCCGCAGTGGCCTCGGGCATCTTCGCCATGGCCCACGCCAGCGACGGTGGCGGTTCCATCCGCATACCCGCCGCCTGTTGCGGGCTCTTCGGCCTCAAGCCGACCCGGGGGCGTGTCCCCGTCGGCCCGGAGCGGAGTGAAGGCTGGAACGGCATGAGCACGCTACACGTGGTCACCCGCTCGGTGCGCGACAGTGCCGCCGCCCTCGATGCCACCGCCGGGCCCATGGCCGGCGACCCCTACTGGGCCCCGCCCAGCTCCGGTTCCTATCTGACCGATGCCGGGGTGGACCCGGCGCCGTTGCGCGTCGGCCTCGTCGTCGAGTCCCCCACCGGTGTGGCCGTCGACCGGGCCTGCCGGGACGCGGCCGAGGCCACCGCCCGACGCTGCGCCCAGCTCGGACACGACGTCGTGCCCCTCTCGTGGGCGCCGATCCTCGACGACCTCGTGGCGGCCCGCTCGTCCATCGTCCCTGCCCAGATCGCCGTGACCGTCGACTCCCACCTGGCCCGCACGGGCCGGACGCTGGGCGCCGACGACCTCGAGCCCATGACACGCCTGCTGGTCGACCATGGCCGCTCGGCCAGCGCCCCCGCCTACATCGCCGCCGTCGAGGCCATGCACCGCCTGGGCCGGACCATGGGTCAGCTGTTCGAGGAGATCGACGTGTTGGTCACGCCGACGCTGGCGCAACCGCCGGGCCCCCTCGGAGCTATGGGGAGCGACGACCTCGAGCGCTTCATCCAGACCTCGGGGTCGATGACTACCTTCACCTACCTGGTGAACCTGACCGGTCAGCCGGCCATGTCACTTCCTCTGGACCGGTTGTCGAGCGGCATGCCCATCGGCTCCCAGGTGATCGGGCGCTTCGGCGACGAGGCCACGCTGTTCCGTCTGGCCGGCCAGCTCGAGCGGGCCCATCCCTGGTTCGCCGGGTCGATGTCGCTTCTCCCCCGTTGATCCTCAGAACGGGCTTCGGCCAGCTCCCTCGACTGGCCGTGCTGACTCCGGTTGTCGGGCGATGATCCCCCACTGCGCGATCCGGCAGGGTTACCCTCCCCCGTAGGACACCCAGTGGCACCAACGGTGCCCAAACAGGAGGTCGGGAATGGATACTGCATTACTGCGAAAGTCGTTTGCCGAGTTGCTCGGCACCTTTCTCCTGGTGTTCTTCGCTGTGGGAGTGGCCACCCTTAGCTTCGGCAAAGGCTTCCATTTCGCCGGCCTCAGCGTGGCGGCCGGCGTGGTGGCTACCGCTCTTGCCTTCGGGCTGGTGCTCTTGGCGCTTGTCTATGTACTCGGTCCGATCTCCGGTTGTCACGTCAACCCCGCGGTGACCCTGGGTGCGGTGCTGTCCCGGCGAATCGAGCCCATCCAGGGCGTCTTCTACTGGGTGGCCCAGTTCGTCGGCGGGATCCTGGGGGCGCTCGTCCTCTGGGCCATCTTCAAGGCCTCGCCCTTCTACAGCACGTCCCGCACCGGTCTCGGTGCCGACGGCTACGGCAAGAGCTCGATGATCCACATCAGCCAGAGCGGGGCATTCGTGGCCGAGGTGATCCTCACCGCTTTGTTCGTCTTCGTCGTGCTGGGGGTGACCAACAAGCTCGCCAATGCGGCCACCGCCGGCGTGGTCATCGGCCTGACTCTGACCGTCGTCCACCTGATCGGCATTCCCATCACCGGCACGTCGGTGAACCCGGCCCGGAGCCTCGGGCCCGCCCTCATCGTGGGCGGCACAGCGCTGTCGCAGGTCTGGCTGTTCATCGTGGCCCCGTTGGTCGGCGGCATCCTCGCGGCCGTCATCCACTGGATCGTGTACCCCCCCAAGGCGCTCGAGGAGACGGTCAGCCTGGATCCCGAGGCGACCGGGACCTGAGCAGCCGAGCTCGGCGACCCCGATGGCCCTGACCAGTCAGGGGGCAACCAGCGCGTCGGTGAGCCCGTTGATGCCGGACAGGTTCTCGGCTAGATCGACAGGGAGCCGGTAGCGGGTGGCCAGTGCGTGCGGTGCGACATAGGAGACCTTGGTCTGGTCGCCGTCCTCCCACACCAGCACCTTCAGGGGCAGATCGAGGGCGGACAAGGGCGCGGCCGCCATGACCGGGGTGCCTGCGGCGGGGCTACCGAAAAGGACCAGCGTGGTCTGACGCAACTCCAGCCCGACCTGGCGCGCCTCGGACCGCTGGTCGAGAACTGCGAACAGCTTCATCCCCTTTGCCTTGACCAGCTCACTCAGACGGGACACCGTATCGGCCACCGATCGCGGGCTGGTCTTGGTCACCACGTCCTCCTGTCCCCCGTCCTCGCCCCTCGTCGACTCGACATCGGCCATGGTCAGACCTCCCTACGCACCCCATGCGACGGACCCCGCGAAACGCACCGTGAGACGCTCCGCGAGAGGCTCCGTCAATACCGTACGCGTTGGGCCCATTACTCGATGCCCGCCGATGGCGACCGGGGATAGTAGCGACCCGGGATAGTGCGACCCGGTAGTGGGTATGGCACCTGAGCATGAGATCCCGATGGGCGCTGGTCGGCCTCGCGGCCAGCATGGCGCTGGCCACACTGACGGCCGGATCGGCTGCGGCCGTGGCGACGGTGCCCGCCGCACCTCAGTACCCGGTGGGTACCGCGGCCACGGGGTACCTGGCCGAGCTCGACGCACCCACGTCCTCGCCGCCCGGCGTCAACCTGGCCGCCTGCCGCCCGAACGTCGCCCACCCCTACCCCGTCATCCTGCTTCCCGGCACCCTCTACAACGTGGCCGAGACGTGGCAGGCCCTCGGTCCCATCCTGGCCAACCTCGGTTACTGCGTCTACGGGATGAACTACGGGCAGACCGCCTTGACCACCCTGACCGGCGGGCGCGTGTCCTCGATTGGGCCCATCGAGGACTCGGCCCACCAGCTGGCCGCCTTTGTTGACCAGGTCAGGGCCAAAACGGGTTCGGCCCAGGTTGACCTGGTGGGCTGGTCCCAGGGCGGCATGATGCCCCGGTGGTACATGACCCGCGACGGTGGCGCTTCGGCCGTCCACGAGCTCGTCGGCCTGGCCCCCTCCAATCACGGGACGAATCTCGACGGCCTGTTCGCCCTGATCAATTCGGATACGACACTCGGGCTGCCGGCCACCACCACCCTCATCGGGTGCGCGGCGTGCACCGAGCAGGAGGTCGGCTCGCCGTTTATCCAGGCTCTCAACGCCGGCGGCGACGGGGTTCCCGGCGTCATGCTGGTCAGCATCGAGACGACCCACGACGAGGTGGTGACGCCCTACCAGTCGGCCTTCCTCGAGACGCCGGGGGCCGAGAACATCACCCTCCAGGATCAGTGCCCGGCCGACGGCACCGACCACCTGGGCATCGCCTACGACACGGTTGCCATCCAGGACGTGGTCAACGCGCTCGGTCCCGACACCCCAGGGTTCCAACCAGCGTGCGGGCTCACCTTGCCCGTGATCGGCACCCCGTAGCCCGGCCCCGTGCGTGCGTGTCACGCAAACAATCCATGCGTGGAGCTGATCGCGGCATCCGTCTCGTCGACCGTGATTGCCCCGTGCCGATGAGGCCAACGTGGCATGTAGGCGATGGTGGCATGTAGGCGATGGTGGCATGTAGGAGGTAAGGGGGCTTGCAGGCCGAGCGGCTCAGGGTCAAGGTCTCGGCGGTGGAGTGGAGCTCCCTTACCTCCCGATCCATTGTCGGTCGGTGAGATGGTCCGCCAGGGGCGGCGTCAAGCGCCGGTCGCACCCGGGCGGGTTCTTGCTCTGGTGGGGGGGGTGGTCGCTCCCTTGACCGCTTGACCCCGCCCCACTGCCCGTCCGGGCGTGATGGTCCGGGCGGAGCAGAGTCCCGCCGGTGTGTCCAATTGCACCGGTGTTGCCGATTTGTTGTACATGTACTTGAATTAAACTGTACATGTACTTGATCGGTCTAAAAAATTAACCACTGGGATTGTGCCGAAGGGATCGTGTACATGTACTCAAATTACAACTGTACATGTACACGATTGGCGGGAAATTATTGGAAATCAACTGTCGGGATTGTGGAGGGAACGGTTGGCGGCGCGAGTACCCGCCGCCCATGAGCAGGATCGGTCAGGGAAGTCGTCATGGTGAGGTGACTTCGGTACGATCTTTCTCATCGGTCGACGCCTTGACGCCGGGGAGCTGGAATGACGGGCCCGTTCGGCGACAGGCCCGTCCGAGCCGGCGGCCAGCCCACCAGAGGCGCCGCCTTCCGGGACCTCGTCGGGCGCGGTGCGAAGCGGGCCCAGCGCCGGTTGGAGTTCACGCTCGGCGGTCATAAGCGCACCAAAGTCATCGTCCTGCTGGCCTGCGTGCTCGGCCTCAGCAGCGCAGACACCGCCACCGTTGGGGCCTCGGCCATCGAGCTCCGCCAAGGGCTGGGGATCTCCAACACCGACATCGGTCTTCTCGTCGCCGTGAGCTCGCTGGTTGCCGCGGTGGCCAGCGTCCCCTTCGGTGTCCTCGCCGACAAGACCCGCCGAACCGTGGTCCTCGGGATCGCCATCATGTTCTGGGGCGCGGCGATGATCTGGAGCGCCACCGTCAGCTCGTTCGGCGAACTGTTGTTGACCCGCCTGGTCCTTGGCGTCCTGACCGCGGCCGCCGGGCCGATCGTGGCCTCCCTCGTCGGGGACTACTTCGCCAGTGCCGAACGGGGCCGTATCTACGGCTACGTCTTGGCCGGCGAGCTGCTCGGTGCCGGCCTCGGCTTCGCCGTGACTGGCGACGTCGCCGCCCTTTCCTGGCGTGCGGCCTTCGCCGTGCTGGGCATACCGGCCTTCGTGCTGGCCTGGTTCGTATTCCGCCTGCCCGAACCGGCCCGAGGAGCCCGAGCACCCTTGGAGCCGACAGCGGGGACGGCCGTCGTGCCCACCGACAATCCGGTGACGCCGAAGCTGGGCGAGGTCGAGGGAGAGGTGCCATCCCAGGAGACCGACGCCCAGCGGCTCGTCCGGGAACGGGCCGTCCAGCCCGACGAGGAACGGGTGCTCCGGAGTGACGCAGCGAAGATGGGCATCGTGGCTGCGACCCGCTTCATTCTCCGAATTCGGACCAACGTGATCCTGATCGTGGCCAGCGCCTGCGGCTACTACTTCCTAGCTGGGGTGCAGACCTTCGGTGTCGAATTCGTTCGGGACCAGTACAGCGTCGGCCAGGTGTTGGCCAACTTCTTGATGCTCCTGATCGGTGCGGGCGCGCTCATCGGCGTCCTGCTCAGCGGCCGGCTCAGCGACTACCTGCTCCATCGCCGGTACGTGAACGCCCGCATCCTGGTCAGCGCGGTGGCGGCGGCCATCACCACCGTGATGTTCATCCCGGCCCTCTTCACTCGCAGCGTGCTCATGGCGCTGCCCTACATCGTCGTTGCTGCCTTCATGCTGTCGGCCCAGAACCCTCCCATCGATGCGGCACGCCTGGATATCGTGCCCCCGCTGCTCTGGGGCCGGGCCGAGGGGCTCCGCACCTTGCTCCGGACCGGCGCCCAGGCCCTCGCTCCCCTGTTGTTCGGGGCCGTGTCCCAGTACGTGTTCGGAGGCGGGCGCTCGGGGCTCCAATGGACCTTCGTCGTCATGCTGATCCCCCTGGCTGCCAACGCCGTCATTTTGTTCCGCGCCACCCGGACCTATCCACAGGACGTGGCCACCGCCGGCGCCGCCACCCCACCGGGCGAAGCCGGCGCCGCCACCCCACCGGGCGCCACCACCCCACCGGGCGGAGCCACCGCCCCTGGCACCTGAGCGGACCGGGGCTGTCGCCCGCGGGTCCGCCTGAGTGGACCGCGGCTATCTCCTCCCCGAGCGGACCCCAGCGAACCGGGCAATCTCCTATCGTGCGCTTACCGGACCGACGGAAGGACACCGACGATGGAACTCGGATTTCACATTGCCGATTTCAGCTGGCCGGGAGGCGACGGCAAGCTTGGGCCCGACCTCGTACAGGTGGCCAAAACCGCTGAGGACGTCGGCATCGCCCGCCTGACCGTGATGGACCACGTCTGGCAGATCGGCATGCTCGGCCCCCCCGAGCACGCCATGCTCGAGGCGTACACCACGCTCGGCTTCCTGGCGGCCAATACCGAGCGGGTCCTCTTGCACACGCTGGTGACCGGGGTCGTCTACCGCGAGCCGGGCCTCGTGGCCAAGGCGGTCAGCACGCTCGACGTGCTCTCGGGCGGCCGGGCGGGCCTGGGCATCGGCGCGGCATGGAACGACGAGGAGGCGGCCGGGATCGGCCTTCCCTTCCCGCCCATGGCCGAGCGGTTCGAGCGGCTGGAGGAGGCGCTGCAGATCTGCCTGCAGATGTGGTGTGATGACGACGGGCCATTCGACGGCACCCATTACCACCTCGGCCGTACGCTGAACTCGCCTCAGACCCTGAGCCGGCCTCGACCCAAGCTGATGATCGGGGGGTCCGGCGAGCGCAAAACCCTTCGCCTGGTGGCCAAGTACGCCGATGCCTGCAACATCTTCTTTGGACCCGAAGCCGCCCACAAGCTCGAGGTGCTGGCCGAGCACTGCGGGCGTGAGGGTCGCAACTACGACGAGATCGAGAAGACCTCGAACCTCCTCGTCGGGCCGCAGAGCGAGGCCGGTCCCCTCCTCGAAGAGCTGCGGGCCCAACACGACCTGGGTTTCACCGTGGCCTACGCCATGGGGCCGGGCCTGCCCCTTGACGCGCTCGACCTGCTGGGCACCTCGGTCATCCCAGAGATCGCCACCTGGTGATTCTCGCGACTGCATGCCGGACTGGCTGGTGTTTTTCCAGGTTGGATTGACACGTTACTCAATGGGAGGTAAGGGGTAGGGAGTACAACAGGACTCCGGAACGGGGGCAGACATGGGCAATCGGCGGCAGCTGAAGCAGCAGATCCAAGGCCTCCTTACCGATCTGGGAGCCAGTCACCGGGAAGTAGCGGCGACATTGCAGCGGGTCGGTATCCGGGGTGTGCCGAAGAACCCGGAGGGCTGCGCGGTCGCGCTCTACCTCGGCGCGGTCCTGGGGTCAGATTCGCGCGTGCAGTCGGTGGCGGTGGGGAGCAATTGCCTCAAGGCATCCACGACGCCGTCGACCCCCTTCTACTTTCACGGCACCATGCTCGTCCCCGTCCCGAAACCGGTGGGCCAGTTCATTGCCGCCTTTGACGATGGGCGCTATCCCGAGTTGGTCCGTGAGGGGCCTGCGCACCGGGTCTCGTCGGGGAACGACCAGGTCTCGTCCGGGAACGACTGAGGGGCAAACTCAGGCAACTCTCGTCCGGGAACGACTGAGGGGCACACTCAGGCAACACAAGGCAGAGCCATCAGGCCGAGCTGGGCGCTCCCAGCCGGACTTTGGCTGCCTCGTACAGGTCGGTCGGCAACGGCCCCTTCTCGGCGATGGCCAGGTTGGTGCGGAGGTGCTCCGTCGTCGAAGTACCGACGATGGTGCTCGACAGGGCCGGGTGGCTGAGGGTGAATCGCAGCACGAACTCGAGCCGGCTCATGTCCCCGAGCAGGTCTTCCAGGTGCGAGGACTCCCAGCGTCGCTGTCCTTCACCCTCGGGCAGCCCGAGCGGGCCCTGGCGCCAGTCTTTGTCACCGGAGGGACCGCCGCGGGCGGCGCCGCCACGGATCAGGGTGCCGGCGCCGGCCGCGGCAGCCTCAATGATCAGGTCCTCGTGCTCGCGCTGGACGGCCGAATAGGGGATCTGGAACACGTCGAAGACGCCCATGGCGATGTGGTCGGGCAGGTTGGGCAGGATCCCCGACATCCCGATGAAGCGGACTTTTCCCTCGTCGCGCAGGGCGATCAGGGTCTCGACGGTTTGGTCCGCCTCCATCTGGGCGCGGCTGGGCGACATGTGCACCTGCAGGAGATCGAGCCGGTCGGTGCCCAGCCGGCGGAGGCTCTGCTCGGTCCCGGCCCGGATGTTGCCGGCGCTGTAGTCGTGGGGGAACGGAGGCGTCGACCCTGGCGGCGGCTCGCCCAGCAGGCACCCGCACTTCGAGGCGAGGAAGAACTCGTCGCGGCGCCCGCCCACGTACCGGCCGATGAGCTCCTCGCTCCGGCCGTAGTCGATGGCAGTGTCGATGATGTTGATGCCCCCGTCGAGCACGGCATTGAGGAGCCGACCGGCCTCCTCGTCGTCGATGGCCGGCCCTCGCCTCTGGCCCCGCAGTTCCATAGCGCCGTACCCGAGGACGGTCACGTCCGCTCCGGTTCGCCCCAAGGGGCGTGTCTCCATGCTCATGGGTCGAAGGCTACCCACATGCTTGCGAGCTTCCCAGCCCCAACCACCGACCAGCGATCAGCAACCACCGACCAGCGACCACCGACCAGCGACCACTGACCAGCGACCACCGACCAGCGACCCCAAAGCAACGATGGGCCAAGGACGGGCTCGGGATCAACGATGGGCCGGTGACGGCCCGGGGCGCCCCAGTAATTCGGCCCTACGGCTCGAGCTCCGATCGCCGGTGGCCGACCGGGCGGTGGTGCCGGGCCCGGCGCCACAGCAAGAACCCGGCCACCACGAACAACACCCAGGGCACGTGGAACCAATCGTGTTCCGGCCGGGACGCCAATACCACCAGGGAGAGAACGGCGACGATGGCCATGAGCGGGACGAGCCGCAGCCCGATCCTCCGCCGGTGCTCTGGCTCCACCGAGGGCTCGGACGGCAGCCGGGGCAGGTCGTCGAACAGGCCGTCCAGGTCGCCCCGGGTGGTTGCTTCCATGGCCTGGTCCAACCGCCGCTTGAACTCGGGTTGGTCCAGACGTCCATCGGCAAAGTGACGGGAGAGGTTGTCGGCCACCTCGGCCCGCTCGGCATCGGAGGCCCGGATGGTGGGGTCGGCCATGGGTCGGCGCCCACCAGCGGTCCGACCGGGGTCCCGGCGGTAGCGCACGGTCTGTCCTTCCATTTCGATTGGTGGCATGGCGATCAGCTCGCTCGCACGTGGGCGAGGAGCTCCTCGCCCACCGACAGGTCGGCGTCCTCGGCGGGCATCAGCAGCCACCCGGCCACGTAGATCGGGACGGCGAGTCCGCCGAGCAGGCCGAGGGCGACGAACCCGATCCGAACCACGGTGGGGTCCAAGTCGAAGCACTCGGCGATGCCCGCAGCCACGCCGGCCAGCATCCGGCCCTGGTTGGGCCGGCGCAGGTGGTCCGGGCTCGTCGTCGAGCGGGGTAGGGAACCGGCACCATCGGGTTCCGTGGCGGCCGGACCAGGTGATGCGCTGTGAGAAGCGGCAGTGTCCATGCATGCAGCTTGCTCGGCCCCACTCCAGAGCGAAATCCGGTATGACCCTGGCCGGACCCTCACTCCCCTCCCCTGAG
>DATDHU010000122.1:0-23846 GCA_036521415.1 Acidimicrobiales bacterium
CGGGCGAGCTCGTCCCATTGGACATCGCCGTCGGTGACACGGTCGTCTACTCCAAGTACGGAGGGACCGAGATCAGTTCCGATGGCGAGGATCTCTTGATCCTCTCGAGTCGTGACGTTCTGGCGAAGGTGAGTAAGTAACGTGCCCAAGATCCTCAAGTTCGACGAGGCTGCTCGGCGCGGCCTCGAGTCGGGAGTGAACAAGCTCGCCGACACGGTCAAGGTCACCCTCGGCCCCAAGGGCCGCAACGTGGTGATCGAGAAGAAATTCGGTGCTCCCACCATCACCAACGATGGGGTGTCCATCGCCCGTGAGGTGGAGCTCGAGGATGCCTTCGAGAACATGGGCGCCCAGCTGGTCAAGGAGGTGGCGACGAAGACCAACGACGTCGCCGGAGACGGCACCACCACCGCCACCGTCCTGGCCCAGGCCCTCATCCGCGAGGGACTCCGCAACGTCGCCGCCGGTGCCAACCCGCTGGGCCTGCGCAAGGGCATCGACAGCGCGGTCAAAGCGGCCGTCGACTCCATCAAGGACCAGTCCAAGGAGATCGACTCCAAGACCGAGATCGCACAGATCGCGGCGATCTCGGCGGCTGACGGGGCCATCGGCGACGTCCTGGCCGACGCCATCGACAAGGTGGGCAAGGACGGCACCGTGACCGTCGAGGAGTCCAACACTTTTGGTATCGACCTCGAGTTCACCGAGGGCATGCAGTTCGACAAGGGCTACCTGTCCCCGTACTTCGTCACCGACACCGAGCGCCAGGAGGCCGTCCTGGACGAGCCCCTGATCCTCTTCGCCAACCAGAAGATCAGCGCCGTTCACGACCTGGTCCCGGTCCTGGAGAAGGTGATGCAGACGGCCAAGCCGCTCCTGATCATCGCCGAGGACATCGAGGGAGAGGCGCTGGCCACCCTGGTCGTCAACAAGATCCGGGGCACGTTCACCTCGGTGGCCGTCAAGGCCCCCGGGTTCGGCGAGCGTCGCAAGTCGACGCTGCAGGACATCGCCGTGCTCACCGGTGGCCAGGTCATCTCCGAGGAGATCGGCCTCAAGCTCGACACCACCACCGTCGACCTGCTGGGCAGTGCCCGCCGGGTCATCGTCACCAAGGACGACACGACCATCGTGGACGGCGGCGGAAGCGAGGACGAGGTGAAGGGTCGGATCGCCCAGATCAAGCGGGAGATCGACGACACCGACTCCGACTGGGACCGGGAGAAGCTCCAGGAGCGCTTGGCCAAGCTGGCCGGTGGCGTGGCCGTGGTCAAGGTGGGCGCCGCCACCGAGGTGGAGTTGAAGGAGAAGAAGCACCGCATCGAAGATGCGCTCTCCGCCACCCGCGCTGCGGTCGAAGAGGGCATCGTGGCCGGAGGCGGCACCGCTCTGGTCCGCTCCCGTACCGCCGTCCAGAAGGTCGTCGACTCGCTCGACGGGGACGAGGCCACTGGCGCCTCGATCGTGGCCAAGGCCTTGGCCGAGCCGCTTCGGTGCATCGCTAACAACGCCGGCCTCGAGGGATCGGTCATGGTCCGTCAGGTCGAGTCGGAGAGCGGTTCGGTCGGCCTGAACGCAGCCACCGGTGAGTTCGAGGACCTGGTCAAGGTGGGCATCATCGACCCGGCCAAGGTGACCCGGTCGGCGTTGCAGAACGCCGCCTCCATTGCTGGCCTGCTGCTCACCACTGAAGCGCTGGTGGCTGACAAGCCCGAGAAGGCCGATCCGGCTGCGGCTGCGGCCGCGGCTGCCGCCATGGGCGGCGGCATGGGTGGCATGGGCGGCATGATGTAAGACCTCCCCGGCCGCTCCGGCGGTCAGGAACGGTTTGTGGTCGGCCGGGTCCTTCGGGGCCCGGCCGACGCGCGTTTCGGGCCCGAAATCGCCGCGGCAGACAGGCACGGAGCCGGGCTGCGGCTCACAGAGACCGGTAGACAGCGTCGATCAAGGCCCGGTTGCGGGTGCTCTGCCACCTCGGGATCACGTGGTTCATCACATAGCCGAAGGCCACGTTGGCGTCGGGATCGGCGAACCCGACCGCACCGCCGGTCCCGAAGTGCCCGAAGCTCCGCGGGTTCGGCCCGAAGGGTCGGCGAGCGACGGTGGGCTTGAAACCCAGCCCGAACGTGGTCTTCTCGCCCAGTACCGGGCAATAGCCCTCGGACTGTGCCCGGGTCGCCTCGGCCAGCAGGCTGGGCGAGAGCAGACGGTTGGGCTCGAGCAGGGCGGCGTAGAAGCGGGCCACCCCGGTTGCCGTGCCGTGCCCGTTGGTCGAGGGAACCTGTGCGGCTCGCCAGGAGGAGGAGTTGACCACGCCCACCGAGGAGTACCCGGGGGGATTGAAGTACCCGAGGGCCACCATCCGGGGATCGCCCATGAGCTCGTCCGTCTGGATCTCCACCGGGTCCAGCGGGGAGGCCCAGATCACCTTGGCGCATCGCTCCTGTTCGGACGGCGGGACGCCGAACCACAGGTCGGCACCCAACGAGTCGGCCACGGCGCGCAGCCTCGTCCCGGGCATCTCGCCCGTCGTTCGCCGGACGAGCTCGCCCACCAGGTGCCCGTAGGTGTTGGTGTGATAGGCGTGGCGGGTACCCGGTTCCCACCAGGCCTCGGTCCCGGCCAGGGCGGCCGTCATCCGGTCCCAGTCCCACAGGTCCTCGTTGGTGAGGGGCTCCCGGATGGCCGGCACCCCCGCTTGGTGCGACAGGGCGTGGCGCACGGTGGCCGCCTCCTTGCCCCCCCGGCCGAATTCGGGCCACACCGATGCGATCGGGCTGTCGAGGCCGATCAGGCCGGCATCGACGAGCTGCAGGGCCAGCAGGCCGACCACGGCCTTGCCCACCGAATAGAAATCCACCAGGGTGGTCGGCCCCCAGGGGCGCCCACTCGCCGGGTCGGCCAGCCCCCCGACCAGGTCGACGACCAGCTTGCCGTCGATGATCACGCTGACGGCCGCGCCCACCTCGCCCTGCTCGGCGAAGTTGGCGGCGAATGCCGCTCGGACTTGCTCGAACCGCCCGTCGCAGCGACCGCCCAGTGCCGTGCTCATCGTCGAGCAGTCTGGCATTGCTTCGCCGACGCCTCGCCGGATGCGGGCGATTCGCTGGTTGTCATCGGGCTCCTCACGGCGGTGGCGGACGCCGTGTAGCGTACGCGGGCGCCTTCTACCTGCGGGAACCTGCGTTCTCACTGTCAGGTATCCGGCCGGTCCGGCACTGCTTCGACATAGCCTGGAGCCACTGATGCCTCCCCCGACTGTTGATCCGAGCACTCCGAGACAGGTCATTCCCCGTCCGGCCCGGAGCCGGGCCGGACGCCCGGCGCGCTGGGCGGAGCTGGATGAGCCGAGCCGCCGATCGATCGGCCTCGAACAGGTGCGCGCCGCTGTGGCCGCGGGAGGCGGCTGGGTGGCCGGCTACCAAGACCGGCGACGGAGGATGTCGGCGTTCCGGGAGGAGCCGACGGGGCCCGCCGCCGTGCTCGTGCCCCTCTATGAGCAGGCCGGTGAGACCCGGGTCATCCTGACCGTGCGGTCGAGCGATCTGCGCTCCCATCGCGGCGAGGTGGCCTTTCCCGGGGGCCGGCTCGA
The DNA here is from genome assembly GCA_036521415.1 of Acidimicrobiales bacterium. Taxonomy (GTDB): domain Bacteria; phylum Actinomycetota; class Acidimicrobiia; order Acidimicrobiales; family RAAP-2; genus DASXMT01. The sequence continues at coordinate 3,593 of DATDHU010000122.1, forward strand.
TGCCGGCGAGGAGGTCGTTGCCGGCGCCCTCCGGGAGGCCTGGGAGGAGGTCGGGCTCGACCCGTCCGCCGTCTCGGTCGTGGGCACGCTCGACCAACTGGCCACGGCGTCGTCCAACACCCTCGTCACCCCGGTGGTGGGGGTGCTCGAGGCCCGTCCCTCCCTGACCGCCAACCCGGGCGAGGTGGCCAGGATCTTCGACCTGGCCCTGGCCGACCTCCTGGTCGACGGTGTGTTCCACGAGGAATGGTGGTCAGTGCCCGGGGCCCCGCCGCTCGACGGGCGCTCGGACGCCGAATTCCCGGTCTGGTTCTTCGAGGCCGGCGGCGAGATGATCTGGGGGGCGACGGCTCGGATCCTGGTCGACCTCTTGAGCCTGGTCCTCGGGACGGGCGAGCCCCTCGGGGCCTGATCGGCCCGGCCCCGATCGGTTCACTCCGCACCGCGAAAAATGCCGCTCCCAGCGCCATCCGTGTCGCAGGGGCGGGGGCCTCCAGGCGGTATCCTGTAGTCATGCCGATGGGCGCGGTGATGTCGGGGACGTGCTGCACGGTTCGGATGAACGCGACAAGGGCCGGAGGACGACACCGTGGCTGAAATCGAGATCGGCATCTTCAAATCGGGACGGAGGGCGTACGGGTTCGACGACATCGCCATCGTCCCCAGTCGCCGGACGCGAGATCCCGAAGACGTGGACATCAGCTGGGAGATCGATGCCTACCAGTTCGAACTGCCCCTCATGGCCTCGGCCATGGACGGCGTCGTCAGCCCCACGACGGCCATCGAGGTCGGGCGCCTGGGTGGGCTCGGAGTCTTGAACCTCGAAGGACTCTGGACGCGCTACGAGGACCCCACCAACCTCTTCGACGAGATCCGCGAGCTCTCCGCCGACAAGGCCACCGCCCGCATGCAGCAGATGTACGCCGAGCCGGTGCAGATGGACCTGGTCACCCAGCGCATCAAGGAGATGAAGGCGGCCGGTATCACCACGGCCGCATCGGTCACCCCGCAAAAGACGGAAATGTTCGCCTCCTCCCTGCTCGAGGCGGAGCTGGACCTCCTCGTCATCCAGGGCACGGTGGTCTCGGCCGAGCACGTGTCGAAGACGGCCGAGCCCCTCAACCTCAAGCGGTTCATCCGTGAGTTCGAGATCCCGATCATCGTCGGCGGCTGTGCCTCCTACCAGGCCGGCCTCCACCTCATGCGGACAGGCGCGGTGGGTGTCCTGGTCGGGGTGGGCCCGGGCAACGCCTGCACCACCCGGGGCGTCCTCGGTATTGGCGTGCCCCAGGCCACGGCCATCGCCGACGTGGCCGGGGCCCGGATGCGGCACCTCGACGAGACCGGGGTGTACTGCCATGTGATCGCCGACGGTGGCATGTCCAAGGGCGGGGACATCGCCAAGGCCATCGCCTGCGGGGCCGATGCGGTGATGCTGGGCTCCCCCCTGTCGTCCGCCGTCGAGGCCCCGGCCCGCGGCTTCCACTGGGGCATGGCCACCTTCCATCCCACCCTCCCTCGGGGGGCGCGGGTCAAGACCACCACCCGCGGCACTCTCCAAGAGATCCTGCTCGGCCCAGCCCATGAGAACGACGGCCGGATGAACCTGTTCGGGGCCCTGCGCACGGCCATGGCCACCTGTGGGTACCAGTCGGTGAAGGAGTTCCAAAAGGCCGAGGTCATGGTGGCCCCGTCGCTCCAGACCGAAGGCAAGGACCTGCAACGCTCGCAGGGCGTGGGCATGGGCCATTGACCACTCCCGGTCCGCGGCCCGGCACCGGCCCGGCGGACGGGCCGATCCTGGTGGTCGACTTCGGGGCCCAGTACGCCCAGCTCATCGCCCGGCGGGTGCGTGAGGCCCACGTCTACTCGGAGATCGTGCCCCACACGGCCACAGCCGCCGAGTTGCTGGCCCACAGGCCCCAGGGGATCATCCTGTCCGGCGGCCCGAAGTCGGTGAACGAGACGCCGGCGCCGGCCATCGACCCGGCCATCTACGACTCGGGCGTTCCCATCCTCGGTATCTGCTACGGCGCCCAACTGCTGACCCTGCAGCTTGGCGGCGAGGTGGCTCGCACCGGCAGGGGCGAGTACGGGCGCACCACGGTGACCCTGACCGAGCGCTCCCCGTTGTTCGTCGACTGGCCGACCGACGCCGAGGTGTGGATGAGCCACGCTGACGGCATCGCCGTCGTCCCCGAGGGCTTCATCCCCACCGCCCGGAGTGCCGACGCCCCGGTTGCCGCGCTGCACGACCCCGTGCGTCGCATCTACGGCGTGCAGTTCCACCCCGAGGTGGTCCACACCGAGCGGGGCCGCGACCTCCTCGAGCGGTTCCTCTACGACGTCTGTGGATGCCCACCGTCGTGGACCCACACCTCGATCATCGAGACCCAGGTGGCCGCCATCCAAGCCCAGGTGGGCACGGCCCGCGTCCTCTGCGCGCTGTCGGGCGGGGTGGACTCGGCGGTGGCCGCCGCCCTGGTGCACAAGGCCATCGGCGACCAGCTGACCTGCGTGTTCGTCGATACCGGCCTCATGCGGTCGGGCGAGAGCGAACAGGTCGAGGAGACGTTCCGGCGGCAGTTCCACGTCGACTTGGTCCACGTGAAGGCGGCCGACCGTTTCTTCTCGGCGCTCGCCGGCGTCACCGATCCCGAGGTGAAGCGCAAGACCATCGGCGAGCTGTTCATCCGCGTCTTCGAAGAGGTGGCCCGTGACCTGGTCAGTGGGGAGGGCTCGGCCCGACCCGGTGGCTCGGCCCGATCCGAGGCGGCCGGGGGCGATGCCGCCGGGGTTGAAGCGGCCGGCTACCTGGTCCAGGGCACGCTCTATCCAGACGTCATCGAATCGGGCTCGGCCGACGCGGCCAAGATCAAGTCGCACCACAATGTCGGCGGCCTCCCCGACGACCTGGCCTTCGACCTGATCGAGCCGCTGCGGCTGCTGTTCAAAGACGAGGTCCGGGCGGTGGGGGAGGAGCTGGGCCTCCCCCCGGACATCGTGTGGCGCCAGCCGTTCCCCGGTCCCGGCCTGGCCGTTCGCATCGTGGGCGAGGCCACCCCCGAGCGGGCCGACATCCTGCGAGGCGCCGATGCCATCGTGACGGAAGAGATCCGCCGCGCCGGCCTCTATCGCCAGCTGTGGCAGAGTTTCGCCGTCCTTCCCGCTGTTCGCACGGTCGGAGTGATGGGCGACGGCCGCACCTACGCCTACCCCATCGTGATTCGCGCCGTCACCAGCGACGACGCCATGACGGCCGACTGGGCCAGGTTGCCCTACGACCTGCTTGAGCGCCTTTCCTCGCGGATCATCAACGAGGTCGACGGCGTCAACCGGGTGGCTCTGGACATCACGTCCAAGCCCCCCGGCACCATCGAATGGGAGTGACGGCCGTAGACGGCAGCACGCAGTCGTCGGGCCGTCGCGAGGACGTCGGCGGCGCCGGGCTCCGCCAGGTTGCCGCCCATGAGCTGGTCGAGGGACTGACCGGGCCGCAGCGGGACGCGGTCACCCACCGGGGCAGCCCGCTCTTGATCGTGGCCGGAGCCGGGTCGGGCAAGACCAGGGTCCTCACCCGGCGGATCGCCCACCTCATCGCCATGGGTGACGCCGCCCCCTGGCAGATACTCGCAATCACCTTCACCAACAAGGCGGCGGAGGAGATGCGCCAGCGGGTCGCCGCTCTGGTCGGCCCGCGGGGCCGGCGCATGTGGGTGTCCACCTTCCACTCGGCCTGCGTCCGCATCCTCCGGGCCCACGGCGACCGCCTCGGGTACAAGGGCTCGTTCACCATCTATGACGACGCCGATTCGCGTCGTCTGATCGAGATCATCTGCCGCGAGCTGGACATCGACACGAAGAAGCTGTCGCCCCGCAGCATCCTCGGCCAGATCAGCCAGGCCAAGTCGAGCCAGCAAGGCCCGGCCGAGTACCGGGCGGCCACCGTGACCATCTTCGACCGGCGGATCGCCGACGTCTACGACGAGTACCAGCGACGGATGGTGGCGGCCAACGCCATGGACTTCGACGACCTGCTGCTCAACGCGGTCCGGCTGTTCCGGGAGCACCCCGACGTCCTCGAGCTCTACCGCCAGCGGTTTACCCACATCCTCATCGACGAGTTCCAGGACACCAACGCGGTCCAGAACGCGCTGGCTGTGCTCTTGGCCGGCGAGCACCGCAACATCGTGGTGGTGGGGGACAGTGACCAGTCCGTCTACCGGTTCCGGGGGGCGGACATCACCAACATCTTGGAATTCGAGGCGGCATTCCCCGACGCCACCACCGTGACCCTCGAACAGAACTTCCGGTCGACCCAGACCATCCTCGACGCCGCCAACGCGGTGATCGCCAACAACGTCTCCCGGAAGCCGAAGACGTTGTGGACCGACGTGGGAGCCGGGGCCATCATCACCCGCTACCGGGCCGAGGACGAGCACGACGAGGCAGCGTGGGTGTCGAGCGAGATCGGCCGGCTCCACCGGGAAGAGGGCCTCCGGTGGGGCGATGTGGCCGTCTTCTACCGGACCAACGCCCAGAGCCGCGCCCTCGAAGAGGCGCTGGTCCGCTACGAGGTCCCTTACAAGGTGGTGGGGGGCACGCGGTTTTACGACCGCCGCGAGGTGAAGGACGTCCTGGCCTACTTGCGGGTACTGGTCAACCCGGACGACGAGGTGAGCTGGCGGCGCATCGTCAACGTGCCCAAGCGGGGGGTCGGGGAGACGTCGGTGGCCCGACTGGCCGGCTGGGCCCAGCTGAACGGCGTGTCCTTCGGCGAGGCCGTCAGCCGGGCCGACGAGGCCGGGATCACCGGTAAGGCCTCGAAGGCCCTCGGTGACCTGGCCCGGCTTCTGGACGAGTTGCGGAACCGGATGGCCCTGCCTCAGCCCAGGGTGGACGAGACCTTCGACGCGTTCCCCGAGGAAGGGGCATGGCCCGATGAGCCCGGCGACCGGGGCCCTGACGACGAGGGCGGTGCCGAGGCCGAGGCCGGCGCGGACGACCCGCTCGGACCGGGTGAGTTGACCTCGGCGGTCGCCGAGCGCACCGGGTACCGCAGCGAGCTCCTGGCCGAGGGCAGCATCGAGGCCCTGGGGCGGGTGGAGAACATCGACGAGCTGGCCGGGGTGGCCGCCGAGTACCGGTCCCTGCCCGAGTTCTTGGAGGCGGCCTCGCTGGTCGCCGACTCGGACGAGCTCGACGGCGACCCCAGCCGGGTGTCGCTCATGACCCTCCACATCGCCAAGGGCCTGGAGTTCCCCGCCGTCTTCCTGGTCGGGATGGAAGACGGCATCTTTCCCCACTTCCGGACCCTCGGGGACCCGGTCGAGCTCGAAGAGGAGCGGCGGCTGTGCTACGTCGGGATCACCCGGGCCGAGAAGTACCTCTTCGTCTCGCATGCGTGGAGCCGCATGCTGTTCGGCAAGACGGGCAGCAATGTGCCCAGTCGGTTCCTGTCGGAGATGCCGCCCGAGCTAGTGCGGGAGGTGGGCGCCCCGACCGGCGGCTACGGCGGCAGGCGCTCGGCGCCAGGCCGTGACGCCTGGGAGTACGACCGGCCGTCGGGCACGCCTGGCCTGAGCCGGTTCGGGACGGGGATCGCCACGCCGGGGGACCGCTACGCCAGCGGGGTCAAGCGCCCCGATCCCGTCTCCACCGGTGCCGAGGCCCTCGGGCTCGAGGCCGGAGATGTGGTGGTGCACGGTCGTTGGGGCGAGGGAACGGTGCTCGCCACCAGCGGATCGGGTGAGAATGCGGAGGCCACGGTGCAGTTCGGCGGCGTGGGCCGGAAGCAATTGCTGCTCCGGATGGCACCGGTCAAGCGAGCCTGAGCGCCCGGACGGCGCCTCGACCGGTGCCCCGGTCCCACCCACCCCGCCCCTGTGAGGCCTCTGAGGCTACGACGGGCAGGGGTACCTACGGCCGGCACCTCGGGCATGCGAGACTAATGGGCGACGATCTCTATGACTAGCTCGCGGACGGACCAGCGGCGGAGGGTTCCGTGGGGTTCACCACTGAACCCGGCCGGGCTCGGGCAGAGCCAGTGGAGGATGTTTTGGCCCCGCCAACCTGCACCATCACGATGACAACGACCGACGTCCATCGCGGGGCGCCGGCATGGTGACGCGCGACGACGGCGGGCGCGAGGTCCGGGGCGACGGTTCGACGGTCTCCCCGCCGCGGCGTCCCGGAGGCCCTCCCGGTGGTCCTCCGTCCCGGGGCAACGGCAATGGCAACGGCTCACGACAGCGCCCAGCGAGCGGGTCACGTGGGCAGGGCGAGCCCCCACGGAGCTCGAATGGGCAGGGTCAGCCGCCTGGCGGCTCCAACGGCCACGGCCAGCCGCCTCCGGGCTCCCAGTCGGTACCCGGCGAACGCCAGTTGGTCGTCGACGATCGCCCCCGACCTCGTCGGCCCGGTGGTCCGCCCGAGCGTCCCCCGGCACAACAGGGTTCGGGTCATCGCCACCGAGCCGGCGGGGCCGGCACGGCCAGACAGCGCCGTCGCGTCCGGAGGGAGCGGCACCGCGAACGGGTCCGCCGCCGCCGCACGATCTTCGGTCGTCACCCCAAGCTCTCGATCCTCTTGGTTGTGCTCTTGTTGATGACCCCGATCTGGGTATCGCTCGGGTCGGCCATGACCAACCCGGCCAACGGCCCGGTCAGCACCCGCTTCGTGGAGTGGCTGCGCGAGAACGGCGGCGGCGGCATCGTGACGTCGGTGGAGAACTTCTGGTACTCCCACCATCAGCCGCCCAAGGGGGGCAAGCCCAAGTCCGGAGCCATCCCGGCACCGACCAAGACGGCCATTGCCGCCCCCACCGTGGGCCCGCCCCACCTCCAGCCGCCGGCGGCGATGGTCCCTCTGGCTACGCCGCCGATCGCAGGCGAGGGCCAGTGGCACCCGATCGGCCGCACCGTGGGCGGGATCCCCGCCATGTACGCCGCCTTCGTCCGCCCTGACTCGACCTATACGAGCGAGGTCACCGGTGTGGCCTGGATGGACACCACGCTGCTCAAGGCGTCCCTGTACGAGGGCGAGTCGATTCCGGGCTCCGGCGGCCCGTACGTGAACAACTCGCCCATCCCGGCCACCGCGGCATCCTCCTTGGTCGCTGCGTTCAACTCGGGGTTCCTGATGCAGGACGCCCAGGGGGGCTACTACGCCGACGGTCACACCGCCTACCCGTTGGTCAACGGGGCGGCGTCGCTGGTCATCTACCGCAACGGGACGCCGACGGTGGGTGTCTGGGGCCGAGACGTGTCCATGAACCCGAACGTCGTCGCCGTGCGTCAGAACCTCGACCTGATCGTGGATAACGGGCAGCCGGTCGCCGGCCTCAACCAGAGCGACAACACCCGCTGGGGCGCAACATTGGGGGGTGCCTTCCGGGTCTGGCGGTCCGGCATCGGGGTCACCGCCAACGGTGCGCTCGTCTACGTCGGCGGTTCGGGCCTGTCGATCGTCGACCTGGCCAACGTCCTCCAGCATGCGGGGGCGGTGCGGGCGATGGAGATGGACATCAACACCTCGTGGGTCAATTTCTTCAGCTACTCGCCTGCCGCCGGTCAGCCGGCATCGGGGACCAACGGCGCTCGGTTGACCAACGACGAGGTGAATTCGCCGTCACGCTATTTCTCGGCCAGCTCTCGCGACTTCATCACCATGTCGGCCCGCGTCCCCTGATCCGCAGCGGGCAAACGCCATCCAGGTGGGCTGGCCTGGTCAGCTGGGCAGACGTCGCCACACGACGCGGGGCAGGTGGCGCATGGCCATGAAGACCCACCGGAGCAACGAGGGGACATAGACCTCGGAGGCGCCGCGCTCGATTCCGTGGACCACCTCGGTGGCCACTGCCTCGGGCGTCGTGGCAAACGGCTGGGCCCGCATGCCCTCGGTCATCCGTCCGACGACGAAGCCGGGACGCACGATCATGACCCGGACGCCGCTCCCCACCAGGGAATCGGCCAGGCCTTGGGAGAAGGCGTCCAACCCCGCCTTTGACGAGCCGTAGATGAAGTTGGCCCGGCGGGCTCGTTCGCCGGCCACCGACGACAGAACCACAAGACGGCCGTGCCCCTGGGAGCGAAGCCGAGCCGAGACGGCCAGCATGGCTGCTGCCACCCCGGTGAAGTTGGTGGTGATCACGGCGGCGGCCGACGCCGGGTCGTGCTCGTCGATGTCCTGGTCACCCAGCACCCCGGCGGTCACGAGGACAACGTCGAAGTCGCCGAAGCGTTTGAAGACCTCGTCTGCGAATTGGGTGTGCCCGCCGGTGTCGGTGACATCGAACTCCACTTCTTCGACGACATCAGCTCCGGCCGAGCGGGCCACAGCCGCCGCCTCGGTCCGACGGGGGGACTTCCGGCCGGCCAGGACGACGGTCCGGCATCGTCCGGGGACCAGTTGGCTGACGATGGCTTGTGCGATCTGGGACGACCCTCCCAGCACCAGCACTGACTGCGGTCGTCCGGTGGCGTCGATCATCGTTGCGTCCGTCCTGTTCCTGGTTGGGTGCCGGCTGCACCAGCGGCTTGTTGACCTTGCGTGCGCTCGGCTGCTTGCGCTGTACCTTCCGGCGCAGCCTTGGCTGGCGTTGCCTTCGCCGGCGCAGCCTTGACTGGCGCCGCCGCCTTCTTGGCTGCTGCCCGCTTGGCCGCAGCCTTCTTAGCCTTCGCCGATTTGTTGACCGGCGCCGGCTTCTTGGCCGCTGACGCCGCCTTCTTGGCCGCTTTCGACTTCGCCACCGTCTGGGCCGGTGCGCCGTTGCGCGTCGCTCTCTCTGTGGCCGATTTCTTCGCCGGCGTGGCTCCCGGCCGGGCGGCTGCACCGGTGTCCCCGGTGAGTCCGAGTCGGCGGCTCAGGTCCGACTGCAGCACGTTCTCGGGGTCGATCCGGTCCCGCACCGCCCGCCACGTGTCGACATCGGGGTACATCCGCTCGAACATGTCCGGCGCCAGCCGCGAGTCTTTGGCCAGGTAGACGCGGCCACCGACCCCGGCGACCTCCTCGTCGAAGTCGTCGAGCAGCCGGTCGAGGCCGTCGGAGCCGACCGGGAGGTCGAGGGCCAGCGTCCATCCGGGCATAGGGAAGGAAAGGGGACCGGGGTCGCCGGGCCCGAATCGCTTCAACACGGCCAGGAACGACGCCAACTTGACCTCGGTCAGTCGCTCGATGATCCTCCGCACCGATTCGGCCTGCTCGTCGCCCACCACGAACTGGTACTGGAGGAATCCCCGCGTCCCGTACAGCCGGTTCCAAGAGCCCACCCCGTCCAGGGGATGGAAGTACCCGGACATGCGGTGGGGCGTGCCCACCTGGAACCTGGGTGCCTTTCGGAACCAGAACTCGTTGAACGCCCCCACGGTCAGCGGGTTGAGCAGGCCGCTGGGCGGGGTGACGGGGACGTTGAACAGGGTTCGGGGCGCGAAGCGGCGGGCCTTGTCCGGGGACCGCCGCAGGGCTACCGGGAGCTCGTCGAGCCGGGCATGATCACCGCGGGTGAGCACCGAACGCCCGAGGTTCTTTCCCGTCGACTGGCAGTCGATCCACGTCACCGAATAGCGGTAGCCGTCGTCGCCCGAGGTCATGCGGGACATGGCGTCGTCAAGGTCGACGGCGCGCTCGGTGTCGACCAGCATGTAGCTCGATTCCACCGGGATCATCTGCAGCGTGGCTCGGGTGACCACCCCGGTGAGCCCCATGCCTCCGGCCGTAGCCCAGAACAGGTCGGGGTCAGACGAGGGTGAGACGTCTCTGGCCCCGGTGGGCGTGACCAGGGTCATGGCCGTGACATGGCTGCAGAAGCTGCCGTCGCGGTGGTGGTTCTTCCCGTGGATGTCGGCGGCGATGGCGCCGCCCACGGTCACCAGTCGGGTCCCCGGGGTAACCGGGACGAACCATCCCAGGGGCACGAACCGTTCCATCAAGGTCTGGAGGCTGACGCCGGCGCCCACCGTGATCAGTCCGGCCTCCAGGTCGACGTGATGGACGGCGTCGAGCCAGGTGGCGTCGATGACCGTTCCGCCCGCGTTCTGAGCCGCGTCCCCGTAGCTTCGCCCCAGCCCGCGAGCGATCAGGCCCCGGTCGGCCCGGCCCCCGCCCGCGATGGCCCCGCTGACCACGCCGTCGACGATGTCGGGATGGACGGCGTGGACGACGTCGGCCGCGGTGGCGGGCGTCCGGCCCCACCCGGTCAACAGCGACCGTACGGCGCCGGCCTGCGGCACGCTCGTCTGCCCAACCTGCTCAGGCATAGACCCCCACCACGATCAGGATGACCCAGGAGATGCCGTAGACCTGCAGCCTGCGGTCGCTCAGGGCCATGTCTTCCGGGGTCGAGCCCTTGCCTGCATCGAGCTGGCGGACCACATGGAGCAGTCCGAGCACGAAGGGCACGATCGAGAGCTGGAACCAGATTGGATGATGGCCGGGGTGGATGGCCACCGCCCGGTCGAAGGCCCATAGGCAGTACGCGGTGACCGTGACCGCCGCCGACAGGGTCCGAACCGTTTGCAAGAAGGCCGGGTCGTAGCGCCCGAGCGTCTGACGCACCTGGGCCTGGTTCGCCCCGAGGAGCTTCTGCTCGCCCGATCGCTTGCCGGTGACGATGAGCAACGAGCCGAACGAGGCCACGATCAGGAACCAGTCGGAGAGGACAACGCCGGTGGCGATACCCCCGGCGATGGCCCGCAACACGAAACCGGAGCTGACGGCGGCCAAGTCGATGATCGGCTCATGCTTGAGCCAGAGGCTGTAGACCGTGGTGATGACGACGTACAACCCGACGACCAGGGCCAATCGGTAGCCGGCCAACCACCAGGCCAGTGCGAAGGACGCGGCCAACAGCACCGAGCCCGCACCGACGGCCATCGTCGGCGACACCACCCCGGAGGCCACGGGTCGGTACCGCTTGGTCGGATGGAGGCGGTCCCTGTCGGCGTCGATGGTGTCGTTGAGGAAGTACGTCCCCGATGCAGCGACGCAGAAGATCCCGAACGCGCCGAGGGCCTTGAGGAAGGCATCGCCGTGGGTTAGGACCCCGGCCGCGCCGGGGGCCACGAAGACCAACAGGTTTTTGATCCACTGGCGGGGACGGGCCATGCGGACCAGGCCCGGGAGGACCGCCTGGCGCGTGCTCCGGCGGTGGTGGGGCGCGCTCTCGTCGGGTGGTTCCACGGCTTCGGCCGGCGTGGCCACGGCGCCCTCCGATATGGGTAGTCGACTTCGCACGCCTGGGCATGAACGTACCACGCCCAATTCGGGTGAGGGCACACCCCATGAAGCCCCCTGACCAGGCAGGGGGCCGCTCGTTTGGCGCTCGATATGCGGTCAGCGCTTAGTATCGGCGCCGTGAAACGACCATACCGAGTGGTCGTGGCCAAGCCCGGTCTCGACGGGCATGACCGCGGCGCCAAGGTCATAGCCCGGGCGCTCCGGGATGCGGGCTTCGAAGTCATCTACACCGGACTGCATCAAACGCCCGAGCAGGTGGTCCGGGCCGTGATCCAAGAGGACGCCGACGCCGTCGGCCTGTCGCTCCTCTCGGGCGCGCACCTTACCTTGGTACCCCGGGTCATCGCCGGGCTGAAGGAAGCGGACCGTGACGATGTCCTCGTCCTGGTCGGTGGGATCATCCCCGAGGGGGACATCCCGATCTTGAAGGACCAGGGCGTGGCCGAAGTGTTCACGCCCGGTGCGCCGCTCCCCGCCATCGGGCAGTGGCTCGAGGAGACCCTCGACGGCCGTGAGGGCGCCTGACCTCGGCCACCACGACCACCTCCCGGCGCTGCCACGTCGACAGCACGGCACAGAGCACCACGAGCACGGCACAGAGCACCAGAACTCACAGAGCACCAGAACTCACAGGGCACCAGAACTCACAGGGCACCAGAACTCACAGGCACCAGAAGTACAGCAGCACGAGCAAAACGGCAGTCGGGCCAGCAGAGCGGTACGGACCAACAGAGCGGTACGAGCGAACACAATACGAGCGATCAGAGAACAGAGAGGAACGGATCCGGTGGATCTCTTCGAGTACCAGGGCAAGCAGTACTTCGCCCGGTTCGGCATACCCACGTCCAAAGGAGGTGTGGCCGACACCGTCGACGAGGCCGTCGAGCAGGCTGATCAGGCTGGCTATCCGGTGGTGGTGAAGGCACAGGTCAAAGTCGGGGGTCGTGGCAAGGCTGGTGGCGTGAAGCTGGCCAACGACGCCGACGAGGTGCGCACCCATGCCGGGAACATCCTGGGGCTCGACATCAAGGGCCATGTGGTCGAGCGCCTGTGGATCGAGCACGCCTCCGACATCGCCACCGAGTACTACGCCAGCTTCACGCTGGACCGGGCGGCCAAGCTCCACCTGGGCATGCTCTCGGCCGAGGGCGGCGTCGAGATCGAGGAGGTGGCCGTCACCAATCCCGATGCCATCGCCATGTTGCACATCGACCCGGTGGACGGCCTCTCCGAGGAGGCGGCCCGGGCGTGGGTCGACCGGGCCAACCTGGACGAGGTGGCCCGGGCCCAGGCGGCCGATCTCCTGGTCCGCCTGTACCGGTGCTACGTCGAAGGGGACTGCGACCTGGCCGAGATCAACCCGCTCATCCTCACCCCTGAGGGCCGGGTCCATGCCCTCGACGCCAAGGTCACCCTCGACGACAACGCTGCCTTCCGGCACCCGGAATGGGAGGAGTTCGCCGGGAGTGACGTCGAGGACGAGCGCGAGGCTCGGGCCAAGGCCCGTGGGCTCAACTACATCGGGCTCGACGGTTCGGTGGGGATCATCGCCAACGGGGCGGGACTGGCCATGAGCACGCTCGATGTGGTCAACCAGTGCGGGGGCACCGCGGCCAACTTCCTCGACATCGGAGGAGGGGCCAACGCCGACGTCATGGCGGCCGCCCTCGAGGTCATCAACTCGGACCCGGCCGTGCGGTCGATCTTCGTCAACATCTTCGGCGGCATCACCCGGGTCGACGAGGTGGCCAACGGGGTCCTCGAAGCCCTCAAACGGGTGGACATCTCGTCGCCCATCGTCTTGCGGCTCGATGGCACCAACGCCGCTGCCGGACGGCAGATCCTCTCCGACCATCTCTCGGACCGCCTGGTCGCCGAGCCGACCATGATCGATGCCGCCCGACGCGTTGTCGCCCTTGCAGGAGGAAAGTCATGAGCATCTTCGTCGACGAGAACACCACCGTCGTGATCCAGGGCCTCAGCCCAACCAGCCAGGGCCTCTACCACGGGCTCCGTAATCGGGCCTACGGGACCAAGGTCGTGGCCGGCACCAACCCCAACCGGGGCGGATCGGAGATCGAAGGGATCCCCGTGTTCGCCACCGTGGCCGAGTCGGTGGCGGCCACCGGGGTGACAGCCTCGTTCATCTCGGTGCCCCCGAAGTTCGCCGCCGACGCCATCATCGAGGCCGCCGCCGCCGGCATCCCCTTCGTGGTGTGCATCACCGAGGGGATCCCGGCCCAGGACGAGGCGTTGGCCTTCAACCGGCTGCGCCGCGAGTTTCCCGGGACCCGCCTGCTCGGGCCGAACTGCCCGGGGATCATCTCACCCGGTAAGTGCAATATTGGCATCACCTCAGGCGACATCGCCTTGGCCGGTGGTCCCGTCGGCATCGTCAGCCGATCGGGCACACTGACCTACCAGGCCCTTCACGAGCTCTCGCAGCAGGGCGTGGGGCAGACCACCTGCGTGGGCATCGGCGGGGACCCGGTGCCGGGGACCAGCTTCATCGACTGCCTCGCCGCCTTCGAGGCCGATCCCGACACCCGCGCCGTGATGATGATCGGCGAGATCGGCGGGTCGGCCGAGGAGGAGGCGGCCGAGTACATCGCCTCGTCGGTGACCAAGCCGGTGGTGTCCTACGTGGCCGGCGTGACCGCCCCCCCGGGCCGGAAGATGGGCCACGCCGGCGCCATCATCTCGGGATCCAAGGGCACCGCCCAGGCCAAGATGGAGGCGCTGTCCGACGCGGGCGTCACCGTCGCTCAGAACCCGACCGAGGCCGGTGAGGCCATGGTCGACATCGTCCGGAAGCTGGGCTGATCACCGACGTTGCTTCGGCGTCGGCCTACGCCGCCCGCCCGATCCGGGCCGTCATCTTCGATCTGGACGGCTTGCTGATCGACTCCGAGCCGTTCTGGCGTCGGGCCGAGATCGAGGTCTTCGGGCGGCTCGGCCTGTACCTGACCGATTCCGAGGTCCGCCAGACGATGGGGCTGCGGATCGACGATGCCGTCCGCTACTGGTGGGACCGCTTCCCCTGGACCGGCCCGAGCCCCGTCGAGGTGGAGCGGGCCATCACTGCGTCGGTGGCCGACATCATCGCCGCCGAGGGTCCGCCCATGCCCGGCTCGGTCGAGGCGCTGGCCCTGTGCCGCCGCCTGGGCCTGGAGGTGGCCGTGTGCTCGGGATCGTACGCCGTGGTCATCGAGGCCGCCCTCCGCCGGCTCGACATCGAGTCGCTGGTCTCCGTCTGGCACTCGGCAGAGTGGGAGCCGCTGGGCAAGCCCCACCCCGGCTCGTACCTGACCACGGCCGACAAGCTGGGCCTGGACCCCGTCACCTGCCTGGCCGTCGAGGACTCGTTCAACGGGGCGATCGCGGCCAAGGCGGCGCGGATGCGGGTGGTGGTGGTGCCGGAGGGGTCGGCGCTGTCGTCATCACGGTGGGGGTTCTGCGATGCCGTCCTGGGTTCGCTCGAGGCGTTCGACCAGGGCCTGCTCCGCTCCCTGCAACCCTGAGTGGAGCGCTGAGCAGTCGGCCCCTCACCGGCGAAGCGTGATCCCCGGACTGCCGGCCGGCGAGCCCCGCGGCGTCCGCCGTTGACGGTGCCGGTGGCGGCGTCTGCGGGCCACTGCCCGCCGCCGGGCGATGAACGCGGCGAGCAGCAGGACCACCAGGACGCCGGCGACGATCCAAGGCCAGGACGAGTCGTCAGGGGGGGCGACCGGTGTGCGGGCCAGCGGCGCCGACGCGTCACGGTACTGGGTGACGGCGAAGGAGCTCACCGCTCCGGTGGCCGGCTCGGTGCCGCCAGCCAGGACGGAGACCAGGTACTCCACGGGCCCGCTGCGAAACACCACCGCGCTCACGGTGAACGGGGACTTGGTCGGGGTGGCCGAGGTGGTGGCCGAGAGGTTGTAGCCGTGGCCGCCGGGAAGGCCGGCGGGGACGAAGACCGTCGTCAGGGTGAGGCCGCTGTTCTTCACCGACCCGGTGAGCGCGGCGTCCAGATCGGCGACGGCCTTCTTTGCCTGCGAGGAGTCCGTGTACCGCGCCAACGACACCGTGAGGGCCTGCTTCGAGGTCGGGTTCCACCACAGCCGCCACAGCGTGGGCAACGTGGCGCCGCCGTTGGTCTTGCCCGGGTCCCGTAGGTACAGCTCCGGACTAACCGGCATTTGATCCGTCTGCGCACCCGGTTCGGTGATGGTGGGCTGGTCCGACGCGCCATTCCCTCGGGCCGTGGGCACGAATCCGGCCGGAATTTGTTCTGTGATCAGGGAGGACAGCGTGGGGGCGGGAGCGGCGGCCGCCCCGGCCGAACAGGCCAGCGAGGCCAGGACCCCAGCGGCCACCAGTAGGGGAGCTGCCTTTCGCACTGCGCCGATGCAAGCACGCATGGGGACGATTCCACAAACGCGGTGGGTGTCGGGACGCCGCCGGGCGGGCACACGGCCGACCCCCCGGGCCGGACCCGGCGTGCCGGCTCTCGGGTGACGCGTCGGGCCGGGTGAGACCGGCCACCTCGCTGGTAGCGTGCCCCCGTGGCCCCCAGTGACCCCCATGGCTCCCTCGGCATCGGGGTACTGGCGTCGGGGAGCGGCACCATCCTGGAGGCCATCCTGGAAAGCTCCCTGCCGGTCCGGCTGGTGGTCGTCGACCGGCCCTGCCGGGCCCAGGAAGTGGCCGCCGAGCACGGGGTGCCGTCCGAACGGGTGGACCGGGCCGCCTTCGGTGGCTTCGGTGCTGGTTTCGACCGAACCGCCTACACGACCGCGCTCACCGAGGTGCTGCAGCGCCACGCCGTCGACGTAGTGGTCATGGCCGGGTTCGGGACGGTCCTGGCTGAGCCGGTCCACACCGCATATCCGGGGCGCATCCTCAACACCCACCCCGCCTTGCTGCCGGCCTTCCCCGGCTGGCACGCGGTGCGCGAGGCGCTGGCTGCCGGCGTGGCCGAGACGGGCACCACGGTGCACGTGGCCACCGTGGAGATGGACGCCGGGCCGATTCTGGCCCAACAGACCGTGCCCGTCCGTCCCGGCGACACCGAGGAGAGCCTCCACGAGCGGATCAAAGAGGTGGAGCGGACGCTCTACCCGGCGACCATCCGCCGCTTCGTGGATGGGCTGGCGGCCACCCCGGCCCATGCACGAGGATCAGGGCCGGAGGTAGAGGCATGAGGGCGTTGCTGTCCGTGTATAACAAGACCGGGGTCGAGGATCTGGCCCGCAGCCTGGTCGATCTCGGCTGGGAGCTGGTCTCGAGCGGGGGGACCTCCGTGGCGCTTCGCCGGGCCGGCATCGCCCACACCGAGGTGGCCGACCTGACCGGCGCCCCCGAGATGTTGGGCGGCAGGGTCAAGACCCTCCACCCCACTGTCCACGGAGGGATCCTGGCCGACCGCTCCAACCCCGAGCACATGGCCGACGTGGAGCGCCGCGGCATCGGCCTCATCGACCTGGTGGTCTGCAACCTCTATCCGTTCAGCTCGGACCCGTCGATCGAGCTCATCGACGTCGGCGGCCCCACCATGGTCCGGGCGGCGGCGAAGAACCACGCCCACGTCGGGGTGCTGGTCGACCCGGACGACTACGGCACCGTCCTCGACGAGCTCCGGTCCAGCGGGTCGCTGTCGGACAGGACGAGGAAGCGACTGGCCCGGGCCGCCTTCGCCCACACCGCGGCCTATGACGCCGCCATCGTGGCCTGGTTCGACGAGGGTGAGGGCGATGCCCTCCCCCCGAACATCCATCTCACCTTGGAGCGGGCGGCGTCGATGCGCTACGGCGAGAACCCGCACCAACACGGCGCCCGGTACCGGGTCCTCGGGGAGGGCACCTGGTGGGACGACGTCGTCCAGCACGGAGGCAAGGAGCTCTCCTACCTGAACATCTTCGATGCCGACGCCGCCTGGCGCCTGGTCCACGAGCTGGCTTCGGACGACGACGTGGCCGTGGCCATCATCAAGCACGCCAACCCCTGTGGGGCGGCGGTGGCGGGCGACCTGCCGACGGCCTACCAACGGGCGCTCGAGTGCGACCCGGTCTCGGCCTTCGGAGGGGTGGTGGCCGTCGGCGGCCGGATGAGCCCGGCCGTGGCCGAGCGGATCGCTGAGGGACCGCAGGCCGACCTCATCATCGCCGCTTCCTACGACGACGACGCGTTGGCCCGCCTCTCGTCCAAGCGCAAGGCGACCCGCCTGCTCTCGGCGCCGGCACCCGAGCCGCTAGTACGCCAGTTCCGGAGCCTCGGCGGGAGCTTCCTCGTCCAGGACGCCGACCGGTTCGTCGCCCCGCCTTCGGAATGGCAGGTGGCCACGAAGAAGCAGCCGACCGAGTCGCAATGGCGCGACCTCGCCCTGGCCTGGCGGGTATGCGCCCGGACCACGTCCAACGCCATCGCCGTCGTCACCGATGGCCAGGCCGTGGGAGTGGGCGCCGGCCAGCAGTCCCGGGTGGTGGCGGCCGAGCTGGCCGTGGCCAAGGCGGGAGCTCGGGCCCGGGGTGGGGCGGCGGCCAGCGATGCCTTCTTCCCCTTTGCCGACGGCTTGTTGGTGTTGGCCGACGCCGGGGTCGGGGCGGTCGTCCAGCCCGGGGGTTCCATCCGCGACGGCGAGGTCATGGCCGCGGCCGATGAAGCGGGGATCGCCGTGGTGACGACGGGTGGCGAACGCCACTTCCGGCACTGAGCGCCCGGGGGCCGAGGATCGTGGGAGGAAGCCGATGACGGCCAAGGTGCTCGACGGCGAGGCGCTGGCCGCCCGGATCCGGGCCGAGGTCACCGATCGGGTCGCCCGCCTGCGTGCTGCCGGCGTCCATGTGGGCTTGGGGACGATCCTGGTCGGCGACGACGGGCCCAGCTCCCGGTACGTGGCCATGAAGATCGCCGACTGTGCCGAGGTGGGCATCAATTCGGTCCACGAGCACCTGCCGGGCACCACGTCTCAGGCCGAGCTGGAGTCGGTGGTGGCCCGGTTCAACCAGGACCCGGCGGTGCACGCGTACCTGGTGCAGCTGCCCCTCCCCGAGGGGCTCGAGGAGGAACGGGTGCTCCTGGCCGTCGACCCGGAAAAGGACGTTGACGGGCTGCACCCGACCAACCTCGGGCGCCTGGTCATGGGGGCGCCGGGACCGTTGCCGTGCACCCCCGCCGGCATCGTCGACCTGCTGCAGGCCAACGACGTGCCCGTCGAGGGCCGGCACGTGGTCGTGATCGGCCGGGGCCTGACCATCGGGCGACCCCTGGCTCTGCTCCTGGCCATGAAGCGCCCCGGCTGCAACGCCGCCGTCACGGTGGTCCACACCGGCGTCGAGGACATGTCGGCCCTGGTACGCCAGGGCGACGTGGTGGTGGCCGCCGCCGGGCGCGCCGGCCTGGTGACCCCGCATATGGTGAAGCCGGGGGCGGCGGTGGTAGGGGCGGGGACCTCCTGGGCGGGCAAGAAGCTGCTCTCCGATGTGGACGAATCGGTGGCCGAGGTGGCCGGCTGGCTCACCCCGCGTCTGGGCGGGGTCGGACCCATGACCCGTGCCATGCTCTTGCGCAACGCCGTCCGGGCCGCCGAGCGGTCGGTGTGATGGCCACCGGGAACGGGCTGGAGACCGATCAGCGGCCATGGGGCAGCTACACCGTGCTGGACGACGACGGCACCCACAAGGTGAAGCGGATCGTGGTGCTGCCCGGGAAGCGCCTGAGCTACCAACGGCACGCCCGCCGCTCCGAGCACTGGTTCATCGTCGCCGGTACCCCGACGGTCACGCTGGACGGGGCCCGCGTCGCGCTCGTCGCCGGCCAGTCGGTCGACATCCCGGTGGGCACCGATCACCGCATCGAGAATCCGGGCCCGGCCGACGTGGTGTTCGTCGAAGTCCAGCACGGGGAGTACTTCGGGGAGGACGACATTGTCCGCCTGGAGGACGACTACGGCCGGGCCGACGCCTAACCCCTGTGCCGCCGATACACCGTTCCAGCCCTGGGCGCGGCCGGGTTTATCTGGTTACGATGCGCAGTGGAGCCGCCACTGAGCGGCGCACAAAGGGGTGAGAGCGCCATGAGCAGCGTGTCGCAGGGCGAAGGATGGTGGCAGGCATCGGACGGCAACTGGTACCCGCCAGATGCGGGAGCCGGAGCGGCCGCTCAATCGGGTCCCGGTCCCGGTCCCGCTCCGTACCCGGGGCCGGCTCCGTCGGGTCCAGCCCCGGGCATCTACATGCCCACGCTCCCCTGCCCGCGATGTGGCCAACCGTCGGCGACCGATCGGGTCAGCTGCGAGTACTGCGAGCAGGTCAAGACGCTGCCTCCCGGCGTCACCATGACCACGTCGGGACGACGATTGGGCCAGTACGCGCTCGACGTGGGGCTGGCCATCGTGACCGCGTTCATCGGCTGGCTCATCTGGTCGCTTGTCATCTGGCGCTCGGGCGAGACGCCGGCCATGCAGATCATGCGCATCAAGGTGGTGAAGCTCGACACCGGTGAGGTGGCGCCCTACGGGACCATGTTCTTGCGCGAGTTCGTGGGCAAGTGGGTCATCATGGGCCTCATCGCGTCGATCTTCTTTCCCGCATGGGTCGTCCTCGTCTTCATGCTCATGTGGGACAAGAACCGACAGGAGCTGTGGGACAAGATGGCGGGGACCATCGTGGTCAGCAATTACCCGGAGCCGGTCCAGGTCGGTGACGCCAACGGTCAGGCCTACGCCGGACAGGAGTACGCCGGGCAGCCCGGGCCGGGTGAGGCTGCGGTGCCGGCTCAGCCGCCCGTAGCGCAGTAGGGGAGTAGCGCAGGGGGACCGCCCGGCTGGCACACCGACCGACATCGAGCAGGGCCGGTCGGTGTGCAGTGGGCGCGAACGCTACTGGAGGCTGAAGCCGGGGTAGTGGTCGGAGAGGCCGTAGACGTAAGCCTGGGCCCGGGCGGTCAGCTGGATGATGCCGGCGAAGAATTGATGGGCACCTTCGGGGTACTCGCCGGTGAACAGTACGGCGAACTGCAAGATCCAGGCGCCGAT
>DATDHU010000123.1:0-12733 GCA_036521415.1 Acidimicrobiales bacterium
GCGATCTCCTCGGGACTGGCGGGGCGTCCGGCGGGGGCCAGCGAGGCCAGCTGGTCGAGGGCCTCGCCCATGCCGGCGGTCCCCTCGGTCCGAGTGGGGCCGGGGCTGATGGCGTTCACTCGCACCCCCTTGGGGCCGAACTCGGCCGCCCACGCCTTGGTGAGCAGCTCCAGGGCCGCCTTGCTCGAGCCATAGAGGGCCGTGCCGTCGACGCCGAACTGGGCGACCATGGTGGAGACGTTGAGGATGGCGCCCGCCCCCCGCGCGGCCATAGACGGAGCGAGTGCGGCCACGAGGAACCAGGGCGCCTTCACGTTCAGGGCGTAGACGGTGTCGAAGCCAGCCTCGTCGTGGGAGTCGGTGGGACCGAAGGGGAAGACCCCGGCTGCGTTCACCAGAATGTCCACGCCCCTGCCGAGGTCCTCGGTGGCACGGGCTGCGAGGTCGAGGGCAGCGTCCGCATCGACGAGGTCGGCGGCCACGAAGACGGCGGAGCCTCCAGCAGCCCGAATGGCGTCGACAACGGCCCGGCCCTTCTCCTTGTCCCGGCCGCTCACGGCCACGGTGGCGCCGGCTGCGGCCAAGGCGAGCGCGGTCGCCTTGCCAATGCCGCTCGTGGCTCCAGTGACGAGCGCCTTCTTTCCAGTGAGATCGTGCATGGTGCGTCCTTTCCGACGGCGGATGACTGAGGCGAGACTGACGGTCTCGATATTGTGTAACAGAGACTAGAAGTCTCGTATTCCCGTTGACGACGTCGAACTTTGGGCTATCGGGGGTGGCGTCGCTCGAAGGGCGTTGTTGTCCGAGACCGTGAGTCTCGGATTCGGTCGGCGCCGGGTAGGTTTGGATGTATGGCTCGCACAAGGGACGAGGCGGCACGAAGCCGGGTGCTCGACAGTGCACGCGACCTGGTGTGCCGGCTGGGTCCGCGCGCCGTCACCGTCGACGAGATCGCCGCCGCCGCCGGGGTGGGCAAGCAGACCATCTACCGGTGGTGGCCGTCGAAGTCCTCGGTCATCATGGACGCGCTCATCGAGCTCACCGATCCCGACCCGGCCGACCTACCCGCCTCGACCTGCGAGGCGGTCCGCCTACAGATGCGCCGGGTCGCCCGTATGTTCGCCTCGAGGAACGGGGACCTGATCCGGGAGCTGGTCGCCGACTCCCAGGGTGATCCCGCGCTGGCCAAGGACTTCCGGGACCGGTTCTTCGCCCACCGCCGGGCCAGGGGGGCAGCAGCCCTCGAGAAGGGCATCGCCACCGGTGAGCTGCGACCCGACCTGGACGTCGAGGATGCTCTCGATGTCCTCTACGGCCCCCTGTGGCTTCGCCTGCTCGTGGGGCACCGCCCCCTGAGCCAAGCCGCTGTCGACCACGTGCTGGACTTGGTGTGGCCAGGACTGGAGAACGCCGACCACGCCGCGGGCGCCTAGCTGACCACCTGGGAGAGGGAGCTCCGGCGCGAAGTCGGGGTGGCACGGGTGACCCACACCTGGTCGCCGGGCACCAGGTCGAGCTCGTTGGCCGCGCCCCTCGAGAGCTGGACCCATGTCGTGCCCCCGTCGTCCAGCTTGACGTCGACCCGGACCTCGAAGCCCAGGTGGGTGACCCGCTCCACCCAGGCCAGGTGCCCTCCGATACCCCGATCGGTGTGCAGGACCAGGTCGTGGGGGCGGACCCACGATCCCTCGAGCTCGGTGGCCGGCCCCAGGAACTTCATGACGAACTCGTTGTCGGGCTTGTCGTAGATGTCGGCCGGGGCCCCGATCTGCTCCAGCCGTCCCTCGTTGATGATGGCCAAGCGGTCGGCCACTTCCATGGCCTCTTCTTGGTCGTGGGTCACGAGCACGGTGGTGACGGAGATCTTCTCGTGCAGTTCACGGAGCCATACCCGGAGCTGCTGGCGCACCTGGGCGTCAAGGGCACCAAAGGGCTCGTCGAGCAGCAGGACCTTCGGCTCGATGGCCAGGGCCCGGGCCAGAGCCATGCGTTGGCGCTGACCGCCGGACAGCTGTGAGGGATAACGGTCGGCCAAGTGGGCGATCCGAACGAGGTCGAGCAGCTCGTCCACCTTCTCCCGGACCTCGGCCTTGGGCCGACGTCGCACCTCCAACCCGAACGCCACGTTCCGGCGTACGGTCAGATGGCGGAACGGTGCATAGTGCTGAAAGCAGAACCCGATGCCTCGTTGACGGGCCGGAATCCCGGTCAGGTCCTGGCCGTCGATCTCGATCGAGCCCGTGTCGGGGCTCTCGAGCCCGGCCACCACCCGGAGCAGGGTGGACTTGCCGCCTCCGCTCGGGCCCAGGAGCGCGGTCAGGGACCCGTCGGGGACATCGAGGTTGACGTCGTCGAGGGCGACGGCGTCTCCGAATCGCTTGGAGACCGATGTGATGGTGATTGCCATCTTGCTCTCCTCCCTTCGCTGTCGGCACCCAGCACGGTGAGGACCACGAGGGCGATGAGGGCAAGAATTACCGAACCGGCGTAGGCGCCGGTGGTATTGAGGTTGTCGATACCGTCCTGGATGAACAGCGTGAGGGTCTGGGTTCTTCCGGCGACGGCCCCGGACACCACGATGACGGCGCCGAACTCGCCCAGGACTCTGGCCGTAGTCAGGGTCACGCCATAGGCCAGGCTCCGACGGATCGACGGGAGGGTGATGCGTCGGAACGCGGTGAACGACGTCGCCCCCAGGGTCATCGCCGCCTGCTCCTGGTCAGTGCCGATCTCCTGCAGGACGGGTAGGACTTCACGGACCACGTAGGGAAGGGCGACGATGGCAGAGGCGGCCACGATGCCCGGCAGGGAGAAGATGATCTCAATGCCGTGGGCGGCAAGCCAGTTCCCAAACCAGCCGGTCTTTCCGTACACCAGGACCAGGGCCAGGCCGATCACCACTGGGGAGATAGCCAGGGGGAGGTCGACGAACGCGTCCAGGAGCCACGCTCCCCGGAAGCGGTGGCGGGCCAGGATGAGCGAGACGCCGACGCCGAAGACGGTGTTCAGGGGTACGGCGATAAGGGCGACGACGAGGGTCAACCACAGGGCATGCAGGGCGTCGGGGGTGGTCACTGCGTTCCATGCCGCGAGAAACCCGTGCTCAAAGGCCCGGTAGAAGACGGAGCCGACCGGGACAACTACGAGCAGGGCGATATAGCCGAGCGCCGCCGTACGGAGGGGCAACCGCCACCGGGAGCTCATACCGCCTCACTGACATCGAACCGACGTCGCAGGATGCCGATGCCACCCAGCACGACCAGGGCGATCAGGATCAGCACGGTGGACACGGCAGCGGCCGCCGACAGCTGGTCGCTCTGGGTCAGGCTGTAGATCCAGGACGAAGCCACCTCGGTCTTGAAGGGAAGGTTGCCCGAAATGAGAACGACCGATCCGAATTCCCCGATGGCCCGAGCAAAGGCCAGGCCCCCGCCGGCCAGCATCGCGGGTGCAACGCTCGGCAGGATGACCCGGCGGAGCACCACTGCTGAGGAGGCCCCCAGGGACGAGGCCGCCTCTTCGGTCTCGCGGTCGAGCTCAGCCAGCACCGGCTGTACCGACCGCACGCAGAAGGGAAGGGTCACGAAGGCCAGCGCGAAGACGATACCGATGCGGGTGTCGGCCACATTGAAGCCGAAGGGGCTTTGGGGCCCGTACAGGGTGAGCAGGGTCAGCCCGGCCACCACGGTGGGGAGGGCGAAGGGCAGGTCTATGACCGCGCTGACCAACCGCTTACCGGGGAACTCGTCTCGCACCAGCACCCAGGCGATGACCAAGCCGGCCACCGAGTTGAAGATGGCCACGATCAGCGAGCAGATCAGGGTCAGCTTCAGGGCGGCGACCGCCTCGGGTTGAGTGACCGCACTCCAGAAGGACCCGAAACCGTTGACGAATGCCTTGGACAGGAGGGCGGCGATGGGCAACAGCACCAGCAAGCTCAGGTAGGTGACGATCAACGTCGGGCCGGTGGCCTTGAGCGCCGGCCGACCTAACCGCCGCAGCGAACGACGTATCCCACCGTGGGTGATCGATGGCCCGGGTGCTCCGGGGCGAATGGCGAGATCAGCCACTGGCCGTCGAGACCCCCAAGCCTTGCTCGATCCTGGCCACGACACCCGTTGCCGGAGTGAAGAACACCGTGTTGACCTTGGTCCACCCGCCGAGGCTGTCGATGGTGAACAGCTTCTTGGGCACCGGGAACTTGAACTGGGCGGCGACGGCCGGGAGCACCGGTCGGTATCCCTGTTGGCCCCACACCTTCTGCCCGGCCGGCGAGAGCAGGTAGGCCACGAAGGCCTTGGCCGAGCTGGGGTTGGCGGCATTGGAAGTCACGGCGATCGGGTTCTGGATCAGGATCGTCTGGGGGGGCGTGACGATGGTGATTGGCTGACCTTGTTGCTGGGCGTACAGGGCGTCGTCTTCGTAGTCGAGGAGCACGTCACCCTCGCCGGAGTCGAAAGTCTGCAAGGCATTGCTGGCGCTGCTGGGCTGGGCGGCCGTGTGCTTCAAGAGCTGGGTGAGGTAGGCGGTTGCCTGAGCCTTGGACTTGCCCAGGGCGATCTGGGCCCCGTAAGCGGCCATGAGGTTCCATTTGGCACTGCCCGAGCTGAAGGGGTTGGGGGTGATGACCTTGATGTCGCCCTTCACCAGGTCGGCCCAGGTCTTGATGTTCTTGGGGTTGCCTTTCCTCACCACGAACGAGACGATCGAGTTGGTCACCATTCCCTTGGTGGGGTTATTGGCCCAGGTCGAGCTCACGAGGCCGGCCTTGACTAGCTTGGTCATGTCCGGGGTCAGGGAAAAGTTGACGACGTCGGCGGGAAGGCCCGAGGCCACCGCGGTGGCCTGTGAACCTGAGGCACCGAAGGACTGGGAGAAGGTCACACCCGCTCCCGCCTTGGTTGCTTCGAAGTCCTTGATGAGGACCCCGTAGGCAGGCTTCGGCGTCGAGTAGCCGATAAGCGAGACCGAACCTCCGGCCGCTGACGCCGTGCCCGGCACGACCACGGTGCCGAGCACCAGAGCCACGGGGAGGAGGGCGCTCGCGGCCAACAGCCGCAAGCTCTTGCCGGTGCGTCGCTCGATAGGGGTTTTCACGGAGACTATTCCTGACCTAAAAGATCGAGTTTGTCAAATCACTAGGTTCCATAGGTATAGATGACAACCGTATGGCCAGGCGCGTCGTGCGTGACGAACAGGGTGCTCCATGTCGGCCAGGTTCGACCGGCAGGCTCCGCATCGCCGCGCCGTGATGCTCAATTGGTCGACCGATCGACCGATCGACCGATCGACCGATCGATCGATCGACCGACCGGCCGATCGACCGACCGACCGGCAGCCAGACAGCGGGCCACCGGCCCGATCTCGACCGGTGGCTAGGGCTCGCCGGGTGACTGCGGTCCTGCCCGGGCGGGGGCCGAGTCAGACCTGACGGTCGCCGGCGGGGCGTTCTCGGACAGCCAGGGGCGGACCATCACCAGCCAGACCGTGGCCACGGCCAACAGGACCGCACACAGGATCCATCCGAGCGAGGTGGTGCTCACGCCCACGTACTTCAGGCCCGAGGCGAAGATCACGAACATGATGACGGGACGGATGTAGCGGTCCGGCGCCCGGGAGGACAGGAACGAGCCGACCACGACGGCGGGGACGCTCCCGATGATCACCGAGGTGGTCACCGCGAACTCGACGTGGCCGAAGGCCAACGCCCCGAGGGCGGCAGCCAGGGTCAACGGAACGGCCTGGGTCAGGTCGGTTCCCACCAGCTGGTTGGCGCCCAACATGGGGTAGAGGAAGAGCAAGAGGACGATCATGAGCGAGCCCGAGCCGACCGAGGTCATACCCACGATCACCCCGCCGATCATGCCGATGACGACGGTGGGTACGGGTCGCACCGTCAGGTCGTGGACGATCGCCCCGCGGGTATGGCCGGCTCGGCGATCCAACCAGTAGCGGAGGACCATGGCCGCCGCCCCGACGAGCAGGGCGGCGCCCAGGGCGATCTGGATGTTCTCCTCCGCGGCACTGGAGTCCCCCAGGAGGGAGAGGAGGTAGGCGCCGAGGAAGGCCATGGGCACCGAGCCGAGGACCATCCAGCCAACGAGGCGGAGGTTGACCGTTCCCTTTCCCAGGTGGACGGCGGCTCCTATCGGGCGCATGACGACGGCTGCCACCAGGTCGCTCGAGATCGCGGTGGAGGGCTTGACCCCGAAGAGCAGGATGAGCATGGGCGTCATCAGGGCGCCCCCACCAGCTCCGGTCATCCCGACCAGGAATCCCACGACGGCGCTTCCGAGGACGATGTAGGGATCGATGTGCACTTGGAATACCAGAAAACCTAGAGATTAAGGGGGTATAAGGCCGCAAGACGGCCTGAAGAAGCTACCGCACTCCGCCCCCAGGGAACCCGGCCGGGCCGGGCCGAACGGGCGGCGGCGGGATCACTTCAGGAGCTTGGACAGCCGCCGGTCGGCCAGGGGCTTGCCGCCCGTCTGACAGGTGGGGCAGTACTGCATCGACTTGGAGGAAAAGGACACCTGGCGGATGGTGTCGCCACAGGTCGGGCATACCTCCCCGGTCCGACCGTGCACGGCCATGCCTTGCTTCTTGTCCCCCTTCAGGTCCGAGGCGCCCAAACCCTCGGCCCGCTTCAGCGCCTCGCTCAGCACGCTGACCAGGGCGTCATGGAGGGCGGCGACCTCGTCGGGGGTGAGGTTGGACGACTTCTTGTACGGGGAGAGCCGGGCAGCGTGCAGAGCCTCGTCGGAATAGGCGTTGCCGACGCCGGCGATGAGCGACTGCGAGGTCAGCACCGTCTTCAGCGTGGCCCCGTTCCCAGCCAGCAGTCGGGCGAGCGCGTCGACATCGAACTCGGGAGTGAGCGGGTCGACGCCCAGCGTGGCTACGTTCTCGATCCGGTCGGGGTCGTCTACCACCCAGATGGCCAGACGCTTCTCTTTGCCCATCTCGGTCACATCGAAACCCCCGCCGCCCTCGAACCCCATCCGGAGCTGCATCGGGCCCTTCCCCGGACGCGGCCGGGCGGGCGGCAACTGGTCGTACCACTTGACCCAGCCGCCACGGGAGAGGTGGATCACCAACCAGACCCCCTCGATGTCGAAGCAGAGGTACTTGCCCCGTCGCTGGCACGACGACGCAGTCCGCCCGACCAGCGACTGAAGGGGAGGATCGACCGTCTTGAGGGCGGAGAACGAGGCCAGCTCGCACCGTTCGACCTTTTTGCCGGCGATCCGCTCGTCCAGAAACGAGGTGAGCGCGTGAACCTCAGGGAGCTCGGGCACGGGTCAATTGTGCCCGCCGCAGGCGGGCATCGTGTCAACAGTGCCCAGGACCGGTGGGCGAGCAGCGGTCAACGGTGCTCTGCCGCAGGCGGGCAGCGTGCAAAGGGTGGGGGCTCGGGAGGTGCTCAGCCGGGCCGGCCGGCGGGTCCAGGTGCCGGTCGCCCGTAGTATCTGGTCTCGCACCGCCCTGTCCCCCGAGGAGCTCCGTTGTTCCGTCTGGTCCCCACCGAAGCAGACTTTGCCAAGCTAGAAACCGAGGAGTTGGCTCGGTGGAGCGATCATCGCGTCTTCGAGCGGTCGATCGAGCTCCGGGCGGGGGCCGAGCCCTGGGTCTTCTACGAGGGGCCTCCCACGGCAAACGGCCGTCCTGGTCTGCATCACGTCTGGGCTCGGGTCTTCAAGGACCTCTTTTGCCGCTACCGGACCATGCGCGGGTACGCCGTGCCCAGGAAGGCCGGGTGGGACACCCACGGGTTGCCGGTCGAGGTCGAGGTGGAAAAGCAGTTGGGGATCACCGACAAGCGACAGATCGAAGAGGAGGTCGGTATCGCCGAGTTCGTGCGGCTGTGCCGCGAGTCGGTCCGCAACTATGTCGGCGACTGGAAGCGCCTGACCGAGCGCATCGGCTACTGGATCGACATCGACGATGCCTACTGGACCTTCAGCCCCGACTACATCGAGTCGGTGTGGTGGCAGCTGAAGGAGATCTGGAACCAGGGACTCCTCTTCGAGGACATCAAGGTCGTGCCGTATTGTCCCCGATGCGGGACCGCGCTGAGCAGCCACGAGCTCGGGCAGCCCGACGTGTACCGGGTGGTGGTCGACGAGTCGACTTTCGTCCGTCTTCCGTTACTCGACGGCGGTGCCGCCGCCGACCGCCTGGCCGCCCGGCTGGGCCGGGACATGGCCGGGCTCTCGCTGGTGGCCTGGACCACCACGCCCTGGACCCTGCTGTCCAACACCGGAGTGGCAGTCGGGCCCGATCTCGACTACAGCGTGGTCGACGACATGATCGTGGCCACGGACTTGGTGGCCTCGGTCTTCGGGGAGGACGCCCGGGCGAGCGCGCTGGTCGCCGGCGCCGACCTGGTCGGGCTGACCTATCAACGCCCGTTCGACGATCTGACCGCCACTCCCGGCACGGGCGACGGCTGGCGAGTGGTTGCGGGGGACTTCGTGGAGGCCGACGAGGGCACCGGTATCGTCCACCTGGCCCCTGCCTTCGGTGAGGTCGACCGCCATATCGGGCGAGAGCAGGGACTGCCCACCCTCAACCCGGTGGGGCCCGACGGACGTTTCACCGATGAAGTCCCGTGGCTGGCCGGCCAGTTGGTGCGCGACACCAACACCGAGGTCAACAACCGGCTCGAGGCGGCCGGCCTGTTGGTGCGACGCTCGCCCCACGAGCACTCCTACCCGCACTGCTGGCGGTGCGGCACCGCCCTCATCTACTGGGGCAAGCCCAGCTGGTATGTGAAGACCTCGGAGCGGAAATCCGAGCTGGTGGCCGAGAACCAGGCCATCGGCTGGCACCCCGAGCACATCCGGGACGGCCGGATGGGGGAGTGGCTGGCCAAGAACGTCGACTGGGCCCTCTCGCGCGATCGGTTCTGGGGCACGCCGCTCCCGGTCTGGCGGTGCGGGAAGGGCCATGTCCACTGCGTCGGCTCCCTTTCCGAGCTGTCCGAGCTGGCCGGGCGCGACGTGTCCGACGTCGACCCCCATCGGCCGGCCATCGACGAGGTCACCTTCGCCTGTCCCACCTGTGCCGACGAGACACACGTGGCCGGAGGGCCCCCCTCCGAGATGCGGCGGGTCGAGCCGGTCATCGATGCCTGGTTCGACTCGGGCTCCATGCCCTTCGCCCAGTGGGGGTACCCCCTGGCCGAGCGTTCCGAGGACCGATTCGTCTACCCCGCCGACTTCATCGCCGAGGCCATCGACCAGACCCGGGGCTGGTTCTACTCGCTGTTGGCCGTGAACACGCTGGTGCAAGGCAAGACCCCGTACCGCAACGTCTTGTGCCTCGGGCACATCGTGGACGCCGACGGCCGCAAGATGTCCAAGAGCATCGGCAACGTCATCGACCCCTGGGAGATCATCGACACCCGTGGGGCCGACCCCCTCCGGTGGTGGATGTTCTCGCAGGGCTCGCCCTGGACGCCCACCCGGGTGAGCTTCGAGGTCATCGACACGGCCATGCGGGACACCCTGCTGACCCTCTGGAACACCTGGTCGTTCTTCACCACCTACGCGTCGCTCAACGACTTCGACCCGACCGACCCCGGCATCCCGGCCCGGGCCGGCCGCTCGGTGCTCGATCGGTGGATGTCCTCTCGTGTCGCCGCCACCGTGGCCGAGGTCACCCAGGCGCTCGACGGGTACGAGCCGTACCCGGCAGCCTCCTCGGTCGCCCGTTTGGTCGACGACCTCTCCAACTGGTACGTGCGGCGCAGCCGCCGGCGGTTCTGGCGGACCGACCCGGGCGCCGACCCGGCCGACTCCCTTGCCGCCCAGGCCACGTTGCACGAGGCCCTGATCACGCTGTCCGGGCTCCTCGCCCCGATGTGCCCGTTCCTGGCCGATCGCCTGTGGCGGGACCTCACCGACTCGGCCGAGGACCAGTCGGTGCACCTGACCGACTGGCCCGTCGTCGACAGCGAAGCCGTCGATGTCACCCTGGAGCAGGAAATGGGCCTGGCCCGCCGGTTGTCGTCTCTCGGGCGGGCGGCCCGGGCCGAGGCGGGCATCAAGGTGCGCCAGCCCCTGGCCCGCGCCCTCGTGTACCTGCCGCCGGGCAGCCCGGGCCTGCCCCCGGGCATCGTGGAGGACGAGCTGAACGTCGACCGGGTGGAGGCCACCTCGGATCTGGGCGACGTCCTGACCTACGAGCTGGTGCCGAACTTCAAGCTGCTGGGGCCACGTTTGGGCAAGCGGGTCCAACAACTGCGGGCGGCCATGGGCGACGTGGACGGTGCTGCGGCGGCCGGGGCGCTGGGGGAGGGACGGCCGGTGACTGTCCAACTGCCCGACGGTCCGGTGGAGCTCGGAGCCGACGAGGTGGAGCTCCGGGTCAAGGCCCAGCCCGGGTTCGCCGTATCCAGGGACGGGGCCGAGGTGGTGGCGCTCGATCTCACCGTGGACACCGAGCTGTGGCAGCGCGGCCTGGCCCGCGAGGTGGTCCGCCAGGTCCAGGAGATGCGCAAGGCTGCCGGGCTGGAGGTGTCGGACTGGATCCATCTCCATCTGCTCGGCCTCGACTTCCTGGGCGTCCCGCTCCACGAGCTCATCGGTCGCGAAGTCCTGGCCCGGTCGGTGGAGTCGACGCCTCCCCCTCCCGACCGGGGCGCCGGAGAAGGTACAGCCCTCGACCTCGAAGGCGAGGACGGCGCACCCCTGGCCGCCCGAGCGTGGGTGATCAAGGCTTGACCGGGTCGCCGCCGGTTGGCGAGGTCGGCGAGGAGTTCGTCCTGGCCATCGACCTCGGTACCGGGGGACCCAAAGTGGCCCTGGTGTCGACCACCGGGAACGTGGCCGCCCACGCCCACCACCCCGTGCCCTTGCACCTGCTTCCCGACGGTGGGGCCGAACAGGACCCGGCCGACTGGTGGTCCGCCATCGTCGTTGCCACCCGCCGCGTGTTGGGCGAAGCCGGCGTGACGGCTGATCGCATCATCGGTGTGGGCTGTACGGCCCAGTGGTCCGGAACCGTCGCGGTCGGAGCCGACGGCGGACCGCTGATGCGGGCGGTGATCTGGCTGGACTCCCGGGGGAACCGGGCCATCCGCAAGGCGGCCGGGGGGGCAGTGACCGTCCTCGGCTACGCACCGGCCAAGCTGGCCCGGTGGTTGTGGCTGACCGGCGGGGCCCCGGGGATGTCGGGCAAGGACCCTGTCGCCCACATCCTGTTCATCCGGAACGAGCATCCCGATGTCTACCGGGACACGGTCACGTTCCTCGAACCGGTCGACTACCTGAACCTGAAGCTCACGGGGCGCACGTGCGCCTCGTTCGACTCCATCGCCGCCCACTGGGTCACCAACAACCGCCGCATCGATGCGGTGGACTATGACAGGGGTCTCCTGGCCATGGTCGGCCTGGACCGATCCCGGCTCCCCGACCTCGTGCCGCCGGGGACGGTCATCGGTACCGTGACCCCGTCGGCCGCCGATGAGCTGGGCATCCCCGCCGGACTGCCCGTGGTCACCGGCAGCGGCGACGTCCACTCGGCTGTGATCGGATCGGGCGCGGTCGCCGACCTCGAGGCCCACCTCTACATCGGGACCTCGTCGTGGATCTCCGGCCACGTGCCCTTCAAGAAGACCGATGCCCTCCGTAACGTGGCGTCCATTCCCGCCGCACTGGCCGGCAAGTACGTGATCGTCGACGAGCACGAGACAGCCGGAGCCTGCCTCACCTTCGTGCGGGACAACCTCGGGTGGTTCGATGACTTCGACTCGAGCAACGCCATGGCCGCCGGCGTCGCTCCCGGAAGCGGGCGCGTGCTCTTCACGCCGTGGTTGAACGGCGAGCGGTCCCCAGTCGACGATCACACCATCCGGGGTGGGTTCCACAACCTTTCGCTCGGCACCAGCCGGGAACAGATGGTCCGGGCCGTGTTCGAGGGGGTGGCCTTCAACTCGCGTTGGCTCCTCGGTGCCGTCGAGCGGTTCGCCGGGAAGCGGTTCGACTCCCTGGCCTTCATCGGTGGCGGAGCCGGCTCGGACCTCTGGGCCCAGATCCATGCCGACGTGACCGGTCGCACCATCCGCCAGGTGGCGGAGCCGGCGCTGGCCAACGTGCGGGGAGCGGGCCTGCTCACCTTGATGGCCCTCGGGCACATCACCGTGGACGACATCCCCTCTATGGTGGCGATCCGCGGCACCTACACCCCGGACCGTTCGACGACGGCTGTGTACGACGAGCTGTACCGGGAGTTCGTGGCGCTCTACAAACAGACCAAGGGCATCCACAAGCGCCTGAACCGGTTCTAAGGGGGACTGGAGTGGAATCATCCGATCTCGATTTCGTGATGGACGTGCTCGAGGGCGAGATGCGTCCCTACCGCCAGTCGCATCACACCTACACTCGCCTGCCCGAGGTCGGCCGGGCCCGGGCCGACATCCTGGCCGAGATCCGCGAGCTGACGGCGGGGGAGGAGGCGAAGTGGCGGGACGGCTTCGCCTCGGGAGCCGTCTACAACGGCGACCAGGAGCACATCGACTTCCTGAACGAGGTCTACGCCCTCAACTCCCAGGCCAACCCCTTGCACCCCGATCTGTGGCCCAGTGCCGTCAAGTTCGAGGCCGAGATCGTGGCCATGACCGCCACCATGCTCGGTGGCGGGGACGCCGGAGTTCCCACGGTGTGCGGGACGGTGTCCTCGGGGGGAACCGAGTCGATCATGCTCGCCATGCGCACCTACCGGGACC
>DATDHU010000124.1:0-9805 GCA_036521415.1 Acidimicrobiales bacterium
AGCGGGACGAGGCGGTGGCCGAACTGATCGGTGGTTGGCTCGAGAACGGGTCGGCGGTCGGCCCGACCACGACCAGCGCACCCACGACCAGCGCACAAGGGGGACGGCCATGACCACGTTGCGCCCGATCCACCTGGTCTCGAACCTGGACGTGCCCGGCCAGTGGCGGCTGGGCTCGGCCTTCGTGCCCAAAGGCCGGTACATCGACTCGGAGTTCCTCGAGCTCGAACTCGAGCGGCTCTTCCCCCGGACGTGGCTGAACGCCTGCCGGGTGGACGAGGTGGAACAGATCGGCCAGTACGTCGACTTCGAGATCGGGGACCAGGCGATCATCGTCGTGCGGACCGAGGCCGGGCTGAAGGCCTACCTCAACGCCTGCCGGCACCGGGGCACGCGGCTGGTGAACGGGCAGGGACGGATCGGCGAGTTCCGATGTCCCTTCCACGCCTGGCGCTGGCACCTCGACGGGTCGCTCAAGTTCCAAGCCGACGCAGAGCACTTCGAGCGCCGGACCTCCGAGGATCTCTGCCTTCCCGAGTGCCGGATCGGCACGTGGGGCGGCTGGGTCTTCGTCAACCTGGACAACCGGGCCGAGCCCCTGGAGGACTTCCTCGACCCGATCCCCGAACGGCTGGACGGTTTCAAGCTCGAGGACATGCGCATCGCCTGGTACAAGTCGGTCATCCTCCCGGCCAACTGGAAGACGGCCCTCGATGCCTTCATCGAGAGTTGGCACGTCCCCGGCACCCACCCGCAACTCCTGCGCCCCGACAAGCAGTCGTCGCCGCCCACCATCGCCGAATCCGAGAACTACGGGTCGACCTTCAACGAGCTCTTTCGCCTCCATTCCCGCCACGCCGATCTGTTCCGGTACGGGCCCGACGGCGACGCGGCCAAGCTTCGGGCCACCTACGGCGTCGACCCGGGGGCCATCTACCGCAACGTCGAGTACAGCCTGCGCGAGCTGGGCGCCCTCTACCTACGGTCCGACCTGGCCGCGGCAGCCGAGCTCCGAAGCACCGAGGGGGCCGATGGCCCCGACGGGAACGCCATCTACCAACGCCTCCGCAAACAGCACGCCCGCGCCGTCGGCATCGACTACCCCGAGGTGACTCAGGACCAGCTGAAGGCGGCCATGTACGACTGGCACGTCTTCCCCAATACCGTCTTCCTGATCGACATGGGGTGTTGCCTGACCTACCGGGCCAGGCCGAACGGCATGGACCCGAACAGCTGCATCTTCGACGTCCAGGGGCTCGAGCTGCCACCGGCCGACGGGTTGCCGACCGCCGCCCCGCTGTTCTTCGACGACTGGCACGACGGCGAGATGGGCGAGATCCTCACCCAGGACTTCTCCAACATGTCGGAGGTCACGGCAGGCATCCACTCCCGGGGCTACGACGGCCACCGCCTGAACACCGCCCAGGAGATGACCATCTGGAACTATCACCGGGCCATTGACGGCTACCTGTTCGATTGAGCGAGCGGCAGGTCGCCGCCAGAGGGACGACCGGAAGGGGAACGATGACCGGGTTGCAGGCACGGCGCGTGGTATGCGGCAGGACCGAGGCCGGCGGGTGGGGAGTCGTCCACGACGGGCCGGCCACGGCCACCGAGCAGTACCAGATCCAAGGGGAGCCCTTCGACCTCCTCAACTTCTGGGCCGACGACGCGCTCGGTCTCGACCCCGCCGACCGTTCGGCCCAGGCCAGCCTGGCCGATATCTTCTCGCTGGCCCCCGGGGCGACCAGGTTCCTCATCGAGTCGATGGCCCCCACGGCAGAGCCGAGCGTGTGGCACCGCACCAACACGATTGACTACGAGTTCTTCGTCTCCGGAAAGATCGACCTGTTCATGGACGACGGGACCTCGGTCACGCTCCGGGCTGGGGACGTGAACGTCCAGCTCGGCGGGATGCACCAGTGGTGGAACCGCTATGAGGAGCCGTGCGTCTTCCTCTTGGCCATGATCGGCGTGGCCAGCGACGAGGTGCCCGGTGCCCGGCTCGACTGAGCCCGGGATCCGAGGCGGCGGTGATGGACGAACCGGGTGCGTTGTGAGAGCGTAGGGCGCTCCGATCGAAACAGCCGTTCTCAGTCACGCCGAGCGGGCAGGCCGAGCAGGCACGCCGAGCAGGCACGCCGAGCAGGGAAGCCGAGTAGGACGACCGGGCGGGACGACCGGGCAGGACACATGGGAACAGGAGGTTCAGATGACATCGGTGCCGGCCGAGGAGGGCGTGCCCAACGGGACGCAGATTCACGAGGTGGCCACGAAGGACCCTGACGGCATCGGTGTGATCTTCGTGGCCGAGGACGGCAGCGAGCGGCTGGTCACCTGGCGGGAGCTGGACGATCGCTCGACCCAGCTGGCCCGGGTGCTGGCCGAGCAGGGCATCCAGGTCGGGGAGTACCTGGCCATCTGCCTGCGCAATTCGCCCGAGCACCTCATGGCCTGCTTCGCCGGGTGGAAGGTGGGGGCGGTGGTCGTCCCGATGCGCTGGGACCTCCCCGACTGGGAGCGAGGGCGCGTGCTGGACACCATGAAGCCTCGCCTGATCATCGACGCCGAGCACGCCGACCTCTTCGACCGGAGCCTGTCGGCTCCGACCGAGCCCCTGCCCGAGGTGACCTCCCCGCACGGCTGGGGGGTCTGCAGCTCCGGCTCCACCGGGACGCCCAAGGTGATCGTGATGACCAACCCGGGGACGTACATCGAGGGCAACGGCGTCTCGACGGTGGTCGAGTCCTACGGGCCATTGCCCGAGCCCCAGCGGGTCCTGGTGCCGGCGCCGCTGTACCACACCAACGGGTTCACGGCCCTCAGGAACCTCCTGGCCGGGGTCCAGGTCGTGCTGCTCGAACGGTTCAACGCGCCGCGAATCCTCGACCTGATCGAGCGCCACCGGGTCACCGGCTTCATCGGGGCCACCCCGATGCTCCAGCGACTGGCCCAAGTGCCCGGGATCGACGAGCGCGACCTCTCGTCGCTCGACTGGGTCCAGCAGGGGGCATCGCCGTTGCCCATCTGGTTGGGCCGTCGGTGGTGCGAGCTGGTGGGACCGGAGCACTTCTTCCTGAGCTACGGGGCCTCGGAAGGGCACGGCCTGGCCATCTGCCGGGGCGACGAGTGGCTCGAGCACCCCGGAACCCTGGGGCGGGGCTTCAACGATACGGAGATCGAGATCCTCGATGCCGATGGGAACGAGCTGCCCACCGGTGAGGTGGGCAGCATCTATATGCGGACCCCGACCGGTCCGGCCGCGTCCTACGTGGGCGACAACGTGGCCCCGATGCCCCGCACCGATGACGGGTTCGTGACCGTGGGCGACATGGGCTGGCTCGACGCGGACGGGTTCTTGTACATGGCCGATCGTCGGGTGGACATGATCGTTACTGGCGCCGTCAATGTGTTCCCTGCCGAGGTCGAGGCGGCCGTCAGCGAGCACCCGGCCATCGCCGACGTCGTGGTCGTCGGCTTGCGCGACCCGGAGTGGGGCCGTCGGGTCCACGCCATCGTCCAGCCGGTCGACCCCGCAAATCCACCGGACCCCGACGAGGTGATCCGCTTCGCCAAGGACCGCCTGGCCTCCTACAAGGTGCCCAAGACGGTCGAGCTTGTCGACGCCCTGCCCCGGAGCGACGCCATGAAGTTGAGCCGGGCCGCACTGGCGGCCGAGCGCGACGGTCCCGAACCCGGAACCGGAGCCCAAGCCCCGGCCTGAACGGCCGGTCGGCGGAGAGCGCACCAACGCACAGCCGACAACGCACGAAGCACGAATACACACCGACGACATACAGGGAGAAACACGACGATGTCCGACTACCAGTTCATACAGTACGAGCAGCTCGAAGAGGGTCGGGTGGTCCGGATCATGCTCGATCGGCCCGACACCCGGAACGCCCAGAACCGCGGCCTCCTGGTCGAGCTGGACGATGCATTCCGGCGGGCCGAGGAGGACGACCAGGTGCGGGTGGTCATCCTGGGTGGCACCGGCCCGCTCTTCTCGTCCGGCCACGATATGGGCTCGGCCCAGGCCATCGAGGAGCGGACCACCCACCCGACCAGCTCGATCAACGGGGCCACCCGGGACGGAGCCGAGGCCCGCATGCTCCAGGAATGGCACTACTACTTCCAGAACACGCTGCGCTGGCGCAACCTCCGCAAGATCACCATCGCCCAGGTGCAGGGAACGGTGTTCGCCGCCGGTCTGATGCTCATGTGGGCCTGCGACCTCATCGTGGCGGCCGAGAACGTCTTGTTCGCCGACGTCGTCGGGACACGGCTGGGGATGTGCGGGGTCGAGTACTTCGGGCACCCGTGGGAGTTCGGGCCACGGAGGGCCAAGGAGCTCATGCTCACCGGCGACGCCATCGACGTCGCCGAGGCCCACCGCCTGGGCATGGTGAGCAAGGTCTTCCCGACCGACCAGCTCGACGAGCAGACGCTGGCCTACGCCCGGCGCATCGCCGAGCGGCCGACGGTCACCGCTCTGCTCATCAAGGAGTCGGTGAACCAGACGGTCGACAACATGGGGTTCTACAACGCGCTGCAAGCGTGCTTCACCTTGCACCAGTTGAACCACTCTCACTGGGCCGAGATCCACGAGAACAAGTACCCGGTGGCCGTCCCCGAAGACGGCGTGGCCGACTGGCGCAACGCGCCGCCGGTCCGCCTGGCCGTCCCCGACGCGGTCGAGGGACCCGTCCCGGCTCGCTGAGCGAGGACTGCACGTATGTTCGTGGGAGACTTCGCCGCCTCCGCGCCGGACCGGGCCGCCGTGGTCATGGGCGGCTCCGGTCGGGTCATCTCCTATCGGGAGCTCGACGAGCGGTCCAGCCAGTTCGCCCGGCTCCTGTGGGGGCTCGGGCTTCGCCGGGGCGACCACTACGCGGTGATGATGGAGAACCATCCCTCGTACTTCGAGCTGGTGTGGGCCGGCATGCGCTCGGGCCTGTACGTCACCGCGGTGAACTCACACCTCACCCCGGCCGAGGCGGCCTACATCGTGAACGACTGCGGGGCGACGGT
Organism: Acidimicrobiales bacterium; assembly: GCA_036521415.1. Taxonomy (GTDB): domain Bacteria; phylum Actinomycetota; class Acidimicrobiia; order Acidimicrobiales; family RAAP-2; genus DASXMT01. The sequence goes on from DATDHU010000124.1 coordinate 5,032, forward strand.
GCTGGTCATCAGCGCGGCCCTGGCCACGGTGGCCGAGGAGCTGCGAGCCCTGACCCCGGCCGTGGAGCACCGGTTCATGGTCGACGGGGCGACGCCCGGCCACCGGTCCTACGAGCACGAGACCGCCGCCCAGTCGACCGCTCACCCCGACGTCGAGGTACGGGGGATGGTCATGCTCTACAGCTCGGGCACCACCGGGCAGCCCAAGGGGATCGAGTTCCCGCTCCCTCCCGAGGACTCGCCCATCGGCGAATGGGAGATCGGCGAGCACAGCCGGACCCGCTACGGGTTCGGCGAGGGAATGGTCTTCCTCAGCCCCGGTCCCCTGTACCACTCAGCCCCACTGCGGGTCTCGTTGGCCGTCCACAGCCTGGGCGGCACCGTGGTGGTGATGGAGCGGTTCGACCCGGCCGGGGCGCTCGCTCTCATCGAGCGGGAACGGGTCACCCACAGCCAGTGGGTTCCCACCATGTTCGTCCGCATGCTGAAGCTTCCCGAGGAGGAGCGGACGGCCTACGACCTCTCGAGCCAGCGGGTGGTGACCCACGCTGCCGCGCCGTGCCCAGTGCCGGTGAAAGAGCAGATGATCGCCTGGTGGGGGCCGATCATCGAGGAGTACTACGCCGGGACGGAGAACGTCGGCAGCACCTCGATCACCTCGGAGGAGTGGTTGGCCCACAAGGGGTCTGTGGGGCGCCCGGCCCGGGGCGCTTCCATCCACATCTGTGACGACCAGGGAGATGAGCTCCCGACCGGCGAAGTCGGTGCCGTCTACTTCGAGGACGCCGAGGCCACCTTCGAGTACCACGGCGACGCGGCCAAGACGAGCGGCACCCAGCATCCCGACCACCCGACCTGGCGGTCGCTCGGCGACATCGGGCGGGTGGACGAGGAGGGCTACCTCTACCTGACCGACCGGCGGGCGTTCATGATCGTCTCGGGCGGGGTCAACATCTACCCCCAGGAGATCGAGGACGTCCTCGTCGCCCATCCCCGGGTCCTCGACGCCGCAGTCTTCGGCGTGCCCAATGAGGACATGGGCGAGGAGGTCAAGGCGGTGGTCCAACCGGTGCGGTGGGAGGACGCGGGCGACGCCCTGGCCGCCGAGCTGCAGGCATGGTGTGAGGGCCGGCTGGCCGGGTACAAGCGTCCCCGGTCGTTCGACTTCGACCCCCAGCTACCCCGCCTCGACAACGGCAAGCTCTACAAGGGACCGGTGCGCGACCGCTACTGGGAGGGCCGGTCGACGCGGGTGCTCTGAGCCCGCCGGCCGGGCCCGATGGGTGCTCAGTTGGTGCGGTGCACGGGAACGTTGCCGTAGCCGGCCACGTTCGACATGTGGACCCGGGTCGTGCCGGCCTCGTCGACCTCGAAGTGCGGCCACCGCCTGGCCAGTTCCTCGATGGCGATGCGGCTCTCCATGCGGGCCAGGGCCGCCCCCAGGCAGCTGTGGATGCCGTACCCCAGCCCGAGGGCCAGGCTCGGGGTCCGGTCGACGTCGAAGGCGTCGGGGTTCTCGTAGAAGCGCTCGTCGCGGGTGGCCGAGCCGGTGATCAGGATGGTGGGGTAGCCGGCCGGGACGTTGACCCCGCTGTAGACGGAGTCCCTCACCGAGAACCGGCCCTGGTACTGCGAGGGCGGGTAGTAGCGCAGGATCTCCTCCACGGCCGTGGGGATCTTGGTTGCGTCGTCGACCACCTTCTGGTACTCGCCCCGGTTGCGGTGGAAGAGGACGACGGCGTTGCCGACCAGCTTGGTCACCGTCTCGGCCCCGGCCCCCCCGAGGAGGCTGGCGAACCCGGCGATCTCCTCGTTGTCCAGCCGGGTCATCTCGCCGTCGCCCCGGTCCACCTCCACCTGGGTGAGGCGGGTGATCATGTCATCGCCCGGGTTGCGCCGCTTCTCGTCGGCCAGCTGGTACCAGTAGATGCCGCTCTCCACGCCGGCCTGGATCCCCTCGGGGGTCGGGTCCATCTGCCCGGGCTCGCGGTGGAGCGACAGGTCGAGCCAGTGGCGGATCTGCTGACGCTCGCCCTCGGGCACGCCCAGCATCCGGGAGATGATCTCGACCGGGAAGGGGGCGCTGAAGTCGGCCACGGCGTCGAAGGAGTCAGCGTCGTCGAAGGGGGCGAGGAAGGACTGGATGACTTCTCGGACCATGGGCTCGAGGGCGCCCACGGCCCGGGGGGTGAACACCCGGCTGACCAGAGCCCGGAGCCGGTCGTGTTCGGGTGGGTCCATCATGATGATGGACCGGTACATCTTGATCACCTCGGGGTCGGTGTTCAAGGTGGACAGGTCGACGCCGTGGCTGCTCGAGAAGGTCTGCCAGTCCTTGTGGGCGGCGCTGACGTCCTCGTGGCGGAACAGGGCCCAGAAGCCGTACTTCTCGTTGAAGTAGACCGGTGACTCGTCCCGCATGCGCCGGTACAGGTCGTAGGGGCTGTCGAAGTACTCGTCCGAGAACGGGTCGAACTCGAGCGGCGCCTCGCTCACTGCGACATCAGACATGTTGTCCCTCCCTGGGTCAGGCGATCACTTCGGTCAGGTCATGTGCCGACATGGTATCCCGTGAGAGAACGACCATGCTCCTGGGCTCGAGGTTCCTTGGCTCCATGCTCCTGGGCTCGGGTCTCCTGGGGCTCGGGGGCGTTGGCGCTCGGGGGCCGTCGGCGCTGCCGGTCAGGGGCCGTCGGCGCTCGGAGGGGACGGAGCAGGAGCGGCGGGCGGGTTGTCCGGCATGACCAGGATCTCTTCGATCCGGGCCCCGCTGGCCAGGACGCGGAGCACCTGCTCGGCCATGTCCTCGACGGTCATGACCGCTCCGGCCGCCGGGTAGCCCTCGGCCGACCAGCGCTCGAACATCTCCACGGTCAGGACCGGGTCCCAGCTGTCGGCGAACTCGGTGATGGTCGGACCGACGATGAAGGTCGTCACCCGGAGCCACGGGTACTCGCCCCGCAGCCCCCGGGCCATCTCGTGCAGCGCGGCCTTGGTCGTCGTGTAGGGGACGAGACCCGGGTAGGGCCGGCCGACCGAGCTCGACCCGAGGAACACCAGGCGCCCACCCGAGGCCTCCAGGTGGGGGAGGGCGGCTCGGGCCACTTGTGCCGCCCCGATGACGTTAGTCTCGAGGACCTCGCGCCACACGTCACCGGTGGCGTCGTGGCTCCGGGTGAGCGGCGACTTTCCGGCGCCGTAGACGACGGCGTCCAGGCCGCCGAAGCGTTTGACGGCGAGAGCCACGGCCTCGGCGCAGTGCTCGTCGTTGCGGACGTCACAGCGGATGGCCAGCGACCGGCCACCGGCCTCGGCCACCGCCGCCTCCAACCGGTCGACCCGGCGCGCGGCGAAGGCAACGTCGGCTCCGGCCGCGGCCGCTTGGAGCCCGACCGACCGACCGATGCCCGACGAGGCTCCGACGACCAGGATGCGATATCCCTTCAGCTCGGTCATGTCCCCCGTCCTCCTCCGACGTCAGCTGGGGCAGGGCCGCCAGCGAGAGGATGGTAGCGGCTGGGAAGAACCGCTGTTGTCAGCCCGGCCGGTCGAGGGACACAGCTCCGGGGCCGAGCTCAGGCGAGCTGGTCGGCCAGCGACATGAGCTCGGCCATCGCCTCGAGCTGTTCCAGGTAGTGCGCGAGGGAGTGGTGCACGAACTGCAGTTGCAGGCCGGTGGCGCCGGCCTCGACCAGCCGGTCGACGATCCGGCGGGCGCCATCGGGATCGCCGGCCGGGTCGACCGGTGGGCCGTTCGACAGGATGACCTCCAGCGGGCTCGATCGAGCGGCCCAGGCTGCAGTCCGACTGGCGTCGGCGACCATGGCGCCCATCTCGGCGACCCGGAGCCCGAAGGGCACCCATCCGTCCCCCAACTCGACGGCGCGGCGGAGGGACCGGGCCGTCCGCCCCCCGATCCACAGCGGCACCACCGGCTGGCGGGCGCACGGGTCGACGGCCATGCCCGTGAACCGGTAGTAGGTCCCGGCGTACTCAGGCAGCGGGTTGGACAGCGCCGCCCGCAGGGCCGAGATGGCGTCGTCGGCCCGCGGCCCTCGGTCGTCGAACGCGGCCCCGAGGAGCTCGAACTCCTCTTTGAGCGAGCCGACGCCCAGCCCCAGGGTCAACCGCCCTCCGGTCACCTGGTCGAGGGTGCCGTACCGCTTGGCGATCTCGAGCGGGTGGTGATACCCGAGGACGAGCACGTTGGTGCTGAAGCGGATCCGGGTGGTCACCGCGCCGAGGAACCCGAAGGTGGCCAGGGGGTCCCAGTACCGGCTTCCCCGCACGGCTGCGATCTCGGTGGGGACGACGACGTGCTCGCTGCAGGTCAGGTGGGAGTAGCCGAGCCGGTCGGCCACCTTGGCCAGGGTGGCGACGTCGTCGATCGAACCGTCCACCTCCCAGGACGCGTGGGCGTCGGGCAGCATGGTGAGCACCGGGGTGGTGATGCCCACGGTCAATGGTCGCTTCCCTCCGTCGGCCTGCGCCACCTCGGTGTCTCCTTCTGACCAATTGTTCTGACTGGACTCGACCGCAATACGCATCCGAACGGACTCGACCGGATCGGTTCTGACCTGATCCACCGCAGGTTCGGACGGGGCGACGCTACCACCGGGTTCTGGCGTTCTGGCGGGAACGAGTCGTGCGTCTCGGCGCCTCTGTGCACTCGCCGGTAGTGTCGTCAGCCTCATGAAGCTCCGAGCGACCTACCGGGCCCCGGGCGCCTCCCGGTACTTGCAACCAGATGGCGCCTGGGACGTGCCGACGCTCG
>DATDHU010000125.1:0-102626 GCA_036521415.1 Acidimicrobiales bacterium
CGTGGTGCTCATGATGGAGAACCACTCCTTCGACGACCACTTCGGCATGTTGGGCCGCGGCGACGGCCTGACCCTGGACCGAACGGGCAAACCGGTCAACTTCAATCCTGGCCCCGACGGCGACTTCATCGTCTCCTATCCCCTGCCCAACACCATTGGGCCGCTCAACTCGGACATATCCCAGAACTGGGACAAGTCCCATCTGTGCTGGAGCGGTGGCACCAACCAGGGATTCGCCCAGAACTGCGGGCCGGCCTCCATGGGCTACCTGGACAAGGAGCAGCTGCCCTTCTACTACTCGCTGGCCAGCCAATTCCCGATCGGTGATCGGTACTTCTGCTCGGTGCTGGGCCAGACCTATCCGAACCGGCGGTTCCTGATCGCCGGTACGGCGCTGGGAAATGTCGCCACCAACGGGACGGGGATCTCCTCGGCCAACCCCCCCAACGGGACGATCTTCGACCGAGTGGACGCCCACAACATCACGTGGAAGGACTACTACCCCGACCTACCCACGGCGGCCCTGTTCCTACCCAACTACCTCGACAACATGACCGATGGCCGGATGGCCCACATCAACCAGTTCCTTACGGATGCCGCTGCCGGACAACTCCCCCAGTTCTCGCTGGTGGATCCCTACACCGACTACTCCGAGGAGCACGGCGACGTCTCGATCGGTGAAGCGTACGCGGCGCGGATCATCGGCGCCGTCCTGGACTCGCCCAATTGGGCAAAGACGGCCATGGTCCTCGTGTACGACGAGCACGGTGGATGGTATGACCACGTGCCCCCCCAGCCGGCGGTGCGGCCCGACGACGTCCCGCCCGAGATCACCGTGCCGCCCGACCAACCCGGCGCCTACGACCTCACCGGCTTCCGCGTCCCGTGTGTGATGATCTCCCCCTACGCCAAGCGCGACTTCGTGTCCCACACCGTGTACGACCACACCAGCATCTTGAAGTTCGTCGAAACGAAGTGGAACCTCCCGGCTATGACCTACCGGGACGCCAACGCCCACAACCTGCTCGACTTCTTGGACCTGAAGGCCAAGCGGCCGCCCTTCGCCGAGCCACCGGCGGTCAAGGCGCCGCTCAACCCCTTCGTCGGGCCCTTGCCGGCCACCTCGAGCTCGACCGGGTTCCACCCCATCGCCACCGGCGTCGAGGCGGGCGCGCTGCCACCCGCTCCCTACCGGCTGGCAGCTCCACCGAAGGGGGCGGCGGCCCTGCTGGCCGAGCCCCGGAGACGGTGCGCGTTCACGTCGTGAGCGATCCCGGGCTCGGGGGCGCCGGGCCCCGGCCCGGGGCGACGGCGCCGGCGAGCACGGCGGTCGCCACGCTCAGGACCACGACGATGCCGAGGGAGCCCGGGAGACCCACGGCCTCGGCCAGACCCCCGATCAGAGCCGGCCCGACGAGCAGGCCCAGGTAGCCGCAGGACGACACCGTGGCCAACGAGGGACCGGGCCGGCCGAGCTGCGAGGCCGCCGTGAACACCACGGGGACCACGACGGACAGGCCCAGCCCGAGGAGCACGAACCCGGCGAGGGCGGCCCCCACCCGGCCGGCCAGCAGCGCGCCGCCGAAGCCGACAGCGGCCGTGGTCGCCGAGATCCGGACCAGGCGTACGGGCCCGATCCGCTCGGCCATGTGGTCACCGAACAGTCGGCCGGCGGCCATGGCACAGGAGAATACGGTGTAGGCGACAGCGGCCAGCCCCGGTCCCGCACCGAGGGACGCGTGCAGGTACACGGCACTCCAGTCGTTGGCCGCCCCTTCGGCCAAGAAGCACCCGAAGGCGATGGCGGCCAGGGCCACGAGGACCCAGGAGAGCTGCGGGCGGCGCACGGCAGGCTCGGGCTCCCCGGCCGACGGCTCGGCGCCGGGCGACGGCTCGGTGCCGGGCGACGAAACGGGTCCCGCCCGGGCGCCCGACACGGAGAAGGCCTCGCCGGCGAGCACGCCGACCACGGCCACGACCACACCGGCGATCAGGAAATTTGTAGCGACGCTCACCCCGTTCGCCGCCGCCAGCGCCCCGGTGCCCGCTCCGACCAGGCCGCCGATGCTGTAGGAGGCGTGAAAGCGGGACATGACCAGCCGGCCGAGGCGGTCCTGGAGGGCGGCGGCCTCGGTGTTCATTGCCACGTCGATGGTCCCGAGGGCCGCCCCCCACCCGAGCAGGATCACGAAGAGCTCCCAAGACGAACCGGCCAGGCTGAGCACGGCCAACAGGCCGCCGAAGGGTATGAACGCGGCCTGGACGATCCGCCGCGGTGCCACCGTGGCCACCATGGCGCCGGTGACCGGCATGGCCAGCACCGCACCGACCGCCGGACCGAGCAGGACGAGGCCGAGCTCGCCGGCCGAGAGGTGAAGGCCGCTCTTGAAGGCGGGGATCCGCGCCGCCCACTCCCCCGAGCCGGCGCCGAGCACGAAGAACACGACCGTCACCGCGACCCGCTGGGAGCGGTGCCCCGATGTGGGCCCTGGCCATCCGGGCCCGGTCAGGGAACGAGGACCCGCTGGAGAAAGAGGCGGGTGCGATCGGTCCATGAGTCCATGTCCGATCGGGTCGAGGCGACATGGAGCTCTGCGTCGGGAATGAGCGAGTGCAGCTCCTCCGCTGTCGATACCGGATGGACCGGGTCCCCGGTCCAGGCCAGGACGAGGGCGGGGACCTCGAGGCGGGCGATGTCGGCTCGATCGGGCAGGTCGGCCTTGGTTGCGCCCCGCATGACCAGCGCCAGTCGATCGGGTTCCCACGCCCGGGTGGCGGCGGCCAGTTGCTCACGCCGCGGCTCGTCGCCTACGAAAGGGTCGGGGGGGTCGAGCTCGGCTCGGGCGGCGATGAGCGCCTCCACGCCGTCCTGCTCGATGACGGTGGCAGCCAGCTGCCACTGTTCGGCTTGGGCGGCCCGGGTCTCCCACGCCGTAGGGGCGAGGGCGAGCACGAGGGCCCGCACCCGCCCTCCACCGAGGACGGCAGCGTGCAGGGCGGTGCCGCAGCCCATCGAGGCGCCGGCGGCGGCGTAGGCCCCGATGCCCAGCGCGTCGGCCAGGGCCAGTTGATCGCGGGCCAACTCCGACCAACTGTAGGCGCCGAGCTCGGGGCTCGACTCGGACTCACCGTGGCCCCGAGCGTCGTAGCGGACCACGGTGACGGGGATCCGACCCCAGTCGAGGAGCTCCAGGTCGGCGTCACTGGCCCGGTTCATCGAGAGCCCGTGGCCCCAGATCAGATCGGGCCCCGACCCCGACACCTCGAAGGCCAGCTGCACGCCCCGGATGCTCGAACGCTGGGCCGGCACCACCAGAGCCGACCGGCTACCGGCCGAGCGAGGCAGGGTTCATCGGCGTCGCCATGTCGTGCACGGCCGGCAGAACCTTCTCGGCGAAGAGGCGGAGGCTTTTCTCGGCTTTGTCCTGGGGCATGCCCCCGTAGAAGACGTGAATGACGAGCTCTTCGAGGCTGATGGCCCACTGCAGGGTCTTCAGCCTGTCGATGATCTCGTCGGGCGTGCCGATGGGCTGGGTCTGCCGGTGGCTCTCGAGGCTGGCGTCGGCGTGGCCGATGTCTGCTGTCTGGCGGGTGAGGTAGTCCTCGTAGCCCTTGACCCCTTCGAAGCCGGGGTTGTTCCACTCGAAGTAATGGTGCTGGGCGGCCAGCTGCTGGTTGCGGAAGTACTCCCACCCCTCCGCCGCCTCTGACGACGTCTCGGCGCAGTACATCCACAAGAGCGTGGTCGGTTGGTCGGGCGGCAGGCCCAGCTCGGCCCGGATCTGGTTGAACCCCCGGACCTTGTCGGTCATGCCGGCCAGATCGTCGTCGGAGACGAACATCTGTCCGAGGCCGTTCTCGGCGGCCAGACGAGCGGACTTGGGGGTGGTGAAGGCCGCCTTGATGGAGGTGGTGAGATCGCCCTTGTGACGGGCCTGGGGCCGAACGGTGGTGGGCGGGATCTTGAACACCTGGCCGTCGAAGGTGAACCGCTCGGCGCCGTCGGACGCCCGGATGGCGTTCACCACGTCATAGAAGTAGGCGTGCGACTCCTCGATCGGGATGCCCAGGGAGGCGTACTCGTGGGGCGCCACGCCCCGGCCGATGCCCAGGTGGAGCCGGCGGCCCCGGAGGAGGATGTCGAGCATGGAGATCTCATGGGCCAGCCGGACCGGGTTCCACCACGGCGCCACGATCACCGCCGTCCCCATGTCGACGCGTGAGGTCCGCCCGGCCCAGTAGGCCAGCCACTGGAGGGGGTTCGGTTGCATCGAGTATGCCGACCCGTAGTGCTCGGTGGCCCAGATCGAGTCGAAGCCGAGCGGCTCGACCAGCTCGCCCATGTACAGCGTGTTGTCCATATTGACCGAGTCGGGGACCTCCGGCGGGCGTTCGTAGTCGCCAGCCATCAATCGGGGCCAGTCGCCCTGGTTGTACCCCGTCACCATGACTCCGCAGTGCATCGCATCTCCCCTCGCGCCCCGCCAGCATTCCACGCCAGATCGCCCGGGGTGGAATCGAGCGAGCGAGGGCCGCCGAAACGGGGCACAATTGCCGCCCTCAGTCGCCGGAGAGTAGGAGACATCCCGATGGATCGAGACGAGGCCACAACCCCCGCGGCTGCGCCATTGACGGCCGCCGTCTTCGATGAGCTCGTCGACGAGCTCCGGGCACTGGAACGCCGCATCAACGACCCGAAGGTGAACCTGGACGAGCAGAGCTTGCTCGAGGGGTACAAATGGATCTTCACCATCCTGAGCGTCGGGCTCGATGCCAATATGTGGGCCGACCCCGATCGACCCCGGTTCGTGGACATCGTCGGTCCCTACCGGAAGTGGGGTGGGGACAACGCCGATGCCTTCTATCAGTTCGCCCCGATCGATCCGACCCGGACCTACATCGTCACCGGTCGGGTGGGAGACGCCGTGTACCTCTCGCTCACCGTCTACGGGGGGCCATCCGACGGTCGGTACTCGAACCGGATCGTGGCCACCATCAACAATCGCTCCCTGGACATCGCTGACGACGGCACCTATTCGATCGTGTTGAGCCCCGATCCCCACGACGGGGACTGGATCAAGCTCGAACCCGATGCCGTGTGCGCGATCACTCGGGACTACCTGGCCGACCCCGATCACGGACGGCGGGCGCAGTGGCACATCCGGGCGGTGGATCCGCCCGACGCTCGTCGGGAGAGCGACGCCGACCTGGCCCGCCGGTTCCGGGCCACGCTCACCTGGATCCGCGACCAGGCCCGCATTGCCCCGATCGCCCTGGGCCGGCCGAACACCGTCGACGAGCCCTACCCGGTGCCGACCGAGACGTTCGGGTGGGCGGCGGGGGATGCCGCCTACGCCATGGGGAGCTACGAGCTCGGCCCCGACCAGGCCCTCGTCATCGAGGGCACCTCGCCGGCGTGCGCATTTTGGAACATCTGCCTGTGGAACCAGTTCCTGCACACCTACGACTACGACTACGAGCGGGTCACCCTGAACGGCTTCCAGCTCGAGTACGAGCCCGACGGCTCGTGGCGGGTGGTGGTGGCCCGCCGGGACCCGGGCCAGGCAAACTGGATTTCGACCGGCGGTCACGAGCGGGGCCGGATCTGGTTCCGTTGGTTCCTCCCCGATGCCACCCCGGCCAGACCGACGACCCGGGTCGTCACCATCGGGTCCGGGCCGATCGGGCCATGAGGGCCATGAGCAGTCGGCCAGCGCCGGTCGTGCTCGACGATCTTGCATCACCTCGGTTCAGCCCCGAGGTCGACCAGCTGCGGGCGTCGTTGGTGGAGGTGGCGGCCGGCTGCCCCCTCGAGCTCGGCGCCCTGACCGGAGCAGCGAGCCAGGAGACGGGTCTGGGCGATTTCGGCGATCCTGCCTTCGGGCGCCGGCTCGAGGTGCTGTGCGGGGCCTTGCGCCACGAGGCCGACCTGTCCCCCTCGGGCGTGGTGGCCTGGTACTCGCAGCTCGTCCAGTTCCTGAAGAACCGGCTCCTGATCGAGGACCTCCTCTCACGGCATCCGGAGATCCACGACATCCGGATCGAGCGACCGATCATCATCTGCGGACTGCCCCGCACGGGCACCACCCACCTGCACAACCTGATCAGCGCCGACCCGGCGCTGCGGTCCCTCCCCTACTGGGAGAGCCTCGAGCCCGTGCTGGCCGACCACGAACGGCCGGCACCGGGTGCGCCCGATCCGCGAATGGCCCGGGCGGCCTTCGGGCTCGAGATGCTCGATGCCACGCTCCCCTACTTCAATCGGATGCACGAGATGACGGTCGAGCACGTGCACGAGGAGATCCAGCTTCTGGCCATCGACTGCTCGACCATGCTGTTCGAGACCCAGGGGCTGGTGCCCACATGGCGGGACCACTACAAGGCAGAGGACCAGACTCCCTCGTACCAGTACCTGAAAACCATCTTGAAGGTCATGCAGTGGCTCCGGGGTGGCCAGCGCTGGGTGCTCAAGTCTCCACAGCACCTGGAGCAGTTCGGGCCCCTCTTGTCCACGTTCCCGGACGCCACGTTCGTCGTGCCCCACCGGGACCCGGTGGCTGTGACCGTTTCCATGACGACGATGGTCACCTACTCGTCACGCATGGTGACCGATCGTGTCGACCCGTTGTCCATGGGTCGCTACTGGTCGGCGCGCTGCGAGGATCTCTTCCGAGCGTGCGCCCATGACCGGGACCGCCTGCCGGCCGAGCAGTCGGTCGACGTCCAGTTCAATGATTTCATGGCCCACGACCTCGAAACCGTGGCGCGCATCTACGCGCTAGCCGACCAGCCCTTCACCACCCAGTCACGCCGGGCCATGGAGGCCTTCGTGGCCGGCCATCCCCGCGGGCGTAACGGAACGATCGCCTACCAACCCGAGGTCCTCGGCATCGACAGGTCGGAACGAGCCGAGGCCCTCCAATTTTACTATGAGCGCTTCGGCGTCGAGAAGGAAGGGGCGACCGTGACCTGACGGCCGGCTCCGAGGAGATTGGTCGGAAGGGCGACCTCGTCAACCCGGCGCCGAGAACTGCTTGCGCAGCTCTTGTTTCAGGATCTTGCCCATCGGGTTGCGGGGCAGTTCGGTCACGATCTCCAGGCGCTCGGGGATCTTCTGGTTGGCCAGCTCGTGGGACCGGCAGTGCTCGACCACCTCGGTCAAGGTCAGCGAGTCCTCGCCCTCAGCCAGTACCACGACGGCACAGGCCCGCTCGCCCGTCCTGGGATCGGGCACACCGATGACGGCCACGTCGGACACCTTCGGGTGGGTGTACACGACGCCTTCGATCTCCAGGGCCGAGAGGTTCTCGGCGTTGCGGATGATGATGTCCTTGGTCCGGCCCGTGATCCGCACATGGCCCCGGGGGCCGACGACGCCCAGATCCCCGGTCCGGAAGAAGCCGTCGGCGTCGAAGGCGGCAGCGTCCAGGCTGGCGTCGACGTAGCCCTTCAGGGCCTGGGGCCCGCGCACCAGGACCTCCCCCTCTTCGCCCGGCGGCAGCACGGTGCCGTCGGCGGAGACGATCTTCAGGTCGATACCCGGAAGCACCCGGCCCTCGGCCACGGCGAGGTCCTCGTCGAGGTCGTCCATGAACGAGGCCGTGGCGATGGGGAATTCGGTCAGCCCCCAGGCCGAGAGGATCGGCACACCGAAGAGCTCCTTCATCTCGTAGAAGAGCTCCGGGGGCTTGGGGGCGCCACCGGAGGACAGGGACACCAGATTGGGGAACAACGGCTCGGCGCCGTGGTGACGCTGGGCTTCGGCATAGGCGATGAAGAAGGGGAGCGAGCTGCCAAGCCGGGTGGCCCCGTGCTCGGCCATGACCAGCGGGCTCTTGACCGGGTCGAATATCTCGATCATGAGGATCCGCGACCCGGTGTACAGGGTCGAGACGGTGACGGCGAAGCCCCCGACGTGGGTGTAGGGATAGGGAAGGGGCATGATGTCGTCGCTGCTGGCATTCAGGATCGGGCCGTTGGCCGTCGACATGAGGGACAGGTCCGTGTGCCGGGCCCCCTTCGGCTCCGCCGTCGTTCCCGACGAGTAGAAGATGTGCCGAACGGGATCACCCTCACCGGTGGGTGGCGGGGGCAGGTTCGAGGGATCGCCCAGCGGCAGTCCTCCCCGGTCGAGCACCAGGGTCTCGCAGCCGTGGGTGTCGGCCACGTCGCGGGCCAGGGCGGCGTAGTCGAAATTGCGCCAGACGCTCGGGGTGATGAGCAGCCGGGCGCCGGTCTGGCCGACGATGAAGCTGACCTCACGATGGCGGAGGATGGGGATGATGGGGTTCTCGACTGCGCCCAGGCGGGCCAGGGCCAACAACAGCACCGCGGCCTCGAGGGTGGTGGGCAGCTGCCAACTCACCGGGGTGTCGGACTCGATCCCCCGGGCGTAGAGGGCCGCCGCCACCTGCTCAGCCGTGTCCCGCCACTGGGCGGCGGTCATGGTGCGGCCTGTGTCGTCCTCCAACAACACCCGGTCCGGGGTAGCCGACGCCCGAAGCTCCAGCAGGCCCCACAGGGTCGGCGGGTAGGTGGGCAGGTCGTCGACGGTCAATTCTGCCGCCGGCTTGCCTCGTCCCACGGGCGCCAGGTCGGTCATTGGAAATCCCCTTTGCTCACCGGGTCGTTCGGGTCAGTCGGCGTCAAGCATGTCGCCGGTCCGACCAGGCACGATAGCGGTCGGCCTCCGAGGGGCCGGAATCCCCTGTTCAGACGGTGACGGCAGCTCAAACGGTCGCTGCGGCCCGTGCATCGGCCAGCAGCTTGTCGTCGTCGGCCAAGAGGGCCTGGGCCAGTTTGTGGATCATGTCGACCACCTCGGGATAGGCCTCGGGATCCCACCCCTCGAGCAGCTCGGTCATCGATTGGCGGCGAGCCACGGCGAGCTTCTCGACCGCATCCTGCCCGGAAGGAGTGAGCATCAGCTTGTGCCCCTCCTCCGCTTCGACCTGCTCGACCATTCCCGCCGACACCAATGCGTGCACTCCGTCGCGCAGGCGCTCCGGGTCCACCTTCAGCCGTGCGCCCACTTCCTCGACCGTGCTGCCAGGTCGGTCGGCCAGCCGATAGAGGAGCCAGACGGCTCGGGGCTGAAGCTCGAGACCGGCCCGCCCGGCCAGCATCTCGTAGAGCTCGCTGCGGTTCTCACGGCTGGCCGCCCGCTCGAGCAGCCGCCGTATCTCGCCCAGCGACGTCCGGGGCTCGGGCAGGCCGAGGTTCTCGCCGGGATCCGAGTTGCGGATGGACCGACGCAGGGCTATCTCGGGCAACGTCCAGCTCAAGAGGAAGGCCACGAACGCGATGGGCACCCCGATGAGGAACATGGTCTGGATCGTATGGGCGATGCCGTGGACCACGCCGCTCTGAATGGCCGCCGGAAACTTGTGGATTGCCGCCGGGTTGTCGGCGTTGAGGCTGAAACCGGCCGGCGCCCTGGTCAGGTGCAGGGCGTGGAGCACGTTGTTCACGACCAGGTTGGCGAAGATGGCGCCGAACACGGCCGTCCCGAACGAGCCGCCGATCATGCGGAAGAAGGTGACCCCGGAGGTCCCCGTTCCCAGCTCCTCGTAGGGGACGGCGTTCTGGACGGCCACGGTCAGGACCTGGAGGACCAACCCGAGGCCGAACCCGAACACCGCCATGTACGCCGCCGTCGCCCACGCCCCGGTGTTCACGCCGATCAGTGACATCAGGTACAGCCCGACCGTCATGAGACCCGTCCCGACGACCGGGAAGATCTTGTAGCGGCCCCAACGGCTGACCAACAGGCCCGAGCCGATGGAGGCGACCAGCAGCCCACCCATCATCGGGAAGAGCCGGACCCCCGACTGGATGGGGCTGATGCCCTTCACGTCCTGGAAGAACAGGGGCAGAAATGTCAGTGCGCCGAACATGGCGAAGCCGACCACGAAGCCGATGGCACTGGAAGCGGCAAACACCTTGTTGGCGAAGAGCGGCAGCGGGATCACCGGCTCGACCGCACGGCGTTCGGCCCAGAGAAACAGGACGGTGAAGACCACGCCGGCCACGGCCAGGCCGACGATGAACGGCGACGTCCACGGGTAGGAGGTACCGCCCAGGCTGGTGAACAGGACCAGACAGGTGGCGGCCAGGGCGACCAGGGCCGTGCCCAGATAGTCGATGATCCGGTGCACCCGGCTCAAGGCCTCGGGAAGGGCAAAGGCGGTGACCACCAGGGCGACGGCGCCGATGGGAATGTTGATGTAGAAGATCCACCGCCAACTGAGGTAGTCGACGAAGAAGCCCCCGATGAGGGGGCCGATCACCGTGGTGACCCCGAACATGGCCATGAACAGCCCCATGTACCGGCCGCGATCGCGAGGCGAGACCACGTCGCCCACGATGGTCTGAGCGCCGATCATCAGGCCACCGCCACCGAGGCCCTGCACGGCGCGAAAGAGGATCAGCTCGATCATCGACTGGCTCAGCCCGGAGAGGACCGAGCCGATCAGGAAGATCACGATGGCGGCTTGGAAGAAGACCTTGCGGCCGTAGAGGTCGCCCAACTTCCCCCACAGCGGCGTCGACACGGTCGAAGCCAACAGGTACGCGGTCACCACCCAGCTGAGATGGGACGCCCCGTTCAGGTCGCCCACGATGGTCGGAAGTGCGGTGGACACCACCGTCTGGTCCAGGGCGGCCAGGAACATGCCCAACATGAGCGCACCGATGACGATGAGCACCCGGCGATGAGACAAAGGGGCAACCGGTTCCGGTACAACCGCCGTCGCCGCGTCACTCATCGCCTTGCTCCTCGCTCACCGCTCGGCGCACCGGGCGCTGTTCTCGCAGTGTACGAGGGCTCGTCACCGGCAGGCCATCCGGCGCCGGCACGGGTCGAGCCGATCGGCACGGGCGATCTCCGAGCTCGGCGTCAGCTCGTTCGTCATCCTGCGCACAGCGCCGGCACTCGGCCTGGCCTAACGGTGCCCTTTCCCGTTCGATTCTGCCGCCGACGACCGCCGAGCAAGGAGACGGTAGGCGTTGGACTGGCCCGGGCGGCTGGGCAGCCAGGCTAGCAGCGCATCGATGCCCAGGGCCCCGGCCAGAGGCAGGGCACCGAGGGCGAGGCCCAGGCCCCGCCGGGCACGGCCCAGCGCGGTGGGACGGGGCAACCACGGGAGGTTGGTGGGAGGAGCACAGCGTCCGATGAGCATCCAGACGGCCGCCGTCAGGTCCGACGACTGCGACGCCTCGGCCCGGACCCTGGCCACGATGGTGAACCCCCGCTCGGTCAGTGCCTGCTCGAGGATGCCGATCGACATCAGGTGGAGGTGCTGGGGTTGGAACCACGGCAGCCAGTACCTCCCGAGCACCCGGCCCCAGAACGACTCGGGGTCCGGAAGCTCGATGAGCAGGTGCCCTCCCGGGGCGAGCACCTGGGCGGCGCTGTCGAGCTCGGCTCGCGGATCGACGGTGTGCTCAAGGTAATGGTGCATGCTGACCACGTCGTAGCGGTCGGCCAGTGACGACGCCAGCTCGGGAAAGGTCCCCCGGTGCCCGGTGCTGATCCAGCGGCGGCGCTCGGCCTCCTCGACGCTCTCCCCGATGTCCAGGCCGTCGAATCGGGTGTCGGGCAACAGGGTGGAGGCAACAAGGCAGAAGTGGCCGTGTCCGGTTCCAACATCGAGCCACCGCCCGGGCGTGGCCACGCTCCGGACCATCTCGGCCCGGTCGAGGTAGGTAGCGTCGCCGAAGTCGAACACCGACGCCACCTGGCCCTCGCCCAGCCCGTCATAGAAGTCCCGGTAGTAGTAGTCCAGGCCCGAGGACGACAGCCGCGGGTTCTGGAATATCAGGCCACAGGCGCCGCACTGGTCGAGGACGAACGATCCCGGCTTGTGCCGAAGGAGGTCGGAACAACGGACCCGAGGCGCTATCCGTTTGGAGCGGCAAAACGGGCAGTCGGGTCGCCGGGCCTCCCAGAACTGGCCCTCGCCGGCGGCGATGAGTTCGGCATAGAGGGGCCGGCGTTCCTCGACCAAGTCGCGACCCTCCGAACGCGGCCACTCCCCGACGATCGTCCTCATCAGACGGTAGGGCCACATGGCCCACCGGAGAGCGGGGATCCAACCACGGTCGGCCGACCGCACCGGGACCCGGGCCAGGGCAACCAGCGGCTGGATGCAGAAGGCGGCGAGGGCGACCAGTCCGGCCCAGGGGGCGAGGACCAGTCCAGCGGCCAAGGCGACCAGGACGGCCACTGGGGCGGCAAAGTTGAGGCCGAACGCGTCGCCATACATGGCGTGGATGGCATGGCGCCGACGTGCCGGGTCGTCGGGCACGGCGGACAGCCCGGGGGCCACGACGAGGGCGCTGGATCGTGCCGCATACCGCTTGAGGGTCTCGGCCACCCGGACGTAGGTGGCCGGATCGAGCGGCGCGGTCAGGTCGACGTCGGCCAGCGGGCCGGATGACACCCGCCGCATGACGTCGTCGTCGACCAACGTGGCATGACCGGCACTCCGGCCGGTGGCCAGGGGCTCGTGGCGAGCCGCCCCGGGATCGACCATGCGGGCCAGATCGAGGGTCCGTTCGACGGTGAGGTCCTCGGGCACCAGGTCGAGCACGGCGACGCCCTCCGAGCGGGCGTGGGCGCTGGCCGCCCGGCGGGTCCCTTCGTCCAAAGTGACGCCTTCGCCTACCAAGAAATGGTATGAGGGCGCCACGGGCTCCGATGACGGCACCAGCCTGCCCAGACGGCCGAGGCGGCCCCGCAATCGCGCCCCGTTGGCCAGCAACAGGATGGCGACGCCGATCCAGGCCCAGGGAGCGAGGCGGCTCCTCCTCGGGTGCCAACCAGTGGGATGACGCCGACCATTTCTCACGGGCTGGTTGCTCCGATCTGTGGGAGATTCGGCGACGATTCGAATCGGTCGCCGAGCATGCGCATCGCTCGCAGTAGGACGAGGATGCCAAGAGAACGGCCCTGGCTGCCAACCATCACGGAAGGATCGGCCCCGATGCCGACGGTGCAGGCATGCTGTCCTCACGGAGCCATAGGGCAGCGCTACCGAGCGTCGCGAAATGACCGGATCTGCCGGTGGGTCAGGCTCCCGGATCGCCGCGCTGGTGCAATTCGACGCCATTGCCGGACGGATCGGCGAGAAACGCCTGCCGGTCGTGGCCGACCCCCATGGCCTCGCTGACGCTCACCCCGCGACCGCGGAGCTCGGCCACTGCGTTGTCCACGTCGGACACCAAGAGGGAGAGATGCTGGCCCAGGTTCTGCGGGAGCGGGGCCTCGAGCAGGTGCACCTGTTGGCCACCGGCGTCGAGCCATGCGCCATCAATCCCGAGGTCCGGCCGGTCGGTCCGCAGCGAGAGCCCGAGCACGTCGGTGTAGAAGGCCACCGCCCCCGGCACATCGTCCACATTGATGGCCACGTGGTCGACCCCGAGGGGTCTCACCGCCTGCGCCAGTCGTCGCGCTCGGGGAGCGGGTGGCCGAACAACCGGGCCGCATTGCCAGCCGCCATGGCCCGCAGCTCATCCTCGGGGATGTGCCCCATGCTGGACGACACTACCGCCTGCGTATCGGGCCACGTCGAGTCGGCGTGGGGATAGTCGCTCTCGACCATGATGTTCTCGACCCCGATGACGTGACGGAGGGGCACGAGCGAGGGGTCATCGATGCTGCAGAACCAGAAGTTGCGCCGGAGGACCTCGCTTGGCAGGAGGTCGGAGGGCCACGCCGTGCTGTTGACCCCCGATGCCGAATGGGAGATCACATAGTCGACCCGGTCGATCAGCATGGGCACCCACCCCATGCCACCCTCCGACAAGGCGACGGCGAGCTCCGGGAACCGGAGCGGCACCCCGGACCACAGCCACTCGGCCGTCGCCACCAGCCCGTTGACGGGAAAAAGGGTCGGCAGCAACTCGAAGGGGGGGTCGGGTGAGGCCACGGGCACCCACGATGAGGAGCCGGTATGGAGGCACACCACGGTCCCGGTCTCCTGGCAAGCGGCCAGGAGCGGGTCCCAGTGGCCCGAAAAGATGGAGTCGAATCCGAGATGGGAGGGGAACTCGGGGAAGCTCACGGCGGCGAAGCCGCGTTCGGCATTGCGCCGGACCTCGGCGGCAGCCAGCTCGACGTCGGGCAGCCAGGGCAGCTGCAGGGGGATGATCCGGTCCGGATGGGTGCCGGCCCAGACCTCGAGGTGCCAGTCGTTCCACGCCCTGAGGCACGCCAGCCCGAGCTCGGGATCCTTCGAACGCGAGAAGACCGCCCCGCAGAACCCCGCCACCAGTGACGGGAAGCAGAGAGAGGCCCAGATGCCGGCGGTGTCCATGTCGACGATCCGGGCGTCGATGTCGTAGCAGCCCGGCCGCATGTGCTCGAAGCGGGCCGGTTCCATACTCCAGTCCTCCCTGGGCCGGCCGACCACCGCGTTGAGCCCGACGTTGGGATAGAGATTTCCCTCGTAGACCCACGACTGCTGGCCGCCCTCGAGGTCCACGACCCGAGGGGCGACAGCGGCAAGCTTGTCAGGCAACCGCCCAACGAAAAGATCGGGCGGCTCGATCAAGTGGTCGTCGACCGAGATGATGGGCACCCGGATCTCCCGTGGCTCGGGATCGGGCAACAGGAAGTCGCTCGAGGTGACGATCTGGCTCAATGATCTCCCCTCCCCTCTTGGTTCGCTCTCTTCCGTGTCTGAAACTATCGTTGTCATCCTTGAGCTGCAGGGCCTCAGGCCCAGGCAGCCGTTCCGGGGGAGGTGTTGGGGTGCTCGATCTGTTGATCCGAGGTGGCACGCTGGTTGATGGAACCGGCTCACCCCAGCGACAAGCCGACGTCGGCGTCCGGGATGGACGAGTGGTGGCCATCGGCACCGTGGACGAGCCCGCCACCCAGATCATCCAGGCCGACGGGCTGATGGTGGCTCCTGGCTTCGTCGACTTGCACACCCACTACGACGCCCAGCTGTTCTGGGACCCCACGGCGAGCCCTTCCCCGCTCCACGGCGTGACCACGGTGCTCGGCGGCAATTGCGGGTTCTCACTGGCGCCGAGCGGGCCCGACCACGCCGGGTACCTGGCCCGTATGATGGCCAAGGTGGAGGGAATGCCGCTGGCCGCCCTGGAGGCGGGCCTCGACTGGTCGTGGACATCGTTCGGCCAATGGCTCGATCGCCTCGAAGACGGGATCGGGGTCAACGCCGGGTTCCTGGTCGGACACTCTGCCCTCCGGCGCACGGTCATGGGCGACGACGCCGTCACCGAGCGGGCCACCGACGACCAGGTGGCGGCCATGGTGGCGTCGCTGCACGACGCACTGACCAGCGGCGCCCTTGGATTCTCCACCTCGCAGGTGGCCACCCATCACGACGGTGAGGGGCGGCCAGTGCCGTCTCGCGCTGCCTCCCGCTCCGAGATCGAGTCGATGGCGGCCGTGGTGGCCGACTACCCGGGAACGACGATCGAGATGATCGTCCAAGGCTGCCTCACCGGTTTCAGCGAGGAGGAGACCGGGATGATGGCAGCCGTCTCCCGGCTGGCGAACCGTCCGGTGAACTGGAACGTGCTCGGCACCTCGGCCACGACCACCGAGCGGACGGCTACTCAGCTGGCCGCCTCCGACACTGCTGCAGAACACGGCGGCACGGTCGTCGCCCTGACGCTGCCCCACAACATGCGAATACGGCTCTCGTTCGAGGGCAACCCGATCCTCGAGGGACTGCCCGGTTGGAGTGCGATGCTGTCCCTCCCCAAAGCCGAGCGCTTGACCGCCCTGCAGGACCCCGAGGTCCGCCGGCGGCTGAACGAGGGAGCCCACTCCGAGGACGCCGGCGCCCTCCGCAACCTGGTGGTTTGGCATCGCCTGACGCTCGACCAGACGTTCGCCCCCGAGAACGCAGGCTATGAGGGCCGCACCGTGGGCGACGTGGCCGCCGAGCGCAACCAGCAACCCTTCGACGCCCTCCTCGACATCGTGGTGGCCGACGAACTCCGCACCGGGCTCCGCCCTCCCATGGCCGACTCGGACGCCGACTGGGAGGCCCGGGCCAGGCTGTGGCGAGATCACCGGACGGTCGTCGGCGGATCGGACGCGGGCGCTCACCTCGACATGATGTGCGGCGCGATCTACTCGACTGCGCTGCTGGGTGGCGCCGTCCGGCAGCGGAACCTGTTGAGTTGGGAGGAGGCGGTTCATCTCCTCACCGACGTCCCCGCCCGGCTCTACGGGCTCAAGCAGCGCGGCCGGGTGGCCGAGGGCTGGTGGGCCGACCTGGTGGTCTTCGACCCGGCGACGGTCGGTCACGGGCCCGACCGCAGGCGCGATGACATGCCCGGCGGCGCCAGCCGACTCTATGCGGAAGGCACCGGGGTCGAACACGTCGTCGTCAACGGCTCCGAGATGGTGAGGCACGGCACGTTCACGGGAACGCTGACCGGGCAGTTGTTGCGCTCGGGACGCGACACGAGCACAGTGCCGGCCGGTGCAGCGTGGCGGCCCGACACGAGCACAATGCGGGCTACGGCAGGCGGCGATAGGCGAAATGCCCCTTGACCGAGTCATCAGTGGGTTCCCCGCCACTCTCGCTCGTCTCCTCCAAGAGCACGAACTTCGCCTGTAGCGCCGACTTGATCCGGGACAGCGGGACGGCGAGCTCGCCGATCCGCTCTCGGTGGAGCTCGTATCGGTCGGGGCCGACCTCCTCGAAGATGCGGACGTCCCACACCGACATGCCCTCGGACTCGGCGTCTTCGGCGAACGACACGTCGATGATGGCGACGCCCCCTTCGAAGTCGTCCACCCACGGCGACTCCTCACCCAGACGGCGGAGCTCGCCCACGGTGTTGACATCGAAGATGAACAAGCCGCCTTCGACGAGGTGGCGGTGGACGGCGTCGAACATCGACTCCCAGTCTCCGAAGAAGAGGAGGTGGTTCAGGCTGTCGAACACACAGATGACGACGTCGAAGCGCTCCCCGAGGGAGAACTCCCGCATGTCTCCCTCGAGCAGGCGGGCGCGGGAAACCTTCTCCGCCGCCACGGCAAGCATCGCAGGGGAACGGTCCAGCCCGGTCACCTCGGCGAGGGAGAAGAGCCGGGCGAGAACGGATCCCGTCCCGCAACCGAGCTCGAGCAGTGAGGCGGCCCCCGGGCGGTACCGGTCGATCCATTCGAGGACCCGGTCGGCCCGTGGGCCGGGGTCGTCCATCACCGCGTCGTAGAAGGGCGCAAAGCGCTCGTACTCGGTCACCGCGGGACGGTCGCCGGTAGAGTCAAGGCAACGTTGCCCGCAGGCGGAGTCGACGGCACGCCATGAGGATGGCACGCCTGGTTGGCCGGCGCCCGCGTCGGGGAGGGCGTCGGTACCACCCGTTAGAGTTCATGACCGTGAACGCAACCCTGGCAGTCGAACAATCAGTCGATGGCCGAAGGGAAACAGGGCGCTCGATTCGCTCCTCGGTGCCGCGATCGGCGCACGGCGAGTGGGCGCCGTCACCGGATCGCCCGGATCCCCTCGAGGTCCTCGAAACGCAGGCGGTCTCGCGCCTCTCCGAGCTGGGGCCCCTCCGGTACCAACGCATGGCCGAGTCACCGTTCGCATTCTTCCGGGGGGCCGCCGCGGTGATGGCCATGGACCTGGCGTCGACACCGACGACTGGTGTGCACGTCCAAGCGTGCGGCGATGCCCACGTGAACAATTTCGGGTTCTTCGCCAGCCCGGAGCGAAACCTCGTCTTCGACATCAACGACTTCGACGAGACCGTCCCTGGTCCGTGGGAGTGGGACGTAAAGCGCCTCTGCGCCAGCCTGTACATCGTCGCCCGCCAGCGTGGCCTGTCGCCGAGCGACTGCGACGCGGTGGCCACGGCGGCGGCCCGCACCTATCGAGAACGGCTCGCTGACTACGCGTCGTGGCACACGCTCGACCTCTTCTACGAGCGCACCGAGATCAAGGAAGTCGTCGAACACTTCCCCCTTCGCCACCGCCCCGGGGTCCGGCGCGACGTCAAGCGGGCACGCCGGAAGGACCACCTCCGGGCCGTCGCCAAGCTCACCACCGTGGTCGACGGGAATCGCCGCTTCGTTGCCGACCCTCCCCTGCTCCTACCCCTCGATCGCACGGACCGCGACATGTCCGATGCCCTGGGGCTGATCGAGGGCTACCGGAAGACCCTTTCCGCCAACCGACGATACCTGTTCGACCGGTACCGACTGCTCGACGTCGCCCGCAAGGTCGTCGGGGTGGGGAGCGTCGGAACGCGGTGTTGGATCGCTCTCCTGGCCGGTCCCGACGACCCCGACGCCGATTTCATCGTGTTGCAGGCAAAGGAGGCCCAGGCCTCGGTGCTCGAGCCCTACGTCGGCGAGTCACTCCTCGGGCACCATGGCAAGCGGGTGGTCGTCGGTCAGCGACTCATCCAGGCGGCGAGCGACATCTTCCTCGGCTGGGCCGAGGGACCGGCGACCGGCCACAACTACTACATCCGCCAGCTGTGGGACTTCAAGGGTCAGGGAGACCCGATGACCATGAAGCCGGGCACACTCGGCCATTACGGTGCTCTGTGCGCGTGGATCCTGGCCCGCTCACACGCCCGAACCGGCGATGCGGTGAAGATCTCGGGCTACCTGGGAAGGGCAAAGGCCTTCGACCGCGCCATCGCTGCGTTCTCGCGGCAGTACGCGATCAACAACGAAGCAGACCATCGGGCACTGGTCGACGGCATCGCCGACCGTGGCCCGGCATCCCGCTGAACGACTCGGACTGCCACCCCCCACCGACGAAGTGACTCCCCCCGCGTGAGCCGGCCACCGGCCAGAGCGCCGGCCCGATGGGGCCGCGAGTATCGCGAGTATTCAGCCGGGTTGGAATTGACCGAGTGACTCCCGTACGGCCGACTCGACGCAGGCCACGGTGTCACGCACCGCTCGCCTCTCACCAAAGGCGTCGACCAGGGACACGACGAGGACCATTCGGTCATCGACCTCCTCGAAGGCCCCCTGGTCGACTCGACCGGCGATGATCAACGCGGGGACGCCGAGTGCCGAGACGTCGTGCAGCACACCGCCCACGACTTTGCCGGCGAAAGAGGTCCGGTCGAGGGCGCCCTCTCCGGTCACCACCAATTGGGCCCGGGCGAGGTGGCGGCGGAGCCCGACGAGGTCGGCGACCAGCTCGTAGCCCGACCGGAGCTCCCCACCCAGCGCGACCAGGGCCCCACCGAGCCCACCGGCAGCCCCGGTACCGGGAATGGACCGGACGTCCACCCCGTAGTCCCTCCGATATCGGTCGGCCAGTTTCTCGAGTCTGTCCTCGAGCTCCAGCACCTGCTGTGGGCTTGCTCCTTTTTGCGGGCCGAACACAGCCGCGGCGTCGACGAACGTGGTCTGCACGTCGCACGCACCGATGAGCGAGACCAGGCCGAGCCCTCCGGCATCTTCGACGGCCCGGATCAGCCCCAGTCCACCGTCGGTGGTGGCCGATCCGCCCAGACCCACGACCACGGTCCCGTTGGCCCCCACGGCTTTGGCCGCGGCCATGACGAGCTCACCGGTTCCTCGGGTCGTCGCCCGGAGCGGGTCATTCCCCTTTGCCCCGCCGGCCAGAGCCAGGCCCGAGGCCCGCGACATCTCGACGATGGCCCGACTGCCCTGTAGTCGCCACTGTGCCTCGACCGCACCTCCGTCCGGCCCGGACACCGTCGTCGTCTCGAGGCGAGAGTCGGGCAGATCGAACGTCTCGAGTAGTCCCTCACCTCCGTCGGACAGCGGAACGGAAGCGACCGACCATCCAAGAGACGAACCTGCCCTCCCGATAGCATCGGCCACCTCGCGAGCGGTGGCGGTACCGCGGAACTTGTCCGGTGCGGCTACCAGCAGTGGCACCGGGTCCCCTTGCCCTCGTTTCCTCTGGCTTCGTTCAGCTGTAGTCAACGAATGCGGCACCGGGATCGGTCTCCCCGGCGGCCCATGACGTCCGGAAGGCGGACTCCAGGCGAACGATCAACACGCCAATGACACCTCGAGCGACGCTAGCACCGGAAGGCGCCACGCCGAAGTTCTTCGATCGGGCCGCAAGGGCCCGGAGCGCGAATGGGATCGCCGCCGACAGTCACGGCGGGGCGGAACGCGGTGGTCAGCTGGCGGTTGGGTGAGGCGGGACTAGAACATGGGTGATGAACGAGCACGAGTCGTTGGGTCGTCTCTCAGACTGGCTAGCGCAGCGCCGACCGGATGGCCGGCGCCCGAGGTTGACCGCTTTGGGCAGTCCGGGCAGTGGCTATTCCGCCGAGAACCTCGTGCTCAGTGCCCGTTGGGACGGCGGACCGGAGGAGAAGCTCGTCCTGCGCCGCGACAGCCCCGACCGACCCATTTATCCGGCCCAGTCGGCACGGACCACGAGCGGCGTGGTGTTTCAGCACTCGGTGATGGACGCACTTCGGCGCGCCGGTCGGGTTCCGGTGGCCGAGAGCCTGGGCCTCGAAGCCGACCCGCAGGTCCTCGGTGTTCCCTTCTTCGTGATGCGCCACGTTCGCGGTGACGTGCCCGGTGAGG
The DNA here is from genome assembly GCA_036521415.1 of Acidimicrobiales bacterium. GTDB lineage: Bacteria > Actinomycetota > Acidimicrobiia > Acidimicrobiales > RAAP-2 > DASXMT01. The sequence continues at coordinate 20,540 of DATDHU010000125.1, forward strand.
ATCCGCCGTACACCCGGAGTGGGTTCTTCGTCGATGCCGCACCGGACCGCCGGGCCCAACTGGTCTCGGAGGGCCTTCGGGCCCTGGCCCGGCTGCACGAGACGGGCGTCGACGATCCGGACCTGGCGGCTTTGCACGAGCCCGGCGTCCGCCACGGAGCAGAACGTCAGCTGGAGGTATGGGAGGACAGCCTGCGGGACGGGCTGGGCGGGCGGACCGCACGGTTGATCGACGACAGCTTGTCGTGGTTGCACGACCGGTTGCCCCCGCCCGACCGAGCCCTGCTGTCGTGGGGCGATGCCCGTCCAGGGAACATGATCTGGCAGGACTTCCGGGTGGCCTGCATCACCGACTTCGAGGGCGCCGCCCTCGGGCCACGGGAGCTCGACATGGGCTGGTGGCTCATGGCCGACTACTGGATGCACGAGGGTTCGGGCATGGATCGGCTGGCCGGCGAACCCGACCGATCGGAGCAACGGGCGATCTACGAACACAGCGCGGGCACCTCGATCCGAAGCACCACGTGGTATGAGATCTTCTCGGCTTTGCGCTTTGCCACGACGGTTGTGCACGTGATGAACCGGTGGGTTGCCCGTGGAGCCGTACCCGAAGACCAGACACTATGGCGTGACAACCCGGCGACGGCCGTCCTGGCCGCCCTGTTAGAGGAGGCGACCGCATGAACGCGACGTACGACGGCGTCCAGCGACGATTCGACGTTGCCCGTCTGGGCATGGTCGGGCAGGACGTCTCGACGTGACGCCCCCCGCAGTGTCGAACAAGTCGCTCGCCGGTCGCCGGCTGCTCGTGGTCGGAGCATCATCAGGCGTGGGGCGGGCCATCGGGATACGCGCCGGCGTCGAGGGGGCGCGGGTCGCCTTTGCCGCTCGTCGACTCGAGTTGCTGAGGACAGCGGCGCAAGCCGCCGGTGCATCCGGCGTCACCGTGGCGTGTGACGTCACCGACCAGTCGTCGGTCGAGAGGGCCGTCGAGGACGCGGCATCGACATTGGGCGGCCTCGATGCCGTGGTCTATGCCACCGGCGTCGACCCGCTGGTCCGGATCGAGAACGTGGATGGGCTCGCCTGGTCCAACCTCTTCGCCACCAACGTGATCGGGGCCTCCCTCGTCACCCGGGCCGCCCTCCCCCACCTCCGTGCGGCGCGTGGCCGGGCCGTGTTCATCTCGGCCACATCGGTTGGTCGGCCGCTGCCTGGGATGGGTGCCTACGCGACCAGCAAGGCCGCCCTGGAGGAGCTGGCACGGGCCTGGAGGTCCGAGCACCCCGACGTGTCATTTTCTACCGTCGCCATCGGCATGACGCTCGGGACGGAGGTGACCGCCGGCTGGGACACCGGGCTCTTGGGCGAGTTGGCCTCCGTCTGGGATGATCGTGGCCACCTGTTCGACAACGGACCCGGCTACCTGGGGTGCGACGAAGTGGCCGAAACCGTGATCTCGGTGCTGGCCGCACCGACTTGCCTCCCCTACGTCTCGGTACTGGCCGATCCGGCACTCGATGGACCGGCCGGGTGACCGTGCGACGTGCCCGAGCAGATCCGGCTACCTCGGCGCGATGATCGACGATGTCGACTAAGCAACGACGCCCGAGGCGCGAAGGTCGGCAACGTGGTCGGCCATGCCCAGCTCGGCCAGGACCTCGTCGGTGTGCTCACCGAGCGCGGGAGAGGACCCGGGCGACAGGGCCGGGGTGCTCAGGAACCGGGCCGGATGACGTGGGAAACGGATATGACCGACAACAGGGTGGTCGTACTCCTCGAACAGCCCGACAGCGACGGCGTGGGCATCACGGGTCAGCTCATCGGGAGAAAGGATCATGGCGAAGGGGATGCGTTGCTTCTCGAACCGAGACGTAGCCTCCGCCATGGTCAGGTTTGCCGCTCGGGCATAACACATGTCCACCAGCGCCGAGGTGAATTCGCGGTGCTTGTTGCGCTCCTCCATGGTGGCCAGCCGAGGGTCGTCCCAGCCCTCGACGTCAAGTGCCTTGCACATACCCGAGAAGTCCCCGACCGACGTGGGGGTGACGATGCCCCAACCGTCGCTGAAGCGCATCGGGTTGAAGCCGGCCACGAAGCTCGAGTTCTGCGAGTGGTCGGACTCGAGGAGCACTTCGTTTCCGGCCGAGTCGGCCCAGAGGAACGACGCCACCGCGTCCATCATCGCCACCTCGATGTGCTGCCCTCCCTTACCCATGGCCCGAGCCAACAGGGCCGCGGTGATGGCTTGCGATGCGTACAGCGCGGTGACCTTGTCGGCTGCCGTCTGCCGGAGGAACACGGGGACGCCGTCGGCCGGATCGGCTTGGTTCGCCGCCAGGCCGCCGTAGGCTTGGCCGACGGTGTCGTAGGCACTGCGGTCGCGGTAGGGGCCCTCCGACCCGAAACCCGACAACGATGCGTAGACCAACTCCGGGTTGACCTCACGGAGCGCGTCGTACCCGAGGCCGAGCCTGTCCATCACCCCGGGACGGAAGTTCTGGATGACGACATCGGCCCTCGAGGCCAGCCGTTTGACGATGGCTACGCCCTCAGGAGCTTTGATATCGACTGCGATCGACCGCTTTCCCCGATTGCACATCAGGTACAGCGCGCTCAAGCCGTTCACGGACACACCGACCCATCGGGCCAGGTCGCCGATACCCGGTCGCTCGACCTTGATGACGTCGGCACCCTGGTCTGCCATCAGCGTCACCGCATAGGGCCCGGTGAGGGCGATCGACAGGTCGAGGATGCGGATCCCTTCCAACGGCCTGGTCAATCCACGAACTCCTTGTGTGTGCGGGGTCGGCCCTGCGGTCCGCTGTAGGCCAGGCCCCACGCCGGTGGCGCGGCGAACTCGGGCATGACCACCTGCGAACGGGCGGCCAGCCATGAGTCCATCAGCGCGTCCTCGGCACCGTAGTCGAATGGGTCGGTGAGGACCCGCTCCTCGACCCCGTCCCGCCCCGGCCGGTTCTCGGCCAACCAGCGAGCGGTCAGGCCGACCGCCTGGCGGGCCGGCACGACGTCTCGGTGACCGAGTTGGTGGTGCATCCGGGTCAGGTCGAGCACCCGGTGCGTGGGTAGGGGCTGGGCCAGCAGGGGCCTGGCCGGGACGGCCAGGTCGTAGGGCAACGACACGATCTCGACGTCGGCTCCGAGCTCTCGGATGCACAATTCGACCACCTGGCGAACGGTGAGGACCTCCTCGTCGCCCACGTTGAACACCGTTCCGGAGGACCGCTCGGGGTGCTCGATCCCCAGCACCACGGCCGCTGCGCAGTTCTCCGTGTAGCAGTGATGATGAAGGGTGAGGCCGTCGTCGGCGACGATGATCCGCCTTCGGCCGTCGATGATACGGCGAACGACCGACCATTCCCGGGGGGCCGGTTGGTATGGCCCGTAGAGGTACGGATAGCGGAAGTGGGTGGCCCCCGGATGGGCGGCGAAGACGGCGGCTTCGGTGCGGACGATGCGGTAGCCCTTCTCGTCGATGGCCCGGTCGACGACGAGGTCGGCGTCCTCCTTCACCGGCACGGGGAGGCCGGGCGGGTCGTGCTGCCAGGCGTCGGTCCACCCCCGGTAGGCGGGCACGCCACCGACGGACACGAAGTGACCGCAGAGCCCGGCTGTGATCTGGGCGATCATGCGCAGGCGCCCGTACATGGCCACGATCACATCCCACCTCGTGCCCGTCAGCACCTCGCCCAACGATGCCGCGTCATAGGGGTCGGCGTGGATGTGCACTAGGTCGGAGGGGGTCTCGGATCGCTCGTGGCTGCCCCGGTGGAGGATCGACACCTCGTGGCCTTTCGCCGCCAGCCGCCGGACGATCGGGACGCCGGTCGGGCCCGTGCCGCCGATCATGAGAATCCTCATCGGAGGTCCCAGGCGATCATGGGTAGCAACGTAGTGCCTAAGGTTGGTGAGCAGCACGCCCTCGCACGGCACGGCGCCGCAACATCCCGTGGCGTCGGCCGCGGGGGAGAGAGGGCAACAAAGGGGTGGATCATGGGATTGAACCTGACCGGTTGCCGCACGCTCGTCACCGGTGCATCCTCGGGCATCGGAGCCGGACTGGCCGAAGCCTTGGCCGCGCAGGGCGCCGTCGTGGGTATCTGTGCCCGACGAGCCGACCGACTGGCCGAGGTGTTGGGCCGCTGCCAGGTGCACTCTCCGGAGAGCCGAATGTGGACAGTGGACCTGGCCGACGTCGACGCAGTGGACCAACTGGGCGTCGACGTGGTCGGCGCCTTCGGCGGTATCGACCTGTTGGTGAACAACGCCGGCATCCCCAAGCGACGGCACACGACCGCCCTGGACATCGAGACCATCACGCAGGTCATGCACATCAACTACCTCTCCCCCATGCGCCTGACCATGGCGCTCCTACCCCAGATGCTGTCGCGGGGATCGGGAACCATCGTCAACATCTCGTCCATTGCGGCCACGCTGAGTGCCCCGGGCGAAGCGGCCTACGACGCCTCGAAGGCCGCGCTCACCGCATTCTCGGAGGCGATGGCGGTCGACCTCTGGGAGACCGGCGTCAAGGTGATGGTCGTATACCCGGGCGTGATCGACACTGACCTGTTCAGCCTGCCCGACAACGACATCCCCGACCTGCCGGTGCCGGCCGAACCGGTCTCGGTCGCCGTCAACGCCATCCTGGGCGGCTTGGCCGACGAGGCGGCTCAGGTCTACGTCCCGGAGTATTTCGCAGGCATCGCCGCCACCAAGGCCAAGGACGTTGGCGAATTCCTGAAGGGCACCGCCGCGTACCTCCGCCAGCAGCGCGAGGGAGCCGGGTCCTGAGGCAGCCGTCAGGTGCCCTCGGACAACTCCTTCACTTCCTTCACTGACGCATTGCTTGATTTCATCGGCAAATCGCCAGGCTGGCTGTATCCGGGATCGGGTTCCACGCCGGGACTGTCGCCGGTCGCCGGTTCCGCGGCGACGGGTGGATCCGCCCGGGGACGGGTCAGGATGATCTGCACCGACGAGACCACCAGCACGGCCACGGTGCCGATCCGCTCGCTGTTGCCGATCGGCTCGAACAGCGCATAGATCTGTATCCCGGCCGCAATAGCCGAGGCCACGAGGGGGAGGGCCACGGCCCGCAGACCGGTTGGTCTTTCGACGTAGCCACGCCCGCGAGGGGACTGGGTCCAGGCGGCATAGGCGATCAGGACTGCCCCCAGGGTCCAGACGAAGTCATAGGTTCCCGAGTCGGCGACGCCACGCGCCTCTTGCACGGCGAAGGCGGCATCGGCGATGGTCGTCATCAGGATGCCCGCGCCGATGAGGATCCACATGCGGTCGGGGCGCCAACCCAACAGCCCGTAGACACCGATGATCGATCCCATGATCACCACGTCGAGCACGGGATAGCTGAAGTCGACCACGGTGGCCAGCGTTCCGCCGTGGGCATGGTCGGCCAGCGGCTGGAAGACGAGGGCAAAGCCGGCGGCCAGCACGACGAGGGCGATGGCCAGCCCGTCCATCCAGCGGTGCAACTCGAAGTGTGGGATCCGGACCCGGATGAGGGCGACGATCCCGGCGGCGATGAGTGGGTACCAGAGGAGCCAGAAGACGTCGGCGAAAGAGGGGTAGGGCGGGTCGGTCTGGCCCCCGTAGACCAGGCTCCACAAGATGGTGCCCACACACCAGAGGGTCATGGCCAACCCGAAGGCGAGCCACGCCCGGCGCGTCGCCGGCTCGTACACCGCCCGGGCCAGGATGAGCACGGCAGCCGCGGCGAGGACCACGTCGTGGAACCACAGCTCGTAGAGCGATGGCGGCCCCCCGATCCCGAACAGCTCGTTCACCGCCTCGAGCGTCATCAGGATGATGAGGACGGCCCAGACCCAGTTGAGGCCGGCAGGGCGGGTGTAGAGCTCACCGTCGCGGTCCACGCCATGCGCCTGCTCGGAGCGGGGTGGCCGGCTCATCGTTTGTCCCGGTTGTCCAACCCGCAGGTCGGCTCGAATGGCGGCATGTTCTGGGGTGGGATCCTTGTTGTCGTGGGATCCTTCGGGATCCTCGTCGTCTCGGGATCCTTGTTGGCGCCGAAAAGTCTACCGAGGCCGGGCCAAGCCCCCCGGCGGCGGGCCCCCGACCCTAGCGGTAGACCGCCGGGTCCTGCTGCAGCTCGACGGTGTTGCCCGACGGGTCCACGACCCAGATCTGCACGGTGGTGCCCTGTGCCCCTCGCGTGTACTCGATGCCCTCGGCCTCGAGCTCGGCCACCGCGGCGTCGAGGTCCTCGACCCCGAAGCACACGTGGGGGCCCGCAGGCCGGATGGGGCCCGGGCCCGCCGGGGCGTCTACCAGGTGGACCTGGGCGTCACCGACGGCGAACCAGTGGCCGTCGATGCCGGGGATCTCGGGACGGGGTAGGTCGCCGAGGGCGAACAGCCCCCGGTAGAAGCTCACGGCTCCGCCGAGGTCGCCCTCCACGTTGACGCTGTGATGCAAGATGCGGGTCAGCTTCATGACCGGCTCCCTGTATGGTCGCCGACAACGGCCGCCGGCGGGTCGGGCGGATCCTCGAGCTGTTCCATCAACTCGAGGCGGATGTTCCCGGGCGCCTCGATGAAAGCGATGCGCCGCCGCCCGAAGGGACCTTCAACTTCGGTCGGGCCCCAGAGCACCCGATGGCCGGCGAGGTCGGCATCGAGATCATCGCTGAACATGGCCGGGTGCAAGAAGCACTCGTCGGGAAGGGACAGTGCGTCCTCGTAGATGGCCCGGGTGAACAAGGTGAGGCTGACCGGGCCGAGCTCCACGTCCGCCCGCTCGCTGCCGTTCCACTCCATCCGATCGTGCACCGTGCCCCCGACGGACCGGTAGAACGAGAGCGCCTGATCCAGGTCGGCGACCTTGAGGGCCAGGTTGGCCAGCCCGCTCACCGGCATCGTCGGCCACGCCCTTCCCCGGCCACAGCGCCGCCATCATGGTCGGGCCGAGTTACCACGCTGCCCACCCTGTCGGGCTCACCGAGCCCTTGATGGTGCGGGGATCCACCCGCTCGCCCGTGTTGCCCGCTTCGTAGACGGCGAAGCACAGCTGCAGCACCTTCACGGCCTCATCGGCCGTCATGTCCGGGGTGGTCCCGGCCAACAGGGAGTCGATGAAATGGGCGGCCGAGCGATCGAACCCGCTTCCCCAGTTGGCGTCGATAACGGGGACCTCCCGCATCGACCCATTGCCGCCCTTCCCCTGGAAGAGCAGGACGGGAGCGAGGTCGAGCATCTCGCCGGTGCACCGAGTCACCCAGATGAAGCCCTCGTCGCCCTGGATCTCGAAGAACTCGTCGGCGCCGTAGTACGAGCTCCGGATCGACATCGACGGCGCGTAACTGACCTCCATCGAGCCGAGCAGGCGCTCCTCCTCGTACTCGAAGATGGCCACGCACGGCTCGAGGAAGAAGTCGCGACGCCGGACGATGGCCTGGACCGAAGTCACGTCTTGTCCGGCCAACCACAGCGCCATGGCGTACTTGTGCACGTTGTCGTCGAAGAGGTGCCCTCCTGGGCTCTGGTTATCGAGACGCCAGATGTAGCCCTCCGGCTGCAGGTCGGCCTGGAATTGCGAGTCCGTGGTGCCTACGATGGTCCTGATCCGCACGTTGCTGAGCTGGCCGATGGCCCCTGCCTCGATCAGCTCCTTGGCCCGCTCGAGGGGCGGGTAGTGGCGGAAGCACTCGCTGATTCGGAGGGTCACACCATGCTCGGTCGCGGCCGCTTCCATCGCCCGGCCATCTTCGATGGTGTTGGCCACGGGCTTCTGGCACGAGACGTGCTTGCCGGCCGCCAGTGCGGCCAGCACGTGGTCGCGGTGGAGGTGGGTGGGAGTGAGGATCTCCACCGCGTCGATCCCGGGGTCGGACAGCAACTCGTCCAGGTCGGTGAAGACCGTGTCGACTCCCCAGGAGTCGGCCAGGTGCCGGGCCTTCGCCTGAATCGGGTCGCACACGGCCACCACGTCGCAGCGTTCGTGTTGCAGGTAGCCCTGCACGTTCACCGGTGCGATGTTCCCCGCGCCTACGACAGCGAGTCGGATACGCCCACTGTTCGTTGACATGGCACGCCAAGGTAGCAGGAAGGGACGCCGGGGAGGGAAGGCGCAGACCGGCCGGGGCTACGGCGTAGGCTGCTCGGCCCGTGCTGCCGCCGACTCCGTGTGAGGCCTACATTGATCGTTCGATGAACGTCGGCATTCCCAACGAGGTGACGGACAGCGAGTACCGGGTGGCGATGACCCCGGCCGGCGCCCGAGAACTCCTCTCGGAGGGGCACACCGTCTTCATCGAGAAGGGCGCCGGCGTCGGATCGTCGATTCCCGATGGCGAGTTCGCCACGGTGGGAGCCACCATCCTCGACTCCGCTGACGACGTCTGGGCCCACTCGGACCTGATCTGCAAGGTCAAAGAACCGCTTCCGGAGGAGTTCCACCGCCTCCGTCGGGACCTCGTACTGTTCAGCTACCTCCACCTGGCTGCCTCTCGACAGTGCACCAATGCCTTGTTGCGGGCGGGGACGACGGCCATCGCCTACGAGACCGTGCAAATGCGGGACGGATCGTTGCCCCTCCTCACCCCCATGAGTGAGGTAGCCGGCCGCATGGCCCCGCTGATGGGGGCACACCATCTCATGAGCCCGGCCGGCGGTCGAGGAGTGCTCGTCTGCGGGGTCCCCGGTGTGCGGTGCGCCAAAGTGGTCATCCTGGGTGCCGGTGTCGCCGGGATGGCCGCGGCCACCTTGGCCGTGGGGATGCACTCCGACGTGTACGTCCTGGACCGCAATCTCGAGCGACTCCGGCAGGTGGACCACCACTTCCGCGGGGCGCTCGAAACACTGGCGTCGAGCACCCACGCCATCGAAGAGACGTGCGTGGACGCTGACATCGTCATCGGGGCGGTGCTGGTCGTCGGGGCCAGGGCCCCGAAACTGGTCTCCAACCAGCTGGTGGCGCGCATGAGGCACGGTTCGGTGCTGGTCGACATCTCCGTCGATCAGGGCGGGTGCTTCGAGGCCACCCGTCCGACGACGCACACGGATCCCACCTTCGAGGTCAACGGCTCGCTCTTCTACTGCGTGGCCAACATGCCCGGAGCCGTCCCCCACACCTCGACCCACGCCCTGGCCAACGCCACGCTGCCCTACATCAGCGAAATTGCCCAGCGGGGCTGGCGGGCGGCATGTGTTTCTGATCCCGCGCTGGCCCTGGGCGTCAACACGGTCGACGGTTCGGTGGTCTGTCCACCGGTGGCCGAGGCCCACGGGCTTCCCTCCCTGCCCCTGGCTGCCGTGCTGGCCTGACACCTTCGACTTTGGGCCGAACATCTTCGGCCGCCCCGGGTCCTGTCACCACTGTTCGTGAGCATCCACGACGAGGCTGACGACCGGCTTTCTAGAGTCCTGAGCTTTCCGTCGTGTTCGGATTGCCCACGTCCCGGCGAATCGGGACCAGTCGCTGAGAGTCGCCTACGACAATTCGCCCAAAGGCGGGCAATTCGCCCAAAGGCGGGCAAGAACGGAAGTGGTCGTCACCTTCCGAGGGTTGTCGCAAACCGGCGATTAGTCACTGTTAGTGGGCGACGGTCGTCGGCGTAGTCGAGAAAGATCGCATCGGACGGTCATCGGCGTAGTCGAGAAGGATCGCATCCCGGCGAATCGGGACAAGGTGGCTCATGTCCTGGCACCGCCGGTCCGATGGAACTTCGATCACATGCAATGGAGCGCGAGGCGACGGGTGATCAGGGCGTGACCCTCGACGCCGGCACGACCGCCGCCGCGCTGCACTGCCGTGCCCAGAGACTCGCCCAGCCCATCCAGGCCGAGCAGACCTGGGATCCGGACATCGCGTTCACCCTCGCCCAGGCGTTCCTGGTTGACCGAACGCCGGCCGGCTCGGCTGCCGACACCGATGCCTGTCCCCCGTCAACCAGTTGTGCCTGACTATTGACTAGATTCTTCGACTATCAAAACCAGCTGGGTGAACGCGACGGTGCGCACGCCGCAGGGTACGGGAGCGCATGTCGCAGGAAAAGGGCGTGCATGTCGCAGCATGAGGAAAGCAATTGGTGGAGCGGCCGCGCCCCGCTGTCCCCGACGGGGCGCCCCTCGACCAGCGACGTGAGATCGGCCCGGGTCGGGAACGGTGCCTGAGCCGCTCGGGCGCGACCAGCGCTACATGCCCGGCCTCGACGGGCTGCGGGCTGTGGCCGTCCTCGGGGTCGTCGTGTTCCACCTGGGCTTTGGCTTCCTGCCCGGCGGCCTCCTCGGCGTCGCTGTCTTCTTCACCCTGAGCGGCTACCTGATCACGGACCTGTTGATGAGCGAATGGCGCTCCACGGGCCAGCTGCAGCTGGGTGACTTCTGGCTCAGGCGAGCCCGGCGGCTGCTGCCGGCCCTCTTCGTGATGCTGGCCGTGGTGGCCATCTGGGTCTCGGCCGGCGACCCTGCCCAGCTCGGCGCGTTGCGAGGCGACGTCTTCTCTTCGGCCGTGTACGCCAACAACTGGTGGCTGATCTTCCACCACGTGTCCTACTTCGCCCGGTTCGGCCCCCCCTCCCCGCTGGGGAACCTCTGGTCTCTGGCCGTCGAGGAGCAGTTCTACCTGCTGTGGCCGTGGCTGCTCCTGGCCGGCTTGCTCTGGGTCAGGCGGGCGGGCAAGGGCCACAGCCGGGGTCGCATCAAGCGGCTGGCCCGCCGCCGCGACGTGCTCGTCGGTGTGACCGTGGTCGTCGCCCTGGCCTCGGCGTTGGAGATGGCGCTCTTGTACCACCCGACCCTCGACCCGACGCGGCTCTATGACGGTACCGACACCAGGGCCTTCGGGCTCCTCTTCGGGGCGGCCCTGGCCATGGTCTGGCCCAGCCGGCAGTTGAGCGCGGACGTCACGCCGGGTGCTCGCCGCCTGCTCGACACGATGGGGGTGGTCGGGCTGATCGGAATCGCGCTGCTGATGTGGCGCACAAATCAGTACTCGGCGTTCCTCTACCGCGGCGGCCTCGTCCTCCTCACCATCGCCACCCTCCTCGTCATCATGGCTGCCTCCCATCCCGCCACGTGGGTGAGCCGGGCGCTGGGGTGGGGACCACTGCGCTGGATCGGTCTGTGGTCGTACGCCATCTACCTCTGGCACTACCCGATCATCGTCCTCACGACCCCGACCGTGACCCATGGCGTCGACCACCTCCGGGTCCTGCTCCAGGTGGTCGCCATCGTCGGCATCGCCGCCCTGTCCTGGCGGTTCATCGAGACGCCGATCCGCCACGGAGCGCTGGGCCGGTGGTGGAAGAAGCTCAGGGTGGCCGGCGGGTACGCCGCCACCCGGTCAGCCCCAGCCCGGGCGGCAGTGATCGCGGCCGTGGTCGGGCTGGCCGCAACCACGCTGGCCCTCGGGGGTTGGATCCCGGCGGCACCGGCCAACACCTTGACCACGGCCACCGCGCCGAACCCGAACCTGGGCGGGACCGTGTCGAGAACAGAGCACCTCCATGTACCCACGACCACCACAACGACCACGACGACGCCGACGACGACGCCAGCGACGACACCGACGACTCCCGTCGGAGGAGCCGGGGCGACCACCACCACCGCGACCACGGCTCCCCCCGCCCTGACGACCAGTTGCACGTCGGTGGCCGACCTCGGCGACTCGACTTCCGAGAGCCTGGTTTCCAACGACTACATCGACCCACCTCAACAGCTGCCGGCCCAGTTCGCCCGGGTCGGCGTCTCCGACGTCAACCTTCAGATCTCCGGCGCCCGCTCCACCGGTCCGGAGACGGTCGACAACCAGCCCAACGGGGACATGGTCGCCCAACAGCTCATCGCCCAGGGCTACAACGGATGCTGGGTGATCGCCCTGGGCACCAACGATGCTGCCGACATCGCCGTCGGCTCCAACACCGACGCCCAGACCCGGATCCAGCGGCTCATGTCGATCATCGGCAACCAGCCAGTCCTGTGGATCAACACAGTCTCGATTCTCAGCAGCGGCGACTACGCCAACGCCAACATGCAGGCGTGGAACAACACCCTGGTGGCTGCCTGCCCGGCCTACCCCAACATGCGGGTCTATGACTGGGCCTCGGTGGCCCAGCCGGGCTGGTTCATACCGGACGGGATCCACTACTCGTCGGCGGGCTCGGTGCAACGGTCGGCCGATTTTGCCAATGCCCTGGCCAACGCCTTCCCGACCACGCCGGCGCCCAAGCACGGCACCGCCCCCAAGAATTGCGTGGTCCAGTAGCCAGACGCGAAGCTCCGGTCACAACGACGCCCACCGGTCGGACAACTTGGCTAATGTACCTGCGACGGCGGGCCTGGGGGGCCGAACCGGACGAGGTGGCCAGTCTTCTGGGCCAAATGCGATCGGCGCCGAAAAACCAAGGGGGAACATGATGGGATGGCTCAGGAGGTCTCCGGCAGTGAGTGTGCTGCTGGCCCTCGCACTGCTCGGTTCGACGGCCATGGTCACGGCTGTGTCCAGCGGAAACGCGGCAGCAGCGACAGTGACCACGTTCGGCAACCTGCCGACACCGTGCGGTCCGGGAAGCGCCAAGGGTGCGACCGAACAGGGGGTGACCGACACCTCCATCCACATCGCCTACGGCGACGATCGGGGCTACTCGGGCAGCCCGGGCCTCGACCAGGAGATGGGCAACGCAATGAGGGCCTTCATCGGCTGGTGCAATGCCCAGGGGGGCATCAACGGACGCAAAGTAGTCGGTGACTACTACGACGCCGCAGTCCTCAACGCCAACACGGTCATGACCCAGGCCTGCAAGACCGACTTCATGCTGGTGGGCGAGGGGTTCGCCCTCGACCAGTCGGCCGAGCAGACCAGGCTCGGTTGCAACCTGGTCCAGGTGCCCGGCTTCGCCGTGGGATCGGATGTCGCCAACGCCTATGAGTCCTACCAGCCGACTCCGAACCCGGTGAACATGAGCCCGGTTTCGTCGGCCTACCAGGTGAAGGGGCTGTTCTCTTCCAAGGTGCAAAAGGTCGGCGAGTACATCGAGAACCTCTCCCCGGTCCAGGTGTCGATGGCCAAGGCCAAGCAGGCCTTCCAACAGACGGGGTGGAAGTATCTCAACTGCCCGTTCCAGATCCAGTACACCGGCGAGCCCGACTACACGCCCTTCGCCCAGAAACTCCAGAGCTGCGGCGCCCAGGTCGTCTACACCGACGTCTCGCCCAGCCCGGAGCTCTACGGGATGCTGCAGGCCGACAACCAGCTGGGCTACAACCCGATCTGGGTGGGCGACACCAACCTGTACTCGCCCCAGTTCGCCCAGTGGAACACGAGCGGCCTGGCCAACAACTTCTACGTCCGCTCGGCCTACGCGCCGCTGAACGCGTCCAACGCGGTCCCGGCGATAAAGCAGTACCTGTCGATCGTGTCGCCGACGGGCGCCACCAATCAGCTGGGCGAGCAGTCGGCGTCGGCGTTCCTCCTGTGGGCGACCGAGGCCAAGGCCTGCGGGTCCACACTGACCCGGCAGTGCATGGTCAACAAGCTGGCCACGGTCACGGCCTGGACGGGCGGAGGCCTGTCTGCCCCCGGAAACGTGTCCAAGAACACGCCGCCACAGTGCGGGGTGCTCCTCCGGCTGCAGAACACCAAGTACGTACAGGTAGTGCCGAAGAAGCTGGGGACCTACCAGTGCTCGTCCAAGTTCGTCGTGCCCAACACCGGGGTGGTCCTCGGGACGACGCTGAACGCACAGGGCTACTCGACCAAGTACGTCACCCCGTCGGTGATCAAACCGCAGTCCTAACGCACGACGGCCCTCCGTCCAGGCCCAGGCGCCCGCTCGCGGCCTGGACGGAGGGGTAAAAGGGGTCACGATGCACCTGTTCCTCTCATATACCATCGCCGGATTGGTCATCGGCGCGGTTTATGGCATCGCCGCCTCGGGGCTGGTTCTCACCTACACGACGTCGGGCATCTTCAACTTCGCCCAGGGCGCCATCGCCATGCTGGCCGCCTACGTCTACTGGCAATTCCGTTTCGGATGGAACTGGCCGGCCCCGGTGTGCCTGATCCTGGTCCTGCTCATCCTGGCCCCGCTGTTCGGGGCGGGACTCTACGCAGGGATCATGCGCGGGCTGCGGAACACGGCCGAGATCACCAAGATCGTGGTCACGGTGAGCGTCACACTCGGCATCATCGCCCTGGCCCAGTGGATCTGGAACCCCACCACCCCCCGGAACGACTTCCCCTTCTTCGGCTACACGGCCAAGTTCAAGTTCCTGGGCGTCTACGTGACCGACCACGAGGTCATCGCCATCGGGGCGGCAGTGGCCATCGCCGTGGGCCTGCGCTACCTCTTCCAGCGGACCCGGACCGGCGTCGCCATGCGCGGCGTCGTCGACAATCCCGCTCTGCTCGAGCTCAACGGGGGCCGGCCCGGGCGCCTGGCCGGCATCTCGTGGGCCCTGGGCGGGGCGCTGGCTGCGTTGGCCGGCATCCTCATCACGCCGATCAGCGGGGGCACGCTGGATGTCACTCAGCTCACCCTGTTGGTGCTCGATGCCATCGCCGCCGCCATGTTCGGCCGACTGCGCAGCCTGCCCCGCACCTTCATCGGGGCCATCGTCCTCGGCCTGGCCAGCAACTACGTGCTGGCCTACTTCCCCACGACGTGGTCGTGGGCGTCCAACTTCCGGATTTCCCTGCCCATGATCGTCCTGTTCGTCGTCCTCCTGGTGCTGCCCCAGGACCGGCTCCGGGGCGCCATCCTCCTGCGCAGCCGGGAGCGGTTCAAGGTCCCGAGCATGAAGTCCGCCGGGCTGTGGTCGATCATCCTCCTCGCCGTCATCCTGCTCCTCGAGGTCATCATGACCAGCCAGGCGATCACGGCCCTGACCGTAGGGATGACCTTCGCCATCATCGCGTTGTCGCTCACCGTGCTCACCGGCTATGCCGGGGAGATCAACCTGGCCCCGGTGTCCCTGGGGGCGATCGCCACCATCTTCACCTTCCACCTGGGGCTGTCAGGGGTGGGGCTCCAGCAGCGGATCACGCTCGGGGGCATTTTCATCGGGGTGGCATTCGCCGCCGTGATCGGTGGGCTCATCGCCCTGCCCGCCCTCCGATTGCGAGGGCTGTACCTGGCCCTGGCCACGCTGGCCTTCGGGGTGTTCGTCTCCGACATGATCATCTCCGACATCACCCCCCACATCCTTCCCATCTTCCACACCCACTTCTCGATCTTCACCAACGGGACGCTCAACGTCCCCAAGATCAAGGTGGGCCCGCTCGACCTGAGCGCGCCCAAGGCCTTCCTCACCACGGTGACCGTCGTCTTCGCCGTGATCGGCATGGGGCTGATCGCCCTCCGCCACAGTGCCTACGGCCGGCGCCTGTCCGCCATGAAGGACAGCCCGGCGGCGACGGCCACCCTGGGCCAGAACCTGATCAAGCTGAAGCTGTCCGTCTTCGTGCTCTCGGCGGCCATCGCCGGCCTGGGCGGCATCCTCATGTCGTCGGCCTCCATCTCGGTCAGCCCGAACTCGTACATCATTTTCATCAGCCTCACGCTGGTGATGCTGACCGTGGTCGGCGGCATCGGCAACGTGGCCGGAGCGCTCATCGGTGGGGTATTGGCCGGGGTCGGCTTCCAGGCCATCACCAGCACGTTCCAGAACCTCTACAGCCACCACGGCGGCCCCTGGAACTTCATCGCCAACCTCACGCTGGTGGCCCCAGCGGCGATCGGGGTCAGCCTGGGCCGCAACCCGAGCGGTTCCGTCGGCCAGATCGTGGATAGCTACGCCCCGCTGTGGCGAGCAAAGCGGGTCCTGGCCGGCGGCATCCTCCTCGAGGTGGCCGCCTACCTGCTGGTGGTGACCAAGGTCATGTCCAACTGGTGGTTCGTGTTCGCCACCGCCATCATCGTCTTCGGGATCCCGGTCGTGGGCAAGGCACTGATGCCCGAGGCGTTCGCGCCCCCCCCGCCCCCGAGCGGGTCGCCGCCGTCCACCTCGACCGCGCCGCTGGTCGAGTCGTCGACCAGCGTGGCTCCGACCCCGGCGGCCAGCGGGCCGGTGCGCATGGGCTGGGAAGGGGGGTCGACCAGTGGCCGTCCTTGAGGCGACGGAGATCTCCATGGCCTTCGGCGGCAACGTGGTCCTCGACGGGGTGTCGCTGTCGGTCGAGGAGGGAACGGTCACCGGGCTCATCGGCCCCAACGGCGCCGGCAAGACGACACTCTTCAACGTGATCAGCGGCCTGCTCGATCCGACCAGCGGCCGCATCGCCGTCGACGGCCACGACGTGACCCGGGCCGGGCCCGCAGCCCGGGCCCGACGGGGGCTGTCCCGCAGCTACCAGCAGCTCGAGCTGTTCACCTCGCTCTCGGTCCGGGACAACGTCCGGGTCGCCGGCGACATCCGCAACGCCTGGGGGCGCCGGTTCCGGATCGACGTCAAGGCCGAGACCGACCGGGTCATGGGCCTGCTCGGCCTCGACGACGTGGCCGACCGGGAGGTGGGGGAATTGCCCACGGCCCGGGCCCGGATCATCGAGGTGGCGCGCGCCCTGATGACCAAGCCCCGCATCCTGCTGCTCGACGAGCCGGCATCGGGTCAGACCGAGACGGAGACGGTGGAGTTCGGTCAGCTCCTGGGCCAGCTGGCCCGAGAGGACAGCCTGGGCATCTGCCTGGTCGAGCACGACGTCTCGCTGGTCATGGGGGTGTGCACCACGATCCACGTGCTGGATTACGGACAGATCATCGCCTCGGGCACGCCCGAACAGATCCGGCTCGAACCGGCGGTCATCGACGCCTATCTCGGTTCGACAGAGGGCGTGGGATGAACGGGAGCGACGGCGCCGCTCCGCTGCTCGAGGTCCGCGCCATCCGCGCCGGCTACGGACCGATCGAGGTCATCCACGATGTCGATCTCCAGGTCTACCCGGGCAAGGTGATGGCGCTGCTCGGTCCCAACGGCGGCGGGAAGACCACCCTGCTCAACGTGTGCGCCGGTGTCCACCAGCCCGACGCCGGCGAGGTCTTCTTCGAAGGCGAGGACGTGACCAAGACGTCGGCGGGGGCGCTCTCCCGGCGAGGCATCTGCACGGTCCCCGAGGGACGAGGGATCTTCCCCAACCTGACGGTGAGAGAGAACGTGCTCATGGCCACCCAGGTCGGCGCGGACATGGCCCACCTGGAGGAGGTCACCTACTCCCGGTTCCCCCGGCTCAGCGGTCGCCGCAAGCAACTGGCCGGAACGCTGTCAGGCGGGGAACAACAGATGCTGGCCCTGTCCCGGGCGTTCAGCACCGATCCCAAGCTGGTGATGCTCGACGAGCTGTCCCTGGGCCTGGCCCCGATGATCGTGCGCGAGCTCTACGACCTGGTGGCCGAGCTGGCCGCCCAGGGGCTCTCGATCCTGGTCGTCGAGCAATTCGCCCGCACCGTCCTGCCCATCGCCGACTCGGTCGCCGTGATGCTCCAGGGCCAGATCGTGCGCCGGGGGACGCCGGCCGAGCTCGAGGACGACCTGTCCTCCAGTTACCTGGGCTCCTGACCGATCGGCGCCGGCGGGGCCGCTGACTGTCGGCTCAGAGAGCCGTCCGGGCAGCCAGGGCGGCGCCGGCAACGAGGTAGCAATCCGTCTAGGAAGGACCCGACCTGATGCCCAACCCCATCGGTGACCTGTTCCCGGCCGACGAGGGGCTCACCCACCAGATCTCGGACACGTTCGCGGTCGTGGGCACGAGCGACCCAGCGTGGACGGAGAAGGTGTGCGCCATGGCCATGGCCCGTGACGGCAGCCTCCAGATGGGCTTCGGGCTGGGCCGCTACCCGAACCGCAACGTGTTGGACGCCTACGCGGCGACGAGCAGGGGCCCGGAGCAGATGACGGTGCGGGGCAGCCGCAGCCTGTCATCGGCCCCGACGTCCACCTCGGTGGGACCGATCCACTACGACGTACGCGAGCCCCTCCGGCGCGTTCGGTTCCAACTCGAGCCCAACGACATCCAGCCCATCGCCTTCGACATCGAGTTCGTCGCCGCCGTGCCTCCCCGGCTCGAGGAACGGACCCACAACCGCGACCAGTTCCGCGTGTCGGCCGACCTGGTCCGGTACCACCAGACCGGCGTCGCCAGCGGCTGGGTCGAGCGGGACGGCGAACGGACCGAGGTCTCACCGGACACCTGGGTCGCCACCCGCGACCATTCCTGGGGGGTGCGCTACGACGTCGGTCCCCCGCCGGCGGATCGCAAGCAGACGAGCGCCTTCCCCGCCGGCGTGGGCTTCATGATGATCTGGTGCCCCGCCCTGATGGAACGTCCCGACGGCACCCGGTACGCGCTCCATCTTCACTTCACCCTCGTCCAGATGCCCGGCGTCGCCCAGAAGACGGTGACCGCGGGCGTCGAGCACCCCGACGGTCGGGTCGATCCCATCGTCGACCTCGTCCCGTCGCTCCGGTTCGATCCGGCCAACCGCCGCCTGCTCGGCGGCACCGTCACCGCGGTGATGGCTGACGGCGGCGAACGACCGATCCAGATCGAAGTGCTGGGCGATACCGGCATCCAGCTCGGGGCGGGGCTGTACTTCGGGTTGGACGGGCACCATCACGGCGAATGGCGCGGCGAGCTCCACCTGGACGGCGAGCGCATCGAGGACTGCCGGCCCGCCGACGTGGCCCGCCGGTTACACCAGATCCGCGACACCACCGTGCGGGTCCACGACCCGGTCGGGGGTGGCTCCGGTTGGGGCAACTGCCAACCGATCGCCGCCGGGCCCTGGCCCGATCTCGGCCTGGCCGACGATCCATGGATGTAGTGTTGCGCCGGATTGTCGGGGGCGGTACGCCCCAGAGACCGGCCGGAGACTCCGGCCGGAGAGAGGGGTGAACAGGTGGAGATCAAAGGCAAGTCGGCCATCGTCGTCGGGGGGGCCTCGGGCATGGCCCGGGCCACCGCTGAGCTGTTGCACCAACGCGGCGCATCAGTGGCCATCGTCGACCTCCCCACTTCAGCCGGTGCCGAGGTGGCAGCCGGCCTCGAGGGCACCTTCCATCCCGTCGACGTCACCGACGAGGAGGCCGTCGAGCGGGTGCTGGCCGAGGCCACCGGTCAGCTGGGGGGCCTGCACATCGCGGTGAACACGGCCGGGGGCGGCGTGATCGGCCGCACCCTCACCAAGACGGGGCCCCACCCGATGGCCGAGTTCCGCCAGGTCATCGAGCTCAACCTCGTTGCCACCTTCAACCTGAACCGGCTCCAGGCCTCGGCCATGTCGACCAACGAGCCCGAAGACGGCGAGCGGGGCGTCATCATCAACACCTCCTCGATCGCGGCCTTCGAGGGCCAGATCGGACAGGTCGCCTATACCGCGGCCAAGGCGGGCATCGCCGGCATGGCCCTGACCATGGCCCGTGACCTCGGGAGCCTCGGGATCCGAGTGGTGGCCATCGCACCGAGCCTCTTCAGCACGGGGATCACCAAGGGCATACCCGACGAGTTCGCCGAGACCCTGACCAAGGACGCCGCATTCCCCAAGCGAATGGGACGACCCGAGGAATACGCCCGCCTGGCCGTGGCCATCGTGGACAACCCCATGCTCAACGGCTCGACCATCCGCCTCGACGCCGGACAGCGCTTCGCCCCCAAGTAAGCCGGGCCGCGGCGGGCTCGAGGTCGTCCCGATTGCTGAGCGACCGGGTCGCCACGACCGTGGTGACAACGACGGCCAGGGGCCACAGGGCCTGCGCCCCGGCTGCGGCCCGCTCGGCCAGGCCGCGGTGGGTACCGTGCAGCTCGAGGGCGAACCACGCCACGAGCCCGAGCATGACTACTGCCGCCGCGCCCGAGGCCACCGGGGTGAGCAACGGCGCCCGGGACCGCCGGCGAGCTGCGAACAACGGCCACGCAGCCAGCGTGGTGAAGGCCACGGTCGCCGCGACGGTGTGGGCCACGGAATTCCCGCGGGCCGGTTGGGGAAAGGTGGCAACCAGTACCGTGGCCACGCCGCCGACAGCCAGTACGGCCCGCCCGGTCGGCCGCGCCGGCCGCAGCCCCACCGCCGTGACGACGTAGCAGGCACCCAGGCCGGCCAGCGCCGACGTCATGATCCAACGATCCCTGGCCCCCTCGGCCGCAAGCGCGCTGATGGTGTCGCGAATCGGGCTGTAGGCCGACTGCTGTCTTTCTTCTGCGAGGACCAGGCCGGCCGCCAGCAGCGCCGGGGCGGCGGCCGCTGACACCCAGGCCCACCACGGGATTCGGTGCACCGTGGGATCCTACGTGCCTGGGTCGGCGTCCACCGGTACCGGCCGGGCGGGCCCGACCCTCCACGACCTGAATGGCGTTGCCGTGGAGCTCATCGACCTGGGAGAGGGATGACACCGAGGTGGATACGGGGTTACGGTCGTGAACGACAGGACGGCGGGCACCGCCGCGATAACTGAGAGGAGCTGAGCCATGACGGGCACGAGAGCTGAGGCCGACTTCGACCATCAGTCGCTGGCCTGGCTGGCCGAGCGCCACAGCCACAATGCCGAGTTGCGCCAACAGTGTCCCGTGGTGTGGAACCAGCACTATGGCGGCTTCTGGTTCGTCACCGGCTACGACGAGGTGTCGGCGGTCTCCCGCGACAGCGAGACCTTCACCCCGCGCTTCGAGGAGTCTGCCTCCGATGGATTGCGCTACATCGGGATCATGGGCATCCCCCGAGGCGAAGGGATGCCGCCCATCGGCATCGCCGAGGCGGAGGGCGACCGCCACGCCGCCCTCCGGCGGACCATCAACCCGTTCATGCTCCCGCCGGCCGTCGCCGAGGACCGGCCGTTCTTGGAGCGGACCGCGTCCTGGTTCTTGGACCAGAAGATCGCCGACGGGCAGATGGACATGGTGCACGATTTCACCAACCCGGTGCCCGCACTGTGGACCATGCGGATGCTCGACCTGCCACTGCAGGGTTGGGAGCGATTCGCCGACTACTTCCATGCCAGCGCCGCCTACGGCCAGGAGACCGACGAGTACAAGCGGGCGGTGAGCCACACGCCGGAGATGGTCGCCGAGGTAACCGAAACGATCGAGGAGCGCCGGGCGCGACCGGGCGACGACCTGTTGTCCCGATTGGCGGCCATGGAGGTCAGGGGAGACACGCTCGGCAACGACGACCTGATCGCCGTAATCTGGAACCTCATCGGCGGAGGGCTCGACACCACCACCTCGTTGACCTCCCTGGCCCTCATCCATCTGGCCGAGCACCCCGACCTGCGCAAACGACTGGTGGCCGATCCCAACCTGCTGCTGCCGGCCTGCGAGGAGTTCCTGCGCTGGACGTCGATCAACGAGACGCTGACCCGGACCTGTACCAAGGACACCGAGCTGGGGGGCCAGGAGGTCAAACGAGGCGACTTCGTGATGATGAGCTGGCTCGGCGCCAACTTCGACCCCTCTGTCTTCGACCGCCCGGACGACGTGGACATCGATCGGAGCCCGAATCCGCACCTCGCCTTCGGAGTCGGCGCCCACCGGTGCATCGGACTGCACGTGGCTCGTACCCTGTTCGACGTCATGCTCCGCGAGATCCTCACTCGGATACCCGAGTACCGGGTGGACCTGGAGGCCACGCAGTACTACCAGGGCAACCCGGAGCTGACCGGCGCGGTGAGGATGCCGGTGACGTTCGCGCCGGGCCTCCCGATCGGAGCCGAACGGCCGTACTGATGGCCCGGCCCGGCCGACACGGCTCCGCAGGTCCGGGGCCGGACGGGTAGATTCGGACCCATGCGGATCGGCGTAACGTTTCCCCAGACAGAGTTGGGCGGCGATCCCGACACGGTGCGGACCTATGCCTCCACGGTGGAGGAGCTCGGCTACACCCACGTCGTCGTCTACGACCACGTCGTGGGCGCCGACCCCTCGGTGCACAAGGGATGGTCCGGCCCCTACGACGTCGACACCACGTTCCACGAGCCCCTGGTGCTGTTCGGCTTCCTGGCCGGCATCACCTCGCTCGAGCTGGTCACCGGGATCGTGATCCTCCCGCAACGGCCAACGGCCCTCGTGGCCAAACAGGCGGCGGAGGTCGACCTACTCTGCAAGGGTCGGCTCCGACTGGGGGTGGGGCTCGGTTGGAACGCGGTCGAGTACGAGGCCCTGGGCCAGGACTTCTCCACCCGGGGCCACCGTGTCGACGAACAGGTCCCCCTGCTGAGGCGGCTCTGGACCGAGCGCAGTGTGACCTACCACGGGCGATTCGAGCAGGTCACCGGTGCGGGCATCGCCCCGCTGCCGGTACAGCGTCCGATCCCGGTCTGGTTCGGCGCTGCCTCGCCGCCGGCCTATGCCCGCGTCGGCCGCTTGGCCGACGGATGGCTGCCCATGTTCGGGCCCGGCCGACGATTCGACGAGGCACGGTCGATGATCGACGCGGCCGCCCGTCAGGCGGGCCGTGACCCGGCCAGCATCGGGATAGAAACGCGGGTCCCCTGGGGCCAGGGGGCATCAGAGGTGGCTGAGCAGATCGCTGCCTGGCGGGACGCGGGGGCGAGCCACGTGAGCATCAACACGATGGGCGCCGGGTTCGGGTCAGTGGAACAGCATCTCGACGCCCTCGAGCAGGTCGCCGCGCTGGCCCTGCCTGCCAGGCGGTCCTGACGGCGCCACCCACCGGGTGGGCTACACAGGGCGCCACCCACCGGGTGGGCTACGACAGGGCGCCACCCACCGGGTTGGCTACGACGTGGTCTCGTTGTAGCGGCGTACGGAGAGATAGCCGAACACCACGGCGATCCCCACCGTCCAGATCAGCGACACGACCACGAGGAAGGTGGTGCTCTTCCCGTTGAACAACGCCTGACGCTGTGCGGGCGTGACGGTGCCAAGGGTGAGGTCCCGCACGGCGTTGATGACGATGGTCACCGGATTGTGGTTGGCGAACGTCTGCAACCAGGTCGGCATGGTGGAGGTGGGCACGAAGGCGCTGCTGGCAAACGTCAGCGGGAAGATGAGCGGGAAGGTGGCGGCGTTGACCGCCTGGGAACTGCTGGCATATAGGCCGACCAGGGCGAAGAGCAGCGACGTGGCGACGCTGAACGCCAACAGGATGGAAAAGCCGAAGAGGAGCCCGGGCACACTGTGCGGTCGGAACCCCACGACCAGCCCGACGATGACGATGATGAACAGCCCGACGAGGTTGCTCAGGGCCACAGCGGCCACTTGACCCACGAGCACAGCGCTGCGGGCCATGGGCAGCGAGCGGAGCCGGTCGACGAAGCCCTTGCTGCGGTCCTCGGCCAGGGCGAAGCCGGAGTTGCCCGAGGTGAAGATGGCCGTCTGGACGGCGATGCCCGGAATCAGGTAGTTGACGTAGTTGATATCCCCCAGCCCCCTGATCGCACCGCCGAAGACGTACCGGAAGAGGAGCGTGAACATGATCGGCGATATCAGGGTGAACACCACCTGGTCAGGGGCCCGCAGCATCCGCCGGACGTCCCGGACGGCCATGGCCCATGCGTCGCCGATGGCACGCCCGAACCCGGTGCCGGGCATGGCGGCAATTGCGGTCATCGGTCCCCTCGTCCAGTAGCGGTGGGCTCGTCGATAGACCGATCTCCGACGTCGACCTCGGGTGGCTGACCGGTCAGGGCCAGGAACACCTCGTCGAGGCTGGGCTGGCGGAGCTCGAGCGACGTGACCTCCAATTCGGTGTTCTCCAGCCGACGGACCACCTCGGCGGTGGTCGAGAGCCCGGTGGTGGTGGCCACCCGCACGGCCAGCCCGTCGATCACCGGTGCTTCGTCTCCGATGCCCGCCAGGCATCGGGCCGCCTGGGCGGCGGTGGCTTCGTCCGGGAGGATCACCTCGACGGCGGCACCGCCGAGCTTGGCCTTGAGTTGAGCCGAAGTGCCTTCGGCCAGGACCTTGCCATGGTCCACCACGCAGATCGAATCGGCCAGCCGATCGGCCTCCTCCAAGTACTGCGTGGTCAACAGCAGGGTGGTCCCGTCGGCGACCAGCCCGGCGATGACCGACCACAAGTCGATGCGGCTCCGAGGATCGAGCCCGGTGGTCGGCTCGTCGAGGAACAGCACCGGCGGATGGGCGACCAGGGCGGCGGCGAGGTCGAGGCGCCGGCGCATTCCTCCCGAATAGGTCTTGAGCGGCCGCCGAGCGGCCTCGGCCAACCCGAACTGCTCCAGCAATTCATTGGCGCGCGGCTGCCGCGATCGCCGGGAGATGTGGTTGAGCCGGGCCACCAGGACCAGGTTCTCCAAGCCGGTGAGCCCCTCGTCGACCGCGGCGTACTGGCCAGCCAATGCCATCACCGTACGGGCCTTCCCGGGATTGGCCAGTACGTCGACGCCGGCCACCCGGGCGCTCCCCGAGTCCGGGGTCAACAGCGTGGTGAGGACCCGCACGGCTGTCGTCTTGCCCGCACCGTTGGGGCCGAGCAGCCCCAGCACGGTGCCCGTGGGTATCTCGAAGCTCACGCCTTTCAGCGCCTGCACGCCGCCCTTGAACGTCTTGACCAGGGAATCGACGACGACTGCCGGGCCCGTGGTCACGCCGGAAAGATACCGTACCGACAGCCTCGGCCGTGACGCGCTCCTGGCCGTGTCACCCGGATAGCCGTTCCTCCAGGTGGACGGTGACGGTGTCGCCCTCCTGCTTTCCGATCGCCCGCCGGAGCTCGCGCTTCACCGGCAGCTTGTGGATTCGGTCACCCATCGCCATGAACGAGCTCCGGAACGGGTGCCCGTCAACCGTACCCCTGACCTTCACCAGCCCCCTGGTTCCGAAGAACTCGACTGAGTCGGGCATGACGACGTAGGTCCAGCCGCCCTGGTTGGGGCTCTTTTGCAGGGTGGCCACAAACTCCCTGTCGATCTCCATGGCGGTCATTGCTCCTCGACGACCACGAACCCTTCTTCGTGGTGTTCCCACTGAGACGGCGCGACTGGGCCAAACTCATCGGTCTGCGGCGAAAGGTGGTCTCCGAACCGGCACCGAGTCTCGACCAGACGCCGGATTCCGCCCGGCCGCGACCCCTTTCCCCTTGCGCCCGGGTCTACCTCGGCGCCCGACGACATCGTCTCAAGAGCTGCCGTCCGGTGGGAACTGAGCGAGCATGGTGGTGACGCGAGCCTCGACCGCCGAGCGCTCCCCGGGATGGGTGATGACCCAGAACTTGCCACCTCGGATTGCCTCCAGGACGCGCTGTGCCACCTGTGCCGGGGTCAAGCCGGTGGGACCGGTGAAGGAGTCGCGGATGGACAGGCGCACCGCCTCGGCTGACTCGCTTCGCTGCTCTGTCCCACGCGCCGAAGGACGCGACCGCTCGGACTCCATGACCCGGGTGTCGACCGAGCTCGGGCACAGCACGCTGACGCCGATGGGCAACTCGGCGATTGCGAATTCCTGGCTCAGCGTCTCGGAGATCGACACCACGGCGGACTTGGTGGCCGCGTAGGGGCCGATGAAGGCAACGCCGCTCAACAGCCCGGCGATCGATGCCGTGTTGACGATGTGTGCCGGAGTGCCTTGCCGGCGGAGGACGGGCAGGAAGCTCTGGACGCCGTGGACGACGCCCCAGAGGTTGACATCGAACACCCAACGCCAATCGTCGAGCGTCTGGTCCTGGATCAGGTTGAATGTCGACACGCCGGCGTTGTTGCAGAGCACATCGACGCGGCCGAACCGGGCCACCGTGCGCGCCGCCAGCTCCTCGACCGATGCGGCATCGGCCACATCGACGGTCAACGCCTCGGCCTCACCCCCACCGTCCCGAATAGCGGCAGCGACACCCTGTGCCTCCGGCCCGTCGACGTCGGCGACCACGACACTGGACCCTGCTTCGGCGAAGGCCGTGGCCAGGGCGCGCCCGATCCCGCTGGCCCCGCCCGTGACCACCGCTACCCGTCCCGGGCCGACCACGTCGTTCGCTGCATCCGTCATTGCTGGCTCCTCCTTCGCTCACTTGGTAGTCGTCGTGGGCACTCGCCAGGTGCTCAGCCGCCGTCCAGCACGACCAAGTCACCAGTCAGGTAGGACGACGCATCGCTGGCCAGGTAGAGCGCCGTCCCCACGATCTCGTCGGCCGAGGCGATCCGGCCCAGGCTGATGCGTGACGCCATCTCGGCTCGCGCCGCGTCCGACGGCATCGAGCTGTGAAAGCTATCGGTGTGGAAGGTGCCGCAGACGATGGCGTTGACCCGGATGCCTCTCGGGCCTAACTCCTGGGCCGCCGCCTTGGTCAGTGCGTTCAGCCCCGCCTTGGCCGCGGCGTAGACGACAGTGAACGGGGACGGGTGCAGTGCGGCCTTGGAGCTGATGTTGATCACCGATCCGCCAGGCGGCATGTGCTCGACGGCCAGGGCCGTGAGGCGCAGTGGGCCGCGGAGGTTCACTGCGATCGTCTTGTCGAACAGCTCGGCGGTGACCCCCAGCAGCGAGGGCGGGACGGGCGCGATGCCGGCGTTGTTGACCAGGACGTCGATCCGCCCGAACTGAGCGACGGCCGTGGCCACCAGAGCCCCACACTGGTCCCAGTCGCCGACATGGCAGCGCACCGGTAGGGCCTGGCCTCCCTTGGCCCGGATCTCGTCGGCCACCTGCTCGCACTGCTCAAGGTTGCGGCTGGCCACGACCACGTCCGCGCCGGCCTCGGCGAACCCCAAGGCCATGGCCCGACCCAATCCCTTACTGCCACCGGTGACGACGACCGCCTTCCCGGTGGCGCTCAGGCTGGGGATGGTCACTGCCGTGCGCCCGCAGCGGCGACGTGGTGGGCGATGCCTTCGGTCACGGCACCATGACCATCTTGCCGACGACCCGCCGATCAGCCATGCGCTGCAGCGCACCGGGGAGATCGTCGAAGGGGACCCGCTCGGTCACCGCATTGTGCAGCCCACCCTGATCGACGAGATCGGACAGGCGGGCGTGGATGTCGTCGAGCTCGGCTCGACTGAATCCGGCGGCCAACACTCCCAACAGTGCGGCGTTGGCCCATACCAACTGGTGGGTTTCGGCTCTCGGCCACGTCCCGCTGGCGAAGCCGACAGCCAGCCACCGGCCGTTCCGGGCCAACGCACCGGCCGCGTCCTCGGCCAGTGGGCCACCAACCGGGTCGTAGATCAGGTCGACGCCGTGGCCGCCGGTGAGCTCGCGCAGGGCGGGGGCCAGCGGGCCCTGGCGATGGTCCACCGTCGCCTCGGCCCCGAGCGAACGGCAGAACGAGGCGCGCTCCTCGTCGCCGACGACAGCGATGACCCGCGCCCCGAGCAGTCGCCCGAGCTGGACGGCGGCGATCCCGCTCCCGCCGCCGGCGCCCAGTACGGCGAGCCACTCGCCACCAACCAGGTGGCCCCGGTCGACCAGCCCGATCCACGCCGTGAGGTGGGGGATCCAGAACCCGGCCGCCTCCACGTCGGCGACCCCACTGGGCACGCTGAAGACGGAGGACCCCGGGGCCAGGCATTCCTCGGCAAAGGAGCCGTACCCCTCCTGAAAGGCGGTCACAGCCATGACCCGGTCGCCGACCAGCGGGCCGATCCCGTCACCGATGGCGGTGACCACGCCCGACACCTCCTGCCCCGGTATGAAGGGCAGCGGCGGCGTGAGCGGGTAGGTGTGACGGCACATGAGCACGTCGGGAAGACCGATGCCCGCCGCCGTGACCCGGATACGGACCTGGCCGGGCCCGGGTTCGGGCCGGTCGAGGACGACCGGGCGCAGCACCTCGATCGGCTCCCCCTTTGCCTGCACCTGCCACGCCCGCATCAGCGCCCCCTCGATCGTTCCGGGGATGGCTGAGCGGCGCCGGGATGGCGGCTCGGGTCGGAACTGGTCATCGCGCCCCCTCGTGTTCGACGATGGTGGTTGCACTGTCGAGTAGCCGGTCGACCTGGAGCCCGAAGTACTCGTGCAACGGGTTGTCGGACTGGCCACGCTGATGCTTGACGTAGCTGCCCTCGAGCACAACGGCCAGCTTCCACCGGGCGAACACGTCGTACCAGCCGATGGCCGACGCATCGCGGCCCGATCCCCGCACGTAGCGGTCGACCAGGGTGTCCCGGTCGGGGACGTGGTCGAGGACGAACCTCGGATCCCTCGCCCGCCCGAGCGGCATCGTTCCCTCCGGACCGGGGTGAAAGATCAGGGCCCAGGCCAGGTCGACCAGCGGGTCGCCGATCGCCGCCATCTCCCAGTCGACGACGGCGAGCAATCGAGGTGGTGGGTCTGCGGCGAACAGGAGGTTGTCGAGCTTGTAGTCACCGTGGCAGAGGGCACTCAGCTGGGGAACGGGAAGGTGTTCCCCGAGCCAGGCGGCGATCCGATGGGCATTCGACAGGTCTCGGCCGCCGTAGCCATCAAGCTGGGCGACCCAACGGGTGAGTTGCTGGGGCAGGTAATCACCACTGCGGGCCAGGTCGCCCAGTCCGCATGCCCCCCAGTCGACGGCGTGGATCGCCACCAGGGCATCGATGAGCTCCTCGAGCGCCACTCCGTGCGTCTCGGGTGCCGCGGCCCAGCCTGCCGGCACGGTGCTCCGGATGGGCGATCCGGGGATGCGCTCCATGACGTAGAAGGGCGCCTGGAAGACGTCCACGTCCCTGCACGAGAGGACGGGCCGGGCGATCCGGACCGCCTCGTCCTTGATGGCGTCGAGGATACGGAACTCACGCAGCACGTCGTGGGCCGTGGCCGAGCTGGCGTGACGGGGAGCCCTGCGCAGCACCCAACGGCACCGACCGCGGTCGAGGGCGAACACTTCGCACGAGCCGCCCCCCCGGATCGGTTCCAGGGTGATCGGCACCGGTCCACCCAGTCGCTCGTCGAGATAGCGCTCGAGTGCCCCGGTGCCCGATGGGAGGCCGACTTCGCCCGTCATGCCAGCCCCGCACCGGCACGGAGTTCGGCCCAGCGGGCCTCGGCCGCCGGCCGACGGCTGGGGATGTGTTCGGTCGGCCATCCCTCGACTGGCTGGTAGCCCTTCAACAGGGTGCGGGCCAGAACCGACTTGTGCAGCTCGTCGGGCCCGTCGCCGATCGGGCCGAAGCGGGTGGAGCGGTACCACGCCTCCACCGGCAGATCGCTCGAATAGCCGAGCGCACCGCACACCTGGATCGTTCGGTCGAGCACGGCCAGCACCACCGTGGACACATGGGCCTTGACCATCCCGAGGTCGGCACGCACCGCCGCGGCCCCGAACTTGTCGACCTTCCATGCTGTCTGGAAGGTCAGGAGGCGGGCGGCCTGGATCTCCGTATGTGAGAGCGCCACGTAGTCCTGGATCATCTGGTGCTGGGCGAGCAGCTTGCCATGCGAGGTGCGGGAGACGGCCCGCTCGCCCATGATGTCGAGGGACCGCTGCGCCATCCCGAGCCATCGCATGGCGTGATGGATCCGTCCACCCCCCAGGCGTTGCTGGGCGAGCACGAAGCCGTCCCCGGGTTGGCCGATCAGGTGGTCGGCCGGGACCCGGCAGTCCTGGAAGACGATCTCGGCATGGTTCCCCGGGCGCCCGTAGGCGACATCGGGATGGGCCATCGTCCCGATGTCGCGGACGATCTCCATGCCCGGGGTCCCCGCAGGCACGATGAAGACCGAGGCGTGGTGGTGCGGGCGGCCCTCCGGACTGGTCTCGGCGAACACCAGCACGATGTCGGCCACCGAGGCGTTGGTGATGAACCACTTGCGCCCATTGATGACCCATTCCTCGCCGTCGGCCACTGCTGTCGTGCCAATGACGGTGGGGTCCGAACCGGCAAGAAAGGGCTCGGTGAGGGCGAAGGCGCTGGATATCTCGCCACGAAGGTTGGGCCAGAGCCAGCGCTCCTTTTGGTCATCGGTCGCCCCGTGGGCCAGGAGCTCCATGTTCCCACTGTCGGGAGCCTGGACCCCGAAGATGGTCATGGACATCATGCACCGGCCGATGATCTCCGACATCAGGGCCAACTTCAATTGCCCGAATCCGCTCCCGCCGAGCTTTGGATCGAGGAACGCACCCCACAGGCCTTGCGCCTTCACCTGTCCTTGCAGGTAGCTCTTGGCCACCCGCCATTCCTCCGGCGGCAACTCGTCGAAGATCGGCTCGAGCGGGATGAGCTCGCGGTCGATGAAGGAGCGCATCCAGTCCAGCTTCTCGGCGAACTCGGCATCCGTCTCGAAGTCCCAACCCACTGTGTCCTGGCCTCCTCCGGTCGGATTACACCGTAATCCGGATACCGAAGCGGCGGCAAGTGACCGGCGCCCGACACGGCCCAGGGCGCACGGGGCGCCGATCGGGCCTCCTGGTTAGGGTGTCTGAAGCCGTAGCCCACTCGATGATTGGCAGAGAGGCTGACTACCCAGATGAGCACTTCCGTCGACACTCCCGGCGTGCGGGCATGGCAGGTGACCAGGTACGGCCGCCCGACCGAGGCACTCGAGTTCACGACCGTGCCCTCACCTCGGGCCGGGCCGCTCGAGATCCTGGTCCGTACCTCGAGCTCGGTCTGCAACTACAACGAGGTAGACGGCTGTCACGGCCGGTACCTCACCATCAACCCGCCGCTGCCCTACACCCTGGGCATGGAGTTCGTCGGCGAGGTCATCGATGCCGGCCCCGGGGCCGAGGCATGGGTCGGGCGCCGGGTCATGGGCACGGGCGCCGGGGCGATCGGCGCCCACGCCGAGCAGGTCGTGGGCCCGGCCGAGATGGCGTTCGACGTTCCGCCCGAGCTCAGCGACATCGAAGCGGCCGCGTTCTACTACCCCTTCCATCTCGCCCACCTCGGCCTGCACGAGCGGGGCGGGTTGCAAGAGGGCGAGACCGTGCTGGTGCACGCGGCCGCCGGAGGGGTCGGGTCGGCAGCCGTACAGCTGGCCGTGGCCGCCGGCGCCCGGGTCGTCGCCACCGCGGGGGGAAGTGAGAAGCTGGAGGTCGCCCGCAGCCTTGGCGCCGAGGTGGCCATCGACTATCGCGGCGGCGGGTTCGCCGCAGCCGTGCTGGATGCAACCGCGGGACGCGGCGTTGATATGTGCTTCGACGGCGTCGGGGGCGAGGTGACGACCGAGTCGCTCCGATGCCTGGCCCGCAACGGCCGCCACCTGGTCGTCGGGTTCGCCAGCGGTATCGAAGCCGAGGAGACGCCGATGGTGTCCGGACGGACGCTGTGCTTCGGCAACATCTCGCTGATGGGCGTCCTACTGGCCTACCTGGATTCCCAGCTGGTGCCGCCCGGATCGGGATTCAACCCGACCCCTCGCGCAGTGGGCGACCAGGTGCACGCCCATCTGATCGAGCTCCTCCGGGCCGGGCGCATACGGCCGGTGGTCGGCAAGACCGTTCCCTTCGAGGAGCTCCCTGCGGCCCTCGAGCAGATGGAGGACCGTTCGACCATCGGGCGGGTGGTGGTGCAGATCGGGCCACCGGCGAGCGCGTGACCGACGAGCTCGCACCCGAGACGCCTGCTCCGGCCATCCCGGCGGCGACCGTCGTGCTCGTCCGCGATGGCGGCGGCGGGATCGAGGCACTCATGCTCCATCGCAATCCGCGCATCGGGTTCGGGGGCATGTGGGTCTTTCCCGGTGGACGCATCGAGGCGGCCGACAGCGAACGGGGCGACAGGGCTCGGATGGCGGCGGCACGAGAGGTGGCGGAAGAGACCGGCGTCATCGTCGACCCCGACCTTCTCGTCCCCTATGCCCATTGGTCGCCGCCCCTGTTGACCCCCAAGCGGTTCGACACCACCTTCTTCGTCGCCGCCGCGCCGGGCCACGTGGTCGCCATCGACGGACAGGAGATCCACGACCATGTCTGGGCGCGTCCCTCCGACTTCCTTGCTCGACACGGCGCCGGGGAGGTGGGGCTGGTCCCGCCGACCTGGATGACACTGCATCGCCTGGCTCCCTTTGCGACGGTGGCCGAGGTCCTCGCCGACGCCCGGGTTGGCGAGGTCGAGACGTTCGTCACCCACCTGGCCGAGGCCGAGGATCACCTGGTGGCCGTTTGGCACGGCGACGCCGCATACGATGGGAGCCCGCTCGACACCCTCGGCGGGCGTCACCGCCTCCACATGATGCAGGGTGGGTGGCGATACGAGCGCAGTTGACCCGCTCGACCCGTTGCCGTCCCAGCCGTGGCACTGCTTCTCCAGGAACCTCTCGTCAGTTGGGAGGAGACGGCGGGTCTCAATCCGGCGGACGGCCGATGGCGTGGATAACCTGGCCGGTAACGGTACGGGAGAGGTCCGAGGCCAAGAAGAGCCCGGCGTCAGCCACTGCCTCAGCGGTCGGAAGGCCTCGATCGACGATGGGCTGGAGCAGGTCGGGGGGCAACTCCCTCATCATGTCGGTGATCGCACCCGGAGCGAGGGCATTCACCCTGATCCCGAAGGGAGCGAGCTCCTTCGCCCAGGTCAACGTGAGCCCGACCAGGCCCGCCTTGGAGGCAGCGTAGGAGGAGAACCCAACCATGCCATGGGTCCCCGCCGTCGATGTCACGTTGATGATGACTCCCCCGCCGTTCGCCTTCATCCCGGGGATCACGGCTCGAGCGACGTACAGCGGGCCGGACAGGTTGACCTCGAGCACACGATCCCAATCCTCGTCGACCACGCGGGTGACGGCATCCCGAGAGGAGATACCGGCGTTGTTGACCAGCACGGCCGGGGCGCCCCACTCTTCGTTCACCCGGGCGACAAGCGCGTCACAGGCTGCGCGGTCCGAGATGTCGGCGCCGACGGCGAGTGCGCCGGGGATCGTCTCCGCAACCGACGCAGCATCGGCCTCTCGTCTCCCGTGCACCACCACCCGGGCCCCTTCGGCGGCAAACCGACCAGCCATGGCCCGGCCGATTCCCCGGGTCGACCCGGTGATGACCACGATCTTCCCTTCCATGAGTGGGTCCATGCGCCGTCAACGGTACTCGGTGACTCGACCCGAACTGTGAACGTGGCTTGCCCCTACGGCTCTCCTGTCGAGCTCGCCCGCCTTACCCTCCGGCCATTGCCCCCGGTCCGGTGCGGACGTACGCTGGCCGACAGGCAGAGACGACGTCAGCGGCGCCAGAAGCGGGGCCTGCGAGCGAGGGGGTCGACGTGGACCATGTGACCAGTGAGATCTATTACGACCCCTACGACTTCGAGATAGATGCTGACCCGTATCCCGTCTGGAAGCGTCTCCGCGACGAGGCTCCTCTGTACCGGAACGAAAGGTACGGATTCGTCGCACTGAGCCGGTTCGACGATGTGGAGCGCTGTTCGGCTGACTGGAGGACATACATCTCGGGT
Organism: Acidimicrobiales bacterium; assembly: GCA_036521415.1. Lineage (GTDB taxonomy): Bacteria > Actinomycetota > Acidimicrobiia > Acidimicrobiales > RAAP-2 > DASXMT01. Next base: position 53,802 of record DATDHU010000125.1, read on the forward strand.
AAGGGCTCCGTCCTCGAAATGATCGCCAACGAGATCGAGATTCCGCCGGGGAGCATCCTCTTCGAGGACCCGCCCGCCCATGACATGCACCGCAGCTTGCTGAGCCGGGTCTTCACCCCCCGCCGGATGCTGGCCATCGAACCCCAGGTGCGAGCGTTCTGCGCCCGTAGCCTGGATCCATTGGTTGACGCGGGGGGTTTCGACTTCGTGTCCGATCTCGGAGCACAGATGCCCATGCGGACGATCGGCATGTTGCTCGGCATCCCCGAGGACGACCAAGAGGAGATCCGGGATCGGCTCGACGAGGGCATGCTTCTCAGGGAGGACGCCCCGCCCGATCCCGAGGCCAGCTCCTCAGTCGTGTCCGGTGACGTCTTTGGCCAGTACATCGACTGGCGGGCCAAGCACCCCTCCGACGATCTGATGACGGACCTGTTGAACGCCGAGTTCGAGGACGACACGGGCACCGTCCGCAAGCTGCGACGCGACGAAATACTGGGCTACGTCGGCTTGATCGCCGGGGCCGGCAATGAGACGACGACCCGTCTCATCGGCTGGATGGGAAAGGTGTTGGCCGAGCATCCAGACCAGCGCCATGACCTGGTACAGGACCCGACGCTCATCCCGGGGGCCATCGAGGAGCTGCTGCGGTACGAGGCTCCGTCGCCGGTGCAGGCCCGCTACGTCACCCGGGACGTCGAGCACTACGGGACGACCGTGGAGGAGGGGAGCATCATGGTCTTGCTCACGGCCTCGGCCAACCGCGACGATCGCAAGTTCGATGAGCCCGACCGTTTCGACATCAGGCGCGACATCGGCCACCACCTCACCTTCGGCTACGGGATTCACTTCTGCCTCGGGAGCCATCTGGCCCGCCTCGAGGGCCGGATTGCCCTGGAAGAGGTGCTCAAACGCTTCCCGGCCTGGGACGTCGATTGGGATGCGGCGAAGCGGGCACATACGTCGACCGTGCGCGGCTGGGAGCGATTGCCGGTGAGAACGGCCTAGCTCAGGTGACGGCGCCGTCGATCTTGAGCTGGATGATGTCCTCTTCGGCCCACCCGATCTCGCGCAAGATCTCATCAGTGTGCTCGGCGAACTGCGGCGCCCTGGTGATCGTGGGCGGCGTCTCGTCGAACTGCACCGGATTGGCCACCAGCCGTCTCTTTGTCCCGTCGGTGTCGGTGACCTCGAGCACATAGCCGTTGGCCAGGACCTGTGGGTCCTCGGCCAGTTCCAATGGCGTCTGATTGGGAGCCCATTGTCCGGCCAGGGTCTCAAAGCGCTTGACCCATTCGGCAAAGGGCCGAGCGGCAATCTGCTCGGCGACCAACCGGCCGGCCTCGTCGGCGTGCTTCATCAGCTTCTCGGCCGAGTCGAATCGCTCGTCGTCGATCAGCTCGGGGACGCCCAGGTGTTGGCAGAGATCAGCCCAGTAGCGACCGGGCTGGAGCATCGTGAGATTGATCCATCGCCCGTCGGACGTCCTGAAGTTTCCGATCGTCGGGTTCACGGGCATATTGGGCGGCGCATCCAGCGGAGGAACCGGCAGGTCCTTGTCAAGGAGCATGGCGATGTTCACCGATAGTCCCATGGCCCAGATCCCCACGCTCATGAGCGAGACGTCGACGACCGACGGCTCGCCGGTGCGATCGCGGGCCAACAGGGCGGCGGCGATCCCACCGGCGATGGTCATGCCCCCGATCGAGTCCCCGTAGGCACCGGCCGGCATGCCGATGACCCGGCCGGCGTCCGGTGGCGTCGCCCCCATGGCACTCCCCGAGCGCGACCAGAAGGTCGCCGAGTCGTAACCGCCGCGCTCGGCGTCCGGGCCGCGTTGTCCGTGTGCGCTGCCCCGCACGTAGATGATCGAGGGATTGACGGCCCGGATATCGTCGACGTCGATCCGGAGGCGCCGCCGGGCATCGGGGAGGAAGTTCACAACGAAGACGTCGCTGCGCTTGACCAGCTCGTAGAGAACGCTGCGCCCGCCCTCGGTCTCGAGCGCCAGTCCCATGCTCCGCTTGCCCCGGTTCGGGTGCTCCATCAGGGGCTGGAACGAGCCGGCGCCAGCCCCACCGGTACCCAGGCGCAGGCCGCGTTGGGCGTCCCCGGTGACGGCGTGCTCCACCTTGATGACGTCGGCGCCCCAGTCGGCCAGGACTGCGCCCGCTGATGGCGTGAAGGTGAACTGGGCCACCTCCAGGATGCGGATTCCCGTCATAGGCTGTGCCGGCATGGTCAACCTCCTCGGATCGGCATCAACAACCGGGACCGAGCGTCACCAACCCATCGGCCACCCGGCTACCAGACGAGCTGCAGGTTCTCTACCGAGCGCAGACCGCCAGCCACGTCAGGCACCCCCTCTTTCGACGTCGTCCATGCCCACGACACGGAATCAGAACCAGTCAGAATCTATACTGTGTCCAAACTCTTGGCAAGGAGCTGGGTGCAATCAGGCCGGGCCGCCCGGGAACTTGAGGAGTGATCCTGCGTCCACTCGGATCTGCTGTCCGGTCACGTAACGGGATTCGTCAGAGGCCAGGAACAGCACGGTGTTCGATACGTCAACGGGCTCGACATAGGGGATCGGCATCGCCTGAAACGTGACGAACGCCGGCATGACGTCATCCCTGGTGGGCTTCTCCAGATCCGGGCGAAAGACGTGGTAGAGGCCGTCGTTGTGCAGGAGGTGGGTGTCGCAATTGGTCGGGTGCACGGCGTTGACCCGAATGAAGCGGGACGCGAGATGGAGAGCCATCTGTTCGACGTAGGAGATCAGGATGCGCTTGGCCCAGCCGTACCCGGCGCCGCCGGGCCCCATCACCGGATTGTCCGACGTTCCCGGCATCATTCCGGCCGTCGAGCCGGTCACGATGATCGAAGAGCCATTGGGCAGGTGTGGGAGGGCGACAGCAGTGGCGTTCATCACACCGGTGAGGTCGACGTCGACAGCATCGACAAAGTCAAGGGGATCCGGGTCGCCCATGGCCATGGGAAGGATACCGGCGTTGGCAACGACGACGTCGACATGGCCGAGCTCGGTAACGCCCTGCTCGAGCGCACTGCGCAGTTCGCTGCGCTCTCGCACGTCCGCCTGGCCGGTCACGATGCCCCGGCCGATGTCGCGAACGAGCTTGGCCGTTCCCTCCAGGTCCTCGGGAGTGGCCAGCGGGTACGGGTTCGAGTCGATCTGCCGGCAGATGTCGACGGCGATGATGTCGGCGCCCTCTTCGGCCAAACGAACGGCATGGCTTCGCCCTTGCCCGCGTCCCGCACCGGTGATGAACGCCACCTTTCCCTCAAGACGTCCTGCCATCAAGTTGCCCTCCTCCTGGTCAGTCTTCGGGTTTGATCCTCGCGCTTCAGGTTGTCCCGGTCTGGACGCATCTGACGTAGACCGGCTACCAGCTCAGCTCCATCACGTCGATCCCGTACATGCCGCCGTGCTCCGTCACGTCGACGCCGTCGGTCAGGTTGTAGTCCGGGATCCGGGTGTGCCATTCCTCGAGCGCGATGCGCAGCTCGCGTCGAGCAAGGTGAGACCCGAGGCAGCGATGGGGCCCGACCCCGAACGCAATGTGGTTGTTCGGCGACCGGTCCAACTGCACATCGGCCGGCTCCGGAAAGGTCCCTGGGTCACGGGTGGCCGCACTGAGGGGGACCAGGACCATGTCCCCCTTCCCGAACGGGCATCCGTGGAAGTCGGTGTCCTCCATCACCTTTCTCGATGGGGCCACGAAGGCGAAACAGCGTAGGAACTCCTCCACGGCCGAAGGGACGAGGTCGGGCTCGGTGGCGAGGCGCCGGCGAGCCTCGGGGTGCTGGGCCAGGTACCAGAACGAATACGAAAGTTGGATGGACACCGTATCGAGACCGGCCATGAACATGAGCAGGCACCATGAGAGCATGTCGGTCTGGGGAATGGGCTGCCCATCGATCTGCCAGTCGAGGGCGGCGCTGAGCAAGTCATCGCCCGGATCGGCTCGCTTCTCTTCGATCAGCACCGCGAAGTACTCCTGCACGGCCATCATGGCGTGAAAGGCGCGGGACCGGTCCGGGTCCTCCTCGGCCGTCAGGTGCAAGATGTCATGCTCCCAGGCCAGGAACTGGTCCAAGCCATCGAGGGGGAGCCCCATCAGCTCCATGAAGATGGTGGTGGGATAGCGCCAGGCAAACTCGGTGAGGAAGTTACAATGGCCATTGCCGGCGAACGACTCGATGATCTCGACACACCGGCTCCGCACCCGGTGCTCCATCTGCTCCATGACCTTAGGGGCGAAGTGAGGAGCCAGGAGCTGACGCCATACCGTGTGCTCGGGCGGGTCGAGCATCTCCGGGATCCACTTGTACGGCGGGTCCTCCTCCAGTGGCGTGACCACGGAGCTCGAGAAGATGTGCGGCTGTTGCAGTGCCTCTCGCACCAGCTGGGACTCGGTGATCACCCAGAATCCCTTGGGCCCAAAGGTACTCCGGACAATCGGGTGCAGCGCACGCAACTCGTCGATGCCCTCGATGTGGGACAGCACCGGTCCGGCAAGGAAGTTGTTGAACTCAAAGGCCGGGCACCCCCCCACTCTGCCGAGATCCTGTGAGCCTGCGCCGGTGATGGTCACGAGGTGGTCCCCCTTTGCGATGATTCGGTGTTGTGATGGAATGCGATCTACCAACCCACAGCCATCGGCATGGCTTAGTTCCGGGGAAAGTTGTACACCCGCCGTGCGTTGCCCTCGGCGATCTTGCCGGCTACGGGATCAGCCACGTCGGCCAACGACTTTGCCAGCATCTGTCGACTGTTGGGCCAGTTGCTATCCGAATGCGGGTAGTCACCCTCGAACATGATGTTGTCCTCGCCGATTCGATCGATGTTGGCCAGCCCGGCATCGTCATAGATGAAGCACCCGAAGATATTGCGGTGGAACAGCTCGGACGGGCGAAGGCTGTCGGCCATGCCGGTGTAGTAGCGGTGCCGCTCCCACGTGTAGTCGGCTCGCTCCAGGATGTAGGGCATCCATCCGATGCCACCCTCGGAGAGGGCGACCTTGAGAGCCGGGAAACGCTCGAAGATGCGCGAGTTCACCAGGTCGATGGTGCACATCTGCGAGTTCAGCCCGAAGAGGGCGATGGCGGCGGTAAAGGGTGCGCCGGGGGCGACGGCGGGCGCTCCACCCGAGCCGAAGTGGAGGCTGAGCGGCATCCCGGCCTCGGCGGCAACGGCCAGGAACGGATCCCAGTGGTCGGTATGGAACGAGGGCAGACCGAGGGCGTGGGGTGCCTCGGTGAACGAGATTCCCTTGGCTCCTTTCGCCGCCACTCGTTCGGCTTCTCGTACCGTGGCCGAGATGTCCCAGAACGGCACCAAAGCCAGCGGGATCTGCCGCCCCGGCATCGCCGCACACCACTCGTCGATCATCCAGTCGTTGTAGGCGACGACGCATGCGGTCGCCAGATCCTTGTCACTGGCAGCAAAGAAGGTGCTACCGGCGAAACCGGGGAAGCTGGGGAAACAGAGCTGTGCGTGGACGCCGTCCACGTCCATGTCCTCCAGCCGGGCCAGGGGGTCGTAACACCCCTTGCGCATGTGGTCGTACGAGACGGGGTCGAGCCCGTACTCCTCGCGGGGCTTGCCGGCGACCGCGTTGAGGCCCACGTTGTAGTGTGGCTCACCCTCGAACCACCAGACATCGCGGCCCTCGTCATCGCGGACGTTCCTGGGCCCCTCCTCCCTGTACTTCGCTGGGAGCCGGTCCTGCCAGACGGTGCGATGTTCGATGACGTGATCATCGACCGAGATGATTTGCACGTCGTCCGAAAGTGCCATAGGTAGATGATACGCGACCTGGGCCGCCGTGTGAAGTGGTACCTGGTCCAGCCAGGCCCTGTGTCACGTCGCCAGGTGACCCCTGGCCAGCTGGCGGGAGGTCACCGCGGAGAGCCCGCATCGCCGGATGGCTGCTTCCATCTCGCGCTCAGTAGATCAGACAGTGCCCAATTCTCAACGTACCGTACCGGATTGGATGCTTTGTCACGGATGCTTGATAATGGGTGGCCCGACCCGAGGAGGTAGCCAGTGATCCGTCCGACCGAGGCATTGCGCTCGCTGATCGACGCCGGTACGCCGTTCATGGCCGCCGATTGCTACAGCGCACTGACGGGCCGGATCGTCGAGCAGGCCGGCTTTCAGGCTGCGTACATGGGCGGTCATGCCGTGTCCATGATGCACTACGCCATCCCCGACTGCGGGATTTTCACCCCGACCGAGATGATCGACCAGGCCGGACGGGTGGCGGACGCCCTCACCATCCCCCTCATCGTCGATGCCGACCAGGCGGGCGAATCGGTTGCGGATGTCTTCCGCTCCGTCAGGAGCTACGAGCGCGCTGGGGTAGCCGGCATCCACATCGAAGACGAGATCCCGCCCAAGCACTCGAGTTGGGATGGGCCGCTCATGCCGATCGCCGATATGCAGGCTCGCATTGCCGCGGCAGCAGGGGCGCGCACCGACCCGGCGTTCGTGCTCATCGCCCGGTGTGACGAGCTCTACGAAGACGGTGGAGGCGGCAGTGGTTCGCTCGACGAAGCCGTCCGACGAGGCATCGCCTACGCCGAGGCAGGCGCCGACCTCTACCTCCCCACCTTCGCGGCCCAGGAGGACCTGACTCGCATCACCGCCGAGGTTCCGATCCCGATCGCCGGCTACGGCCTCCTGCTCGACGGCCTGCGCATCGCCTTGTCGACCGGTTGGGGCGTCGCCGGGGCGGCACGGTCGCACCAGCAGTGGGCCGCGCACCTCCGTCAGCATGGGGACCTACCGCCGGAGGCGTTCGGGTTCGACGACAAGGATGAGCTGATCGATCAGGACATCTACGACCAGATCACGGCGGGCTGGGCCGCCCGGACCGGACGGCCTGTGCGCAGCACCAAATGACGAAGCTGACCGAGTACACATCCGGCTCTGTCGAGCAGGCGACTGCCGGTCCGCGAATCCATTTGGAGGCGAGTATCGGGCCCTACGAGGGGTACGTTGACACTGACGCCGGCACGGCCTTCGGATGGGCGACCAATGACGCGAGCCCCGCGTACGGTGAGGCGCGGGCGGTACCGCCCCTCTACTCGGTCGCTCTCGTGCTTCCGGCATTGCAAGAGGCCATCACCGGTTGCGTCGACGATGGAGCCATCTCGGGGGCCACAGGATCGGTGCACGGCGAACAGGATGTGTACTTCCACGCCCCCGTACAACCGGACTCGACGGTCCGTTGGAGGGTGACGCCGTATGCGGCCCACCAGACTCCGGCCGGGGTCCTGTTGACCCAGCGGATAGCAGTGAGCGACACGGAGGGCACCCTGCTCGTCGAGCACTACTGGTCGTCCCTCTTCATCGGTGGCACGACGAAGTCGCTGGGTGGCCCGATGCTCGCCGATCATCGGTATCCGGCCGACGCCCGGCGACGCATCATCGGCCACGAGACGCTGGACGTCCCACTCGACCAGGCCTTCCGCTATGCCGGCGTGTCCAACGACCATGCTCCCCATTCGCTCGATGACGAAGCAGCTCGTCAGGAAGGGCTCCCGTCGAAAATCCTGCAAGGAATGTGCACGATGGCCTTGTGTGGCAGCGCCGTGTTCCGGGTGGCCGACGTTGGCGATCCGAATTCACTCCGTCGTCTCGCCGCCCGGTTCGCCGCGCCCGCCTTTCCGAAACGAGACCTGACCGTCGAGGTAGCCGAGGTGGGGACGACCGCCGAGGGCTTCCGGTCCCTGGCGTTCGAGGCCCGTTCCGGCGGCGCTGTCTGCATCAGCCACGGACGGGCCGATTTCGATCTCTCGTGAACAAGCCCGCACCGGTGCCGGACGATGTGTCGCGCCACTACTGGGAAGGAGCCCGCCAGGGTGCCCTGCTCTTGCAACGCTGCACAGCTTGCCGTTTCTACCTCCATCCTCCCGGCGTGGCCTGTCCGCGCTGTTTGTCCGAGTCGCTCGATGTCGTACCCGCCTGCGGCTGGGGCACGATCTACGCCTTCACGGTGGCCCGCCAGGCCTTTGATCCCGCCTTTGCCGACGACCTCCCCTACGTGCTCGCCCTCGTCGAGCTGGACGATCAGCCCGGACTTCGAATGGTGACCAACATCATCGACTCCGAGCTCAGCGAGATCACGGCGGGGGCGCCAGTCGAGGCCACCTTCGAGCAACGGGGGGAATGGTCGATACCCCAGTTCCGGCTGGCGCCGCGGCCAGCTCGATGACGGGGCTCACCCGGCCGGTGGCGATCGCCGGCGTGGGGTACTCCCCCATCGTCCGCGGCGGCCACCACGACATCCGTTGGCTCACGCTCACCGCCTGTCGAGCGGCGATTGCCGATGCCGGGCTCACCATCACCGACGTCGATGCCATCATCGAATACCAGTTCGGCGCCCGGGGAGACTCACCCGTGGCCATCAGCGCCCAGCGGCTGCTCGGGATCCGGAACCTCGCCGTCTTCAACGACCTGATGGGGACAGGACCGTCCGGCCTGGCCGGCGCCATGGACGCGACGATGGCGGTGGCCTCGGGTGCGTGCGAGACTGCGCTGGTCTATCGCTGCATCACGCGGGCGGCCGGGCACACCGGTGCCGTGGCATCTGAGCCGGTGCGGGCGGAAGGGGCCCTGCAGTTCACGGCACCCTACGGCCTCGGCGGCGGGATCATCCACACGATGGGAATGCGCAAACAACGGCGGATTGCCGAACTCGGCGGCTCCAACGAGGACTACGGACGCATCGCCCTCAACGCCCGCACCTGGGCGGCCGGGAACGATCGCTCGGTACTCCGGGAGCCCTTGACGATGGATGACTACCTCTCCTCGCGGCCGGTCGCCGACCCCCTGGTCCTGTTGGACTGCGACTACCCGGTGAACGGGGCGTGCGCGGCCATCATCACCACCGCAGAGCGGGCGGCCGATCTCGCACAGCCCGCCGTGCTTGTTGATGCCATGGCCTATGGGACGGGAGCCAACCCCGACTGGATCTACGCCGAGGACTTCCTGTTCGGAGGCACGCGACCGTGCGCAGACCGCCTGTGGTCCACGTCCTCGGTCCGGCCCGACGACGTGGATGTCGCTGAGCTTTACGACGGATTCACCCACATCGCCATTTCCTGGGTGGAGGCTCTCGGTTTCTGCGGCATCGGCGAGTTCGGCGACTGGGTGGACGAGGGGAGGCGGATAGGGCCTGGTGGGTCGTTGCCGCTGAACACCCACGGCGGTCAGCTGACCGAAGGGCGCCTGCACGGCCTCGGCTTCCTGACCGAGGCCGTGCTCCAACTCCGGGGCCACTGTGGGGTCCGCCAGGTCGAAGGCGCTCGGGTGGCCGTCGTAGCCAACGCCCACGGACCGCAGTGTGGGGCGATGGTGCTGACCAGTTCCTGATCAGTCGGGTTGCGTCTCCGCCGTCGTCGGCATCAAGTTGAGCGCCGCCCGGCCGCCCTCGCTGCCAGGGTCATCGCCCAGATAAGCGGCCCGCACGGCTGGATCATTGCGGACATCGTCCGGTGATCCCTGGGCGATGAGCTGGCCGAAGTCGAGGACGAAGATGTTGCTGCACAGCCGGAGCACGCTGGCCACATCGTGTTCGACCAACAGCAGGGAGATGCCTTCATCGAAGACGGTCCGCTCGAGCGCATCGGCCAACCGGCTGGCTTCGTTCACGTCGAGACCGGAGAGTGGTTCATCGAGGAGCACCACCGTGGGACCACTGGCCAAGGCCCGGCCCACCTCGACGAGGCGGGTGGTGCCGAGCGGCAGTACCTCGACCACCGATTCGGCCACCGAGCCGAGGGAGAGGAGTTCGATCAACGACTGAATCCGATCCGCCTCCTCGCTCCCCGGCTTGCGGAGGCTTGCCGCAGTGAACATGTCGGTCCACAATCGCGAACGGGAATGGCGCGCCCGATAGGCCAGGACAAGGTGCTCTCGAACGGTGAGGCTCGTGAACATCTCCGGTTGTTGGAAGGTGCGAGCCAGACCACGCCGCGCACGGACCTGAGGGCTGCTGGCCGTCACGTCCCTGGCGCTGACCAGCACGGTGCCGGCCGTCGGCCGAAGGAGGCCCGAGCACACCCCGAAGAGGGTGCTCTTGCCTGCCCCGTTCGGCCCGACCAGCCCGATGAGGGACGCCCGGGGGACCGACAGGGTGACGCGGTCGAGAGCCGCCAGTCCCCCGAAGCGCATGCTCACCTCCCGAGCTTCGAGGACGGGTGGCTCCACGGAGTCGACGACCGGGCCTGCGGTCATCGCACAGCCCCGGAGCGGACTCCGGACAGACCGGGGGCCGAGGTGTCGACAGGATGTTCCCGATCGGGAGTCCCGGTGGGGCTCTTCGGCCGAGTCGACCCGAGCTTTGCCAGTAGGGAGCGGAGTTGGCGCGCTTGTACAGCCAGGATTCCGTCAGGGTTCTTGGCGATGCCGATGGCCCCCAGCCCGAACAGCAGGGGAGGGACCTGGGCGAACCAGCTGGGGAGGTAGGTGGAGACGATGCCCGGGAGCACGGTGAAGGTCAGTCCGGCGATGAGGGCGGCGATGTTCGACCGGATACCGATCGTGACGAGGACGGCCAGCCAGATGACCCCGCCCAGAGTCGAATAGTTTGCCGGCAGGGCGACCCCCAACGTGACGGCCAGGAGCGCACCACCGACGCCGGCGACGAATGCGGCGATCCCGGCGACGATGACCTTCATCTGGAGCACGCTGACGCCAACGGTCTTCGATGCCGGCTCGCTCCAACGGACCGCGGTCAGGGCCATCCCGGTGCTCGACCGGCGCAGGTTGACGATGAACACGGCGACGATTGCGAACACCGCCAACCCGACGTAGGCAAGTGCTTTGCTCGTCGTTGCGAACGAGGGGGGTGACATGTTGACCCCGATCCCGTCGTTCAGGAAGAAGTTCTGGCTGAACACCAGGTTCTCCATCAAGAGCCCGAAGGTCAGCGTCACCAGGGCAACGTAGAGATCACCGAGCCGGATCGTGAGCAACCCGATGAGTACGCCCATCGGCAACGCCACAATCCCCCCGGCGACGACGGCGGCGAGCACGGGCCAGCCGTGGTTCGAGGCCAACTGGGCGGCAGTGATGCCCCCCACGCCGCCAAAGGTTGCGATGCACAACCAGACCATGCCGCCCTCCCCGGTCACCAGGGTGAACGAGAGGAAGAGCACGCCGTAGGCGATGCCCGAGGCCAGAAGGCCGACCCAGAAGCTGCTCAGGAACAAGGGAAGCACGGCGACCAGGACAAATGCGGCCAGCGCCGGGCCCCATCCGAGGGAACGGCTCCGCACCCGAGGTCCGTCCTCGCTCTCCGCTGTGACCTGGTCCTGGCCGTGCACCACAAGGGCCCGGTCGAGGGCCCCTCCGACCCCCTCTGACTCGCTGACCCGGCCCGTCCGCACCATGTGGTACACGAGGAACACGGCCATGACGACGAAGGGAATGCTGGGTATCACCGCGGGAGTGAACGAGCTGTTGGCCGGCAGATAGTGCGGGATGACTGCGCCGGCCACCCCCATGAGCAGGCCGACGATGACCGCGGTCGGTATGTTCCGCAGCTTTGCCGCGATCACGGCCGCGAACGCCGACGCCATGAGCAGGGTGTAGTCGTTCGGATCCAGTCCGATGATCGGGGCCGACAGCACGCCGGCCACGCCGGCCAGAAAGGTGCTCGACGCCCAGACCCCGATCGAGACCGTCGTCGGGTTGGTGCCCGACAACGATGTCATGGCCGGAGAGTCCACCATCGACCGAACCCGCAGCCCGACATCGGTATAACGGATCACGATGGCCCCGGCGACCACGATGATCACCACCGCGGCGTAGACGATGATCTGGTCCATCGTCACGGGGACTCCGAGGAAGCGGAAGACTTTGACCGGCTCGGGGGCCAAGCCAGGGGCCTTCAGAATTGACTGGGTTCCAAAAAAGAGCGTCGCCAACGGTGGGATGGTGACGGACAACCCCAAGGTGGCCACCACTTTGGTGAGCGTGGATGCCAGGCGCAAGAGCCGGAAGAGGACGAGATAGAGGAATACGCCCAGGAGTGGCCCAACTACGAGTAGTGAGATTACCGCCGATTGCGGGATGCCCCATTGAAGCTGCGTATGCAAGTAGTAAAAGAACCGGGCGATGAAGAACGCAAGCGCACCGAAGGCAAAGTTCAAGATGCCAGACGAGAGATACGTCACCGTCAGCCCGGCTGCGGTGATGGCATAGATCCCACCGAGTACCAGCCCGGCGATTACGTACTGCAGCACCTAAGGGCCCCCCTCTGTGGTCTTAACAATGTACAAATCGAGTGTACAAACTCACCTGGCCGTTGTGCAGCGCAAGTGGGGCAGCCCGGCGCCAGGACCTCCTACGAGGACGGCGGGGTGTAGGCCATTCGTTTCCCGCACACCGGGCTTCCGCCGTTGGCCACAACGAACTTCGCGCTTTTCAGCTGCACGACGTAGGTGCAGCCGCTGGTGGGGATCATGGCCAGGGTCCCGAATCCCTTGAAGGTGACCGGGCTCGGCAGGATCCCGCCGGCGTCGTAGCTCGAGACCTGACGCAGGTTCTTGATGAACCCGGATCGCGTCGGGTTCTTGCCGGCCGACTGAAGCCCCTTGATCATCAGATCGACCGCAATGTACGAGCCATACAGGCCCAAGTCTGGAATGTCCGACGAGGTGTAGCTCGGATCGTACTTCTTGAAGGTGTTGAGCATGGAGGTGACGGGAGCACTCGGCGTCGTGAAGTTGATGCCAGCTTCCACGTAGTTTTGGTCGAATGCAGCCGCGGCCGTCGACTTACCACTGATGTCGCTGCTGTACCCCGTGTAGTAGAGCTGCTTCGCAGTTACGCCTCCCTGCTTGACCGCGGTGGCGAGGGCGACATCGGACGAATCGACCAAGGGCGCCTGGACGCCATTGCACCCCTTCGACTTCATAGCGAGCACGTCGGCCGTGAAATCGACCGCGCCGAACGGCACTGAATAGTTCTGGTAGCAGTCCGCAATTCCGGCTGCTTTGGCCGAGGCGACGGTGGCCGCCGCTGCCGCGGTGGCGGACGGCGAGATGCCATAGGCAAGCGACGCCAGCTTGGTCACTCCGACGCTCTTCAAGAAGGTGCCGAAGAACGTGTAGGTGTACAGCTTGCCGTCGTACGGGGTATACAACGGTGGGCTGTAGGTGAACATGTTCGAATTCGGTTGCATCCCCCATTCGGGCCCGTCGAATTCACTACCCGTGACCGGCACTCCCTGTTGGTTGAGGTATTTCGCACCACCGAAGGCCGTGGCCGAGAAATCCACGACGCCGAAGACGTTGTCCTGTTGGACTAGCTCTTGAGCCGCCGTCTGATTCGCACTCGGGCTCGACGTGTCGTCCTTGGTTACCAACACCAGCTTGCGGCCGTCGATGCCACCCTTGGCGTTCTGTTCCTTGATCCGCGCCATCGCACCAGCGGGACCGTCGGTAAACGTGGACGACGCAACACCCGTCGTCGAGGTGATATATCCGATGGTGATCGTGTTCGAGGTCACCCCGGGACTCGAGCTGGTGGCGGCAGCAGTACCAGCAGTACCAGCGACGGTTGCTACCAGAACCGTGATCGCTATCAACCGTACAAGCAATCGCTTCATTGCCCCACCCTCCGAGTCGTTCTGCCACCCGGTCCCCCCGAACAGCTGTCTACAGCAAATCACACTTCGTACAAAACGTCTAGGAGTTCGCAAATTCCAGTTGCGCAAGAATCAGGCGAATTCACCGTCAGTCTTACAGGCGCGACCGACCCACGTCACCGCAAGGCAGGATTGTGGAGGATGTCGCGGAATGGCACGTCGCGGTCGACTTCGGGTTCTCTTGGTAGGCCGAGCACACGTTCGCCGATTGTATTTCGCTGAATCTCGCTCGTACCACCAGCGATAGCAGTCATCGGAGAGAAGCAGAGCGCCTGAGCGAGCACTCCGCCGTGTACATCGTCCGTAGTCCAGGCCTGGGAACTGGGACCCGCGAGCTTCATGCCCAAGCTTGCCGACTGTCGAGACAGGATCGCCGTCGCCAGCTTGGCCACCGATCCCCTTGCTCCGACTGAGATGCCCGCCGCGATCTCATCGCGCATCTTCTCGCCCATGTAGGTAAGTACGTGCTCGGCGATGTACAACTGGGCCAGCTCTTGGCGGACGGCGGGATCTTCGCTCAGCCCCTTAACCCGAGCCAGATCGATGAAGCGAGATGATGCCGGCGACGTCCAGCCTTGCCCGCTTCCGGTTGCGCCCGTACCGGCCCCGAGGGCCAATCGCTCATGGGTGAGCATGGCGGTCAACACCCGCCAACCGTTGTTCTCCCCCCCGACCAGATTTTCGGACCCGACGCGGACTTCGTCGAGGAACACCTCATTGAAATGTGCGTCCCCCGTCATCTGGCGCAAAGGCCGGATCGTCACGCCAGCCGCCTCGAGATCCACAATAAACATTGACAGTCCCTGATGCTTTGGGACGTCAGGGTCGGTGCGGGCCACGCAGAGAGCGAAATCGGATTCACGGGCACCGGACGTCCACACCTTCTGGCCGGTGATGATGTACTCGGCTCCATCGCGCTCCGCCCCGGTCTGGAGACCGGCGAGGTCCGAGCCCGCGCTTGGCTCGGACAGGAGCTGCGTCCACACTTCTTCGCCCCGGATCATTCGTGGAACGTGGCGTCGCTTTTGTTCCTCCGTCCCGAAGTCGAGCAGCGTCGGAGCGCAGATGCCGGTGGTCACGACCTCCCCGATGGGTGGCAGCGCATACAGCGACACCTCCTCGTTGAAAGCCTTCTCATGCTCCTTACTCAGCCCCCGGCCTCCGTACGCCGGGTCGAGCGTCAGGCCAAGAAGGCCGGCGTCCCACAACGCACTACGAAACGCCTGGCTCGCTTTGGGATCGGATGCCGCCGAGCCGGCGAACTTCTCCCCGTTCTCTGCCAACCAGGCCCGAGCTGTCAAGCGAAAGGATTCAACATCAGTCACTTGTTCATCCTTGTCTCGTCTCACTCGTGGACCCGCGTAGAACTCATCCACATCGGCCCGAATGGCTCGATCGGAGCTCTGCAGTCATGCGCGGCCAAACCAGCGTTGAACGGTCTCCTGGGTCACCATTTCCAGCAAAGCCAATGTAGCCGATGGTCGCCATCCTCGCCGCTGGTCGAATTAGTCGGCGACCAATTGAGACGCGATCCGGTTCCTCGTCGGAGTGCTCGTGCACGCGGTGGGATGACGTGGCATCGTAGAGGACGTGGCCGGAGACCTGATCCTGCGGGCCGAGCACCTCGATGTCCGTTATGGGCAGTCGAGGGCACTGTTCGACGTGGCCCTCGACCTGCCGGCCGGTTCAACAGTGGCCCTGGTCGGGCCCAACGGCGCCGGCAAGTCGAGCCTGGCCCGGGCGCTCTCGGGCCTCGTGCCCGTCAGCAAGGGAACGGTCGTCTTCGACGGCCGCGACATCACTCGCTGGCCGGCTCATCGCCGTCGACGGGCCGGGCTCACCTATATCCCCGAGGGCCGGGGCATCTTCCCGGGCCTCTCGGTCGTCGACAATCTGCGCATGGCTGTCCGCCAGGCCGGCGGACGCAGCGAGCGGGAAGCAGCCATCGAACGGGCGGTCGAGCTATTCCCCATCCTCGGTACCCGGCGCATGCAGCGAGCGGGCAGCCTCTCGGGAGGCGAGCAGCAGATGTTGGCCCTGGCCAGGGCCATGGCTGTGCAGCCCAAGGTGGTCATAGCTGACGAGATGTCCCTCGGCCTCGCCCCGCTGGTCGTCGACCTCGTCTTCGACGGACTCGACAAGGCCCGGGCCTCGGGGGTCACCGTCTTGCTGATCGAGCAGTTCGTGCACCGCGCCCTCGAACTAGCCGACTACTGCATCATCTTGTCGAGGGGCGAGGTCGGCTGGCACGGTCCGGCTGCGGCTGCAGGTCCCGAGATCCTCGACCGCTACCTGGGTGAGGCCGCACAAGCCTCACCCTGAGAGAGGATCGAGTGATGGGGTACGGGGTCAGTGAATGAGTGGATCCCGGGGCAGGCCGAGGATCCTCTCGGCAATCTGATTGCGCACGATCTCCGACGTCCCACCCGCAATGGTGAGACAGCGGGTAAATAGGAACGATTGGACGGATGCTGCCCTGTCACCGTCGACGTATGCGGCTTCCTCGCCGGCCAGGTTGAACGCCAGATCCGCTGTGCGCTGGGCATGTTCGGCCTGGATCATCTTCGAGAGGTTGCCCTCGGGACCGGGCACGCCGGCCACTGCTCGCTCAGCTTGACGTAGATTCATGAGTCGGAGCGTCGCTCGCTCGCTGAAGAGCCGCCCCAACGGAACGACTGCACCGGCTTCGCTTCCGTGGTCCCGGTACAGTGACTCGAGCTCTACGAAACTGCCCGCCCCCTGGCCTCCGATGGTGACCCGCTCGTTTCCGAGCGTCGATCTCGCCACCGTCCACCCGGAATTCACCGGTCCGACGACGTCGTCATCGGGAACAAACACATCAGACAAGAAGACCTCGTTAAACATGGCGTTGCCTGTCGCCTCCCGCAATGGCCGCACCTCGACCCCTTGCACCTTCATGTCGATCACCATCGTCGTGATGCCAGCGTGCTTGGGGGCCTCGGGGTCCGTTCGCACCGTAGCCAGGCCGTGTGTCGACATCTGCGCGCCGCTGGTCCAGATCTTCTGGCCATTGACCAACCAGCCGCCGTCAACGCGCTCGGCCTTGGTCCGGATGCCGGCCGCGTCGGATCCGGCGTCGGGTTCACTGAAGAGCTGGCACCAGTAGATGTCTCCTTCCATGCTCGGTCGAATCCATCGCCTTGCCTGGTCCTCGCTTGCGTGCTGGATCAGGGTCAGGA
This sequence comes from Acidimicrobiales bacterium, assembly GCA_036521415.1. GTDB lineage: Bacteria > Actinomycetota > Acidimicrobiia > Acidimicrobiales > RAAP-2 > DASXMT01. The sequence goes on from DATDHU010000125.1 coordinate 70,687, forward strand.
CGATCCAGCCGCCGATGCCTACGACTCCTGGTCGACGGATACCTCGCAGCTCTTCCTCGATGACAAGTTGCTCCACCGGGCTGGCGCCACGTCCCCACGGGCGTGGCCAATGAGGATGCGCATAACCCTCGTCGAGAAAGGCAGCGTTGCCCGCTTGATCGTCGAGTTGGGTGACCCGACCGAGAAAGTCCTGGACCTCTCGGCGGTACTTCTCGGCCTCGGCGGGCAACTCGATACGCTCCTGTCCCCCTTTGACTGAGGCGCTCAGCACCGCCACGTCCTCGGCCAGGGCATCGAGCGGCCCGACGAAAGCAGCGAGGGCTCCAGCGCGTCGCAGGTGCAGGTGTGCATCATGTTCCCACGTGTATCCAATTCCTCCATGGACCTGGATGTTCGATTTCGCACACGACAGGTACCCACTGAGAGACTCGAGCGCGGCAACCGCCGCGGCGAACTCGCGCTGGGTTGTGGATCCTATTGTCCGTGCCGCGTCCCAGCTGGCGGCAACCGCCCGTTCGGCGTCTGCCAGCATCTCGGCGCACCGATGCTTGACGGCTTGGAACGTCCCGATCGTGCGTCCGAATTGTTGCCGGACCTTGGCATACTCGGTGGCGGTTTCGACACAAGCACCGGCGCCGCCGGCTGCTTCGGCCGCGGCCAGCACGCGGGCCAGGCGTCGGCACACAGTCCGGCCACCGGCGATCACGTCCTCGTCGGCCAGCGCAACCGCCGAGAGTACGACGGTGTGGGCCGGGCAGGTAGGGTCGAGGTTCTCACGCATGTCGATGCGAACGTTGTCCTGATGGCGATCGACCAGGACCAGATCCTCCCCGGCGGCGAGAACGAGAACGTGGGCGAGGCCAGCGCCGAGCACCATCGGCCAACGGCCGGACAGGACCCCGTCCTCCGGGATCGACGGGCTGCCGACCAGGCCGACACCGGCCGTCATCGACCCGTCCACCAGGCCGGGAAGCCAGCATCTGCGCTGCCGGTCTCCGCCGGCCTCGGCCAAGGACGCCGATGCGATCACCGTGGGGAGAAACGGGCCGGGGGCCACGGCCCGACCGAGCTCTTCGAGCACCACCGCCAGTTCGAGCAATCCGAATCCCGCCCCCCCAAATGCTTCGTCTACGTGCAGCCCCAGCCAGCCCAGCTCAGCCATGTCGCCCCAGAACGGGGGTAGGCCCGGCTGGACGACGTCGAGGCACGACCGGGCCGCACTGCTCGCGGCCTGCTTGTCAAGAAAGGATCGGGCGACGCTGGCCAGCTGGCGATGGTCCTCGGAGATGGCGATCGGCATGCCAGTATCTTGACAGATGTCATCTTCGTACAAATACGGGATCATCGACTGTCGGTCGTCCAGACCGTGGCTGCTGCCGGTCGGTTCACCGCGTGATCGGGGGCTGCCGTCACCATCCTCGGTCAAAGAAATTAGACGCCACCCCAATGTTACGATTACGATACGAGTAGCTGTTCACAGGTTACGCGTTACACCCGTACAGACACGACTGGGGGGGCCCATGAGAGTAAGACTGTTGTGTGTCGGCGCCGTTGCCGCTGCGCTCATGGCGGGCATGACGGGCATGTCCACCACTGCGAGTGCGGCGTCGAGCGTGCCCGGGGTGACCTCGAAGACCATCAGCATCGGATTCATCGGCAACCTGACCGGCGTTGCCTCCTCGACTTTCTTCGACTCGGTCGGTGGGGTACAGGCGCGCATCGACCTGCAGAATGCCAGCGGCGGGGTGAACGGCAGAAAGTTGAGCGTGATCACCAAGAACGACACGTCATCTCCGACCACCGACCAATCGGTGGCCCAAGAACTTGTGAATGCCGGGGTGTTCGGGGTGGTCGGCGACTCCTCGTTCCTCTTCTCGGGGGCGAGGACCCTGCAGCAGGCCGGCGTTCCGGTGACGGGTGCGGCCTTCGATGGGCCTGAATGGGGCCAGAAGCCCTACACCAATATGTTCAGCTACATCCCGGTGACCGAAACACCGTTCAACGGACAGGTGCACAACTACGACTATTGGGGCCCGTTCATGAAATCTGTGGGGGTTACGAAGATTGCAGGCCTGGCCTACGGCATTTCGCCGTCGGCCAAGGCGGCCGTCGCCACTACCCTGGCCAGCGCGAACAAGCACGGGATCCCGACCTGTTACGCAGACAATTCGGTGCCCTTCGGAGGCGTCGACTTCACCGCTGACGCGCTCGCCATCCGGTCGGCCGGCTGTAACGGTGTGGCCGTAGCCCTGGTCGACTCATCTGATGTGGCCGTGGCTCAGGCGCTGAAGAATGGCGGGGTGAAGGCGAAATCCTTCCTGAGCGGTACCGGCTATGACCAGGCGGTCGCCTCCAACCAGTCCTCGATGGCGGCACTCGAAGGGGGCTATGCCGATGCCACGGTCAACTTCACTACGCCCAACTCTGCCACCCAGGGAATGCTCGATGCACTCAAGAAGTATGACAAGCAGTACCACGGCGGGGTGCCCGATTTCGGGACCATCGTGGCCTATCTGTCCACCGACCTGATGATCAAGGGCATGCAGGCGGCAGGGAAGAACCTCACGCAATCGGGGTTCATCTCGGCCATGTACAACAAGGTGAAGACGTACGACGCCGCCGGGATCCTGGCCAGCCCGAACACCTTTTCGCTCAAGACCTTCGGTACTGTTGACATGCTGCCAAAGACCGCCTGTACCTATTGGATAGGGATCCAGAACGGGAAGTACGTCACTGCCAATGGTGGTAAACCAGGATGCGGAGGCTTGGTGTCGGCTCCTAGCCCGTGACCGAGCGACGCGCCCCGGCGGCGAACGCAGGCAACAGACCTGGCCCTCCGGGCAAACTTGTCCTCGTCAGCTTCGACATAGACGGGACGCTCGAGGACGGTGACCCCCCGGGACCCGTGGCGATGTCCATGGCCCGCAAGGGGTTGGAGCTCGGGTACGTCGTCGGCAGTGCGTCTGACCGCACCCTGCGCGAGCAGGCCCAAATGTGGGCCGATCGCGGCATCGAGCCGGATTTCGTCAGTCACAAGCACACTCTGGACTCGATCGTGGCACGGTTCCCTACCGTCCGCAGGGTGCACATCGGCGACACCCAGGTCGATGCGTACTATGCCGGCCTGGCCGGCTTCGAGTTCGTCCTGGCCACCAGTGTCCCCACGACCGGTTCGGCAGGATGGATCTTCTGAGCCGCCAATACAACCGGCAAGACAGGGTCGAGTGCTCGTCGCTACTCGCATCGTTCCCGCCCGAGCTCGGCTCGATCGTGCGCTCAGGAGTCAAACCATGTACAAAAGAGGGGTATGCATCGGCCGATGATCCCGGGCAGGGCTGCCTCAGGACTGGAAGACAACTGGACGACCGGGCGTCCAGATGGGGAACGAGCGACGTGGAACTCGATCTAACGGGCGATCAGGAGCTGCTGCGGGACACGGCGGCCAAGTTCATGGACGCCAGCTGTCCGCTCGACGTCGTGCGCCAGCTGGGTGCCTCCGACACCGGCCTTCCGGCGAACTACATGCAGGATGCCGCCGAGCTGGGTTGGTTCTCCCTCCTCGTGCCCGAGGAGAACGGAGGCGGCAGCGTTTCTGGCTGTGGGCTGCGCGACGCGGCAATCGTGGCGGAGGAACGGGGCCGACGACTCCAGCCCGGGCCCTTCGTCCCGATGAACATCGTGGCTGCGGCTTTGGGCTCTCGGGGCTCCGCCGGCCAGAAGGCAAAGGTCCTACCGGCGATTATGAACGGGGATGCCGTTGCCACCTACACGGCGGCCAACGGCGCTGGCTCGTGGGAGCCCGGCGCTCACGTGTCGGTGTCCTCCGCCAACGGGCGGTTCGTCCTCTCCGGGCGCGCCGGCCTGGTCCAAGACGCCAGTCTGGCCGACTGGTTTCTCGTGGCGGCAACAGGCCCTGACGGGCTGCGCCAGTTCCTGATTCCCTCCACGAACGCCGGCGTCACGATCGCGTCACGTCAGGCGCACGACGTCACCCAGCGCTTCGCATTGGTCGACTTCGACCGCGTCGAAGTCGACGAAGACGCATTGGTCGGCAGAGCTGCCAACACCAGCGTGGAGTTGGATCGCCAGCTACAGCTAGCCCTGGTGCTGTTGGTGGCCGAGACAGTCGGGGCGATCGACGCACTATTCGAGATGACCCGGCAGTACGCCATTGACCGGATCGCGTTCGGCCGACCGATCGGCTCATTTCAGGCGGTGAAGCACCAGTTGGCGGACATGAGCCTCTCCGTAGAGGCCGGAAAGTCGATTGCCACCGCAGCGACGCGAGCTGTCCAAGCCGGCGTGAGCGATGCCAGTGAGATCGCCAGTATGGCCAAGGCATGGGTCGGTGACACCGGCATCGACATCGCCCAGGGGTGTTTCCAAGTGTTTGGGGGAATCGGCTATACCTGGGAGCACGACTTCCATCTGTTTCTTCGCCGGATCACCATGAACAGTGTGCTGTTCGGCGAACCGGATTGGCACCGGGAACGGATCTGCGAGATCCACGGACTGTGAGGATCAGATGATGAACGACACCCGTTCCGGGACCCCGCCGAAGGCCGACCCCGCCCCCGACCTCGATGACTATCGTCGACAGGCGCGAGCCTGGCTGGCCGAGCACTGCGAGAGGCGGGATGGTCCCCGCGAGTTCCGCGAGATCGACTACTACACGCCCGAGGTCATGGCCACCAACCGGGCGCGGCAGCGCGTCCTGTTCGAGGGTGGGTACGCCGGGATCACGTGGCCGCAGGAGTACGGCGGCCAGGGCCTCCCGGCCGAGTACGAGATCGCGTTCCTGGACGAAGCTGGCGACTACCTCCTGCCCGACTTCGGTGTTCTTACCGGTACCACCTTTCATGTCTGCGTTCCGACGATGATCGCCTACGGTCGGCCGGAGTTCCTTCAGGACTTCGTGCCCAAGGTCCTGGCTGGCGAAGCACTGGTGTGTCAGTTCTTCTCGGAACCCTCTTCCGGTTCGGACCTCGCCGGTGCTCGCACGCGAGCGACCAAGGACGGCGAGCAATGGATCATCAACGGACAGAAGATCTGGAGCACGTACGCCCACTTGTCCGACTGGGGGTTCTGCCTCGCCCGCACCAACTGGGATGTCCCCAAACACCGTGGTCTGACCTGGTTCGCGGTGCCCAGCGACGCCCCAGGTGTGACGATCCGACCCATTCGGCAAATCAACGAGACATCGGAGTTCTGCGAGGACTTCTTCGATGACGTCGTCGTGCCTGACACGAACCGCATCGGCGACATTGACCAGGGGTGGACGGTTACACAGACGATGCTGGTGCTCGAGCGTGGCGCAGGTCGCCCCGTTGGTAATCGCGACGGCACCAGTCCCGGCCGACTGGCTCCTGACCTCGTTGAGTTGGCCCGTCGGTCAGGTCTCCTTGGCGATGCGGTTGTCCGCCAGAAGCTGGCCCGAGCCCACACGATCGATTTCGTCGGGCGGACGCTGGCATCCCGCATCGGCGAACTCGGACGCCTGGGTCGGCTTGACGCAGGGGTGGCGGCGTACGGGAAATTGTTCCTAGGCACCTACAATCCTATAAGAGCCCGCCTTGGCGTAGAGATCGGCGGCGCCCAAGCGATGGTGTGGGCACCTTCTGATGAGCACGGCGCCGACACCTCGTTGGCCTACCTGAACTCACGGATCATGTCCATTGCCGGCGGCACCAACGAGATGCAGCGTAACGGCATCGGTGAACGAGCTCTGGGCCTGCCACGCGAACCGAGTTTCGACACCAAGAAGCCATTTAATCAAGTACTGCACGACGCCAAGGAGTGGACCGGAACGACCTGACCGGGATCACGCCGAGGCTCGAGGACCCAGGCTCCGGAGAAATGTGCGTCGTACAGACTTTTCCAGGTATTGTCTGAGCACCATGCCCGCCAAAGTTGTACCCAAGAGTAGGGTCCGCACCACGACCACCTCCAAGAAGGCCGCCCCCAAGAAGGCCGACCGTAAGGCGGCCGTCCCGGCTACCAACCGGTCAAAATTGTCCATCGTCGCAGAGGGCGGTGTCGGCCGGATCGCCCCGAGGCGGGCCTCTCTGTCCCAGGAGCGATCGCGGAAGACTCGCCGTCGGCTGGTGCGGGCGGCCGCCCGCCTGTGGAATGAGCGGGGATTCGATGACGGGTTCGATGACACGACGGTCGAGGAGATCGCCCGTATCGCAGGGGTGACCAAGGGCACGTTCTACTTCCACTTCTCGGCCAAGAACGACATCTTGCTCGAGCTGGGATGGGCCACTGCCGACGGGCTGTACAACGAGGCGGTGAGGTCGGCAGGCGCGGGACGTTCAGGCCTGGTGATAGTGGATCAGCTCCTCTTGTCTCTGGCACGGCGAGTCGAGTCGGTCCCACGGGCGGCCATCGTGCGCGTTGTGGCCGAGTTCTACGGTCAAGGCATCATCTCTCGTCGGCCTCCCGGACGTCGGGCGATCGGGGACAGCTTGGCCGTGGCACTGGAAGCAGCCCGCGATCAGGGAGAACTTCCCTCCACGGTCGACGTCGAGGACCTTGCTCGCTCGCTCACCGCGCTGGCCATGGACGCCCTTCTCTCGTGGTCGCAAGGCGACAAGCGACGTCTGAGAGCCGTCCTTCGCTCCCGGGCGGAAATCCTGATCAGCGGCGCGGCGACGACGGCCCCAGCTGCCCCAATCCGGCAGCGGCGCTCAAGCAGCGCCCGATAGTCAGATCTGCTCAGCCGGTTCTTCGGCGACGAGGGACCTATGCCTCGGTACCAAGATACCGAGCGAGGTTGCCGCGCATGACGGCAAAGACATCCTCGTCCGAGAGGTTCTTGACCTGGCCGAGATACAAACTGGGGTCGGGCAGGCCTTCCCCGTGGGGGAAGTCGGAGCCGAATACGATCGGCTCCACCCCGCTCACCTCCATCGCCCTCTCGACATTCTCCTCCGGGAACGGAGCGACGAAGCAATGCCTCCGGAAATACTCGGATGGGCGCATCTCTAATTTACCCCACGTGGCGCGGCGACCCATCATGAAGGAGTGGTCCATCTTCCGCAGAAGATAGGAAAGCCATACGGTGCCTTGCTCTGAAAGCAGGAGCTTCATGTTGGGGAACCGGGCGAACCAGCCTTGGAGGATGGCTGCACCCACGGTCTCCATGGCCGGCCGGTCCCCGTAGTAGAAGACCCACTGGAACGCATCCATGTCGCCGAGCATCACCTCCTCTTCGTTCCATTCGAGTCCCTGGGCCGCGTAGCGGGTCAGGGAAGCGAGGTGGGTGGTGAGTCGGATCCCTGCCTCGTTGCAGATCGACCAGAACCGGTCGTTCTCGGGTCGGAACGGAGATGTGTGCATCGAGGGACCGGTGCTCGTCTGGATCATGCGGGGCGTCTCGATCTTCATGATGTCGTCGAGCTGAGCAAGGGCCATGTCCGGATCGGCGAAGGAGACGAACGGAGGGGTGAACAGGCGGTCGGCGTGGTTGAAGCCCCACTCCGCACCAAGATATCGGTTGAGCGCTGTCAGGTTGGCGTACAGCCCTGGCAAGTCCCCTTCGAATTGAGCTTCTGTCCCCGGAAGGGTGGCGAAGTTGACGGCACACTCGATCCCCTGGGCGTCCATGACCTGGAGCCGGTCGGACGGATTGTCCAAGGACTCCTGGAGGGCGCGGTAGCGCTGTGCGAATTCCCTCCTACCTTCACGGTCGAGGCCCTTCAACGGGTTCAGCTTGGTGAGCAACGAACCGGGAATGACTCCGCCGCCCTCCTGATCGGAACCGCGGTCAGAGACACCGACCTCTTCGAGGATGTCGTCGGACCCGACGACTTGGAAGTTCTTGAACGTGAACCGCGGGGGACGTCCGTTGAAGAGCATTGTCGAGGTTCCGTCGTCGTTGCGGACCTGGCGGATGGCCATCGACTTCTTGTCAGAGTCGATGTACTGCTCGTACGCGCCGCTCCTCGGGGTCGAGTGCTCATCGGCGTCGTTGATCAGGAATGGCAAGCCCTCAGTTCCATTGGTCACCATGGTCATGTGGGTCCTCCAGTGCTCATGTGGGTTCGCTGGCCGGCGCGAGCGCGATCGCACCGCGGTCCAATCGCTAGGTCGTTATTGTACCTCGTTTAACTCCGACCGTCTCCGGGATCCCCTTGCGCCCGTCTGTATCCCCGGGCTCGTCTGGCGCTGAACGGATCTCGACGACTGTGTGGTTCAGTCGACCAGTCGAAACACGGCCAGCGCCGTAGCAACGAGGCGATGCTGATTTCCCTCATCGACCAACCTCATACGGACGACGTATCGACCGAGCTGGCCGTCGACCACGTTCCCGCTGGTCAAGAAGGGCCCAGACTTGCCCCGGGACACGTACATCACGGTCCAGTCCTCGATCTGGAGCTGATCGGTGCCGGCTTCTTTTGCTGTCAGTTCGGCGGCGGCCGCCTCCAACACGATCTGGGTCGGTCCGTGATGCAATGATCCCGAGGTTGAGCCGATCTGCTGCGTAAGCTCCGGAAGCTCCCAGCCGTCGTTTGTTCGCCTGGCTCCGAAGGCTACGTGCAACGGTGGCAAATCAGGAGTATCTGGAACCCCCGGGCCTGGTTCGACGTACCGGTAACCTGGCGGCGCGGGGGCGAGTCGGACACTCATGCCTTCAGTGACCGCAAGGATCCGGTCAGGCGCAGCGGCATCGACCACAACGGCTGTGCCTCCGAATGAGAGCTTTCGGCCCGCGTGGCCGGCCCCGTCACTGCGAACCCGGATGGCACCGACGTCAATTCCGCTGTCGACCATGTGGACCGAGCTCATGACGGGCGCCGGGACGCCCGCCGCATCGCCTTTGATCCCATCGACATCGGCCAGGACGATCGAGAGGGGCGCAGCCATGAGACCGCCAGCGGGATTCCTCATGTCACGGCGGATCGTCATCCGTCCTGCGCCACCGGGCTCTTTGGGATCGGCTCGTGTGCCAAGGTAGCGGTAGGTCATCAGACCTTCGGGTCCGCTCATTACCGCCTCGAAGCGCTCCCAGAACTCCTCAGTCGGAACATTCTGGAGCTCATCTGCTCTCGCCATCGCCATACCCCCTTGATTCCGGGCCGTCGGGACCGGCGGACGTGTTATTCGACGTTGCCTAAACTACCAACATCACACCTCGGCGTCCTCGGCCCGCATCACTTCGAAGACGAGTCCCCCGACTTCGGCGAAGAAGAACCTGATCCCCGCTCCACCCCACGCGGTCAGGGTCATCTCCGTACACGGGATGCCGGACTCGACGCATCGCTCATGGGCTCTCTCGAGATGACGCGTCCCGACGGCAACGCCCCAGATGTGAGCCACGTGACCTCGAAGTACCTGGAACTGGCGGCTCTCGGTCGACCCGACGACCACACCGCCGTCTCGGCTGTCACCGCGAAAGGCGGATACGCTCTCAATCGTGAATTGACCAGATTCATCGCGGCCCACCGACGGCGACGTTGTCGTCGATGGCACGACGGCAGCACCGAGGCGCCACCCATCCGGGACGTCCAACACCTCGGTAAGGAAGCGTCGCACCGCTTCGGGATCGGGAGTCACCATCTTGACGTGGTTGATCCGGTCCATGATGTGACCCCCGCCTACCGGGCCCAACGGGAGACGTCGCTGAGCCGCTTCACCGACTTGGTATCGAGCTGAAGATCGAATGCCTCCATGTTTTGCTCGTACTGCGCGAAGGTACGCGGACCGATGATCACCGACGTCACACCTCGTCGTGCCAGCACCCATGCGAGGGCGACGGCTGTTGAGGTCACACCGAGCTCGGCCGCCAGGGTGCCCACCTCTTCGGCAACGTCGAAGGCGCGCTGGTCGTCGAGCATCCGAGCCCACAAGCCGCCGCGCCCAACCCGGCTATCAGGTGGTGGCGCTTGGTTGCGCATGTATTTGCCCGTGAGCACACCGCCCCCGAGTGGGCTGTAGATCATCGTTCCGACCCCGTGGCGCTGACAAGCGGGCAAGATATCGTCCTCGATCCGTCGGCTCACGAGGGAGTAAGGGGGCTGGAGGCTGACGAACGGTGTCCAGCCGTTCCGAGCCGCGACCAATTGGGCCTCGACTATCTGCGAGGCAGTCCAGTTCGAGCAGCCGATATAGCGGACCTTGCCCGATTGGACAAACCCGTGCAACGTGGCCATCGTCTCCTCGACCGGGGTGCCGGGGTCGGGCCGATGGCATTGATAGACGTCGATGTACTCGGTTTCGAGGCGGCGCAAGCTGGCCTCGAGCGCTCGAATGAGGTACTTACGCCCGAGGCCCGTCGAATTCGGGCCCTCGCCGATCGAGCCGAAGCCCTTGGTGGCCAGGACCACTTCGTCCCGTCTGTGCTTGATCGCCTTTCCGACAACCTCCTCGGACTCCCCGCCGACATACACGTTGGCCGTGTCGATGAAGTTGCCTCCGGCCTCGAGGAAGGCATCCACGATGCGCAGGCTCTCTCGCTCGTCGCAGGGCGCCCTTTCGCCATGACCGAACATCATCGCCCCAAGACAGGCGCGCGAAACGTGCAGCCCGCAACGACCGAGCGTCAGGTACTCCATGTATGGCCTCCTCCGGTTCCCCAAGTGACGTAGGCACGGATGCTTCAGGTCCGCCGCAGCATGTTGGCCAACGGATGTCCGAGGTCAAAGTCCACGTCGAACCTCGGCGCCTCTCTCTGCAGCTCCTCGACCGTCCACAACCCGTCCTTGGAAATGTGGTCGACGATCGAGTAGGGCTTGAAGAGGAAGATCTCGCCGCCCTGCACGTAGAACACGCGGCCATGGATGGGGCAGGACTCGGTCGAGAGGTAGGCGACGAAAGGCGAGATGTTGGCCGGGTCCATGGGCGTCCATTGCTCTGCCGGCAGCTCGTCCCGTGAGTGCTCACCGGGAATGGTGGCCGTGAGGCGCGTCGCCGCCGCGGGCGCGATGGCATTCACCCGGACCCCATAGCGAGCCAGCTCGGCATCGGCGATGATCGAGAAGGTGGCGATGCCGGTTTTGGCCGCCCCATAGTTGGTCTGGCCCTGATTGCCGAAGAGCCCCGAGGTCGACGAGGTGTTCACCACGGCGCGGGGAACCTCGACGCCGGCCTTGGCTTGCTCCCGCCAGTAGGTAGCGGCCCAACGGGTCGTGCAGAAATGGCCCCGCAAGTGGACCCTCATGATGGCGTCCCATTCCTCGAGCGACATGTTGGTCAGCATCCGGTCTCGCAGGATGCCGGCATTGTTGACCAGCACATGAAGGTCACCGAAGGACTCGATCGCCTGGCTGATCAGCCGCTGGGCCCCTTCCCAATCGGCGACGTCATCGTAGTTGGCTAGACCAACGCCACCAGCGTCGGTGATCTCGTTGACCACCTCCTGTGCTGGGGTGCGATCTGCTCCCGATCCGGTCGGGTCACCGCCAAGGTCGTTGACAAGGACCTTGGCCCCCTCCTTGGCGAACAGCAAGGCGTGCTCCCTGCCGATACCGCGACCTGCACCGGTGACGATGACGACCCGATCTCGAAGAGTATTCACGGCGCGCTCCAATTCCTACTCGATAGCGGGGCTGTAATGTCATATTTGTACGACGATGATATATGTCAGGATGTGGTCGTGCCCATCGACACCTCGGACGATCACCGATGCCCCGTCTACCCGTCCTCTTTCCATCCCGACGCCGAGCCACGCTTCCGTCGAACCGGACCCGCCTGGTCGCCCTGGCCCGTATGAAATGATCGAATGCGATCGAAGACCGGGCAAAGGACGGAGATGATGGCGATGGCAAGCGTGCCGGTACCGGACCTCGGCTACAAGGCAACGATCGGCCAGTGCATCAGTCGGGCGGCCCGCCTCTTCGGCGATCGAGATTTCATCGTGTTGCCTGAACAGCGGATGACCTTCGCCGAGGCCGATCAGGCTTCGAGGTCCCTGGCCAGGACCATGTTGGCCGCGGGCGTGGGGAAGGGTTCCCGAGTAGGTCTCTTCTATACGTACGGTGCGGAATGGGTCGTGGCCTGGCTGGCGGCCAGCCGGGTCGGAGCATTGGTCATGCCCTTCTCCACGATTTACACCTCGGCCGAGCTGCGCACAGTCCTTGGCATCGGGGATGTGGCCGTGCTCTTGTGCCCAACCACGTTGCTGGGTAAGGACATGGGCGATTTCATGGAGGAGGTCGTGCCCGGCCTCTCGGGGCACGAGGACACCCAGCTCTACGTGCCAGAGCTTCCCTATCTGCGCTCGATCTGGATGACCGGGCCTACAGCGCCCTCCTGGGCCACTCGGGTACCCATAGCCGAAAACGGCCGGGGCACGATCGTGGATGACAGGCTGTTGGATGGCGTCGAGGGCAGTGTCGAGCCGGCCGACCTGGCCACTGTCGTCTATACATCGGGATCGAGCGCACTGCCCAAGGGGGTGGTGCATTCCCACAGCTCGATCGTTCGCACGACCGCTTCCTTCGGCGAAACGATGCTGGACAATCAGAGCACCGTGGTCTTTTGCGCCTTTCCCTTCTTTTGGATCGGTGGCTACTTGGTGCTCGGTGGAGCACTCCAGGCGGGACTCACCGTCTGCTGCCTGGAGCGCTTCGAACCCGGCGCCGCGCTGGACATGGTGGAGGAAGAAGGATGCACCATGATCGCCGCCTGGCCTTCGCTCATCCAGTCCATGCGAACCCACCCGAGCGCCGGGCACCGTAACCTTGACCATTGCCCGATCCTCACCTCCGGTCCGTCCGATATCGCCTTGGTAGGGGCCCCCGTTCCGGGCATCCCGGGGCACCGGGGCATGAGCGAGACGGTCGGCAACTGGAACGGCGTGGAACGCATCATTGTGGACCCCGGTACCGGCGAACGGCTCCATGACGGCGAAGAGGGCGAGTTACTGATCCGTGGTTATGGAGTCACGCAGGGCTACTACAAGAAGGAACGGGAGGAGGTCTTCGACGCCGACGGCTGGCTGCACACTGGCGACCGGTGCTTCATTATCGAAGATCGGCCCTACTTCGTCGGTCGCTTCTACGAGATGGTCAAGTCACGCGGCGCCAACGTATCACCACGAGAGGTGGAGCTGGTGTTGGAGAGTTCCGCCGACATCGCTCATGCCCTCGTGTTCGGCCTCCCACACCCCGAAATGGAAGAGGAGGTCACCGTGGTTATCGTGCCTGCTCCTGGGGCCAATCCGGATGCCGACTCCATCCGTGCCCATGCTCGCACGCAACTTTCCTCTTACAAGGTGCCGACCCGGGTCGAGATCCTGGGTGAGGAGAGCGACGTCCCGTGGCTGGCTTCGGGAAAGCCGGACAAGCAAGCGCTGAAGGCCCGGTTCGAGGCGAGCGACGGCCTCGTTCGGGGACGAGCACGCTGACCCAATCGGGCCGGGGCAGGTATAGTTAATTTGACGCGGTACGACTACTGGGGGCTTGCAGTGAAGACTCCGGTCGCGGGCATTTGAGCGAGCTCGTTTGGGGTCCTATCTCGTTCGGGAGCTTTGCGAGTGGGAGCCAGCCCCTCACCTGTGCACGTTTCAAGGTTCCGAAATGGAGGGTAAGCATGCCAGAGATCCGTATTCGCCCACCGGTGCATCTGTGGATCGGCGAGGAGCGCCGGTCCGTCGGTTCAGGCGGGATCCACCAGCACGTCGATCCGTCAACGGGACAGGTCGATGCCGAGGTACCCCTGGCCGGTGCCGAAGAGGTGGGCAGGGCCGTCGAGGCAGCCCATGTGGCGTTCGAGGCTTGGCGACGAACGCCGCCGCCCGAACGGCGACGGGTCCTTTCCCACTTGGCGGACCTGATCGAAGAACACGGATCGGAGTTCGGGCAACTGGGAGCGTTCGACAACGGTACGCCCGTCACCGCCGTCGACGGTTTGACGGCGATCTCGGTGGAGTGGACCCGTTACTACGCCGGATTTGCCGACAAGCTGTCGAGCGACGTCACCTCCAACTACGCCGCTGATGGGACTTTCAGCTATACCCTCGGCCAGCCCTACGGGGTCATCGGCGTCATCATCACCTGGAACGGCCCGCTCATCTCCCTGGCCATGAAGCTCCCGGCGGCGCTTGCCGCAGGAAACACCGTCGTCGTCAAACCGTCTGAGCTTACGCCGTTCTCGGCCGAGCTCTTCGCCAAGGTCGTCCTCGAGGCCGGGATTCCTCCGGGGGTAGTGAACGTCCTTCCCGGGACGGTCGAGGCGGGCGAAGCGCTTGTTGCCCATCCCCTCGTCCAAAAGGTGAGCTTCACCGGAGGTCCGCCCACGGCGCGCGCCATCCTGCGGAGCTGCGCCGAGCAGATGAAGCCCGCCGTGCTCGAGCTCGGCGGCAAGTCGGCGAACATCATCTTCGAGGACGCTGACCTCGACGCGGCATGTGCCCTGGGCACCATGATGTCCGTCGGCCTCTTGAGCGGCCAGGGCTGCGCATTCCCGACCAGGATGCTCGTCCACCGCCCCATCTACGAGGAGGTCCTCGGGCGCGTGAAGGCAGTCGCCGACAGCATTACCGTCGGCGACCCGTTCGAGCCGACATCAATTGCCGGGCCGGTGGTGAACGAGGCAGCACTCGAGCGCATCCTGGGCATGATCGATCGGGCCAAGGTCGATGGTGCTCGGCTCGTTACCGGTGGTTCCCGCAAGGGGGGCCCGTTGGCCAACGGCTTCTTCATCGAGCCCACCGTGTTCGCCGACGTCGATCCGAACTCCGAGCTGGCCCAGACCGAAGTCTTCGGGCCAGTACTGGCAGTCATACCCTTCACTGATGAGGCCGAGGCCGTCGAGATCGCCAATGCGACGCGATACGGGCTCTCGGCCTACGTCCAGACCAACGATCTCCGGCGGGCCCACCGGGTGGCGGAGAACCTCGAAGCGGGCGAGGTGATGATCAACGGAGCCTTGAACCTGGCCGTGAACCGTCCCTTTGGCGGGATCGGCATCAGCGGCATGGGCAAGGAAGGCGGTCGCCAGGGCATCGAGGAGTTCTTGAGGGTCAAGGGCGTAGGCATTGCTTGAGCGCGAAGTCGCGCCCTATGGCGGCGCCGACTCCTCGCGTCGTGTCCTTCACAAATGATTCACGCCGCGGTACTGGCCTTGTGACAAGCATTGGACAGGGTCGCAGCACATTCCTTGCGAGGCACAATGCGGCAACACTGGATCATCCTGAACGCCACTGTCGGGAACTTGCGGGGATCAGTGAGGGAGTAGTGAGGCGACGTTTTCGCCGCCTACGAGCCTGGCGGTCAAGCCCATGTCGAAGTAGTCGCGCCACTGCCGGATGCGGCCGTCCTTGACCTCGAATGTGCCCATAACCGGGACGGGAGCCATAACAGCGTTGGCTGTGACCTCGTCGACCCTCTCGGTGAGGACGATGTCTCCGTCCTCGGCGAGATTCCGAATACGAAAGGAGATCGGGTCGAACATGTCGAACTGCAACTTGACCGCGGCGACCGAGGCCTCTCGACCCAATGCCGGCTCGGAGCCTATGTTGTGGTACACGACGTCCTCGTCGAGAAGTGACTTCACCTTGGCGAGGTCCCTTCGGTCGATCGCCGCGCAAAAATCTCTGACCACATCACCAGCCGTCGCCATAACGTTCTCTCTCTTCTCGTTTGTAACCTACAGCTTGTATCTTTTACTAACCTACAGATTGCATGTCAAGGCCCCACGAACCATCGTCCGAGCGGGGGCGGCGCGGGGAGACCACCAAGTCGACCCTGATCAGCGCCGCCCGGGAACTGTTCGTCTCGAAGGGGTACTTCGCAACAGGAACCGAAGAAATCGTGGTCAAAGCGGGCGTGGGCACCCGTGGCGCCCTGTATCACCACTTCGCCGACAAGAAGGAGCTGTTCAGGGCCGTATTCGATCAAGTCCAGACCGACCTGGCTGCCGCCACCATTGTGAACGACCGCGACGACGCGCTCGATCTCCTTACCACCGCACTCCAGCAGTTCCTCGACGCGTCGGCTGACGACCGCGACGTGCAGCAAGTCCTGCTGATCGACGGACCGGCGGTGCTGGGATGGGACCAGTGGCGCCGCCTTGAAGCTCAATATGGCTTGGGGGTGATAACGGCAATGCTCGACACGGCTGTCGCGCAGAAGGTCATTGTGCGCCAACCGACCGCACCGTTAGCCCACATGCTCCTCGCTGCCGTGGATGAAGCGGCGCTCTTCATCGCCCATGCCCCGGACCGCGGGCGAGCTCACAGCCAAGCTCGCCGGTCGCTCAAGGGCCTACTGGGCGGACTTCGATTGTCTCGATAGCCAACGAGGCCGATCCCGTTCAGCGCCTTTCTTTGAGGTCTGCCATCAGGCGAATGCATGACTGCGGCGAATGCGTCACTGCGGCGAATGCGTGACGGTATGCCCCTGGGCGGTCGGGAACGCGGCTGAACCGATCACATCGATCGGATAGCCTCCGACATAGTACAAATATCCAGTGGCTTTCGCCGATGGTCAAACAGGGCCACCGCCGCTTCCCGACTCATCAGATGAAGGGACTCTTCATGGGCACGTTGGATGGCAAGGTCGCTTTCATCACCGGCGCAGCGCGTGGTCAGGGTCGGTCACACGCGCTCAGGCTCGCCAGCCTCGGGGCGGACATCGTGGCCATCGATATCTGCCATGACATAGACACGATGGACTACCCGAACGCATTTTCGGAAGACCTACGGCAGACGGTAACGATGGTCGAGAAACTGGGTCAACGCATGCTCGCCCGCGAAGGCGACGTTCGCGACGCGGTGGCTGTACAAGAAAGCGTGGACGAGGGCTTTGCCACCTTCGGCCGGCTTGACATCGTGCTCTCCAACGCAGGAATCGTCCGCCTGGGTCCCGGGGATGCGGCTGATGCTGCCCGGCTTTGGCAAGACACGATTGGGACCAACCTTTCTGGGGCATTTCACGTTGTTCAGGCTGCGGTCCCCCGGATCATCGAAGGGAACCGCGGCGGCGTGATCATCCTGACCGGTTCGACGGCCGGCGTACGCCCCATCGGCGGATTCCGACCGGGCGCATTGGCATACACGGCATCGAAATTCGGACTGGTAGGGATGGGGAAACAGCTGGCCGAAGCCCTTGCTCACTATTCCATTCGCGTCAATGTCGTGCATCCGACCGGTGTCGCGTCTGGCATGACAATGAACGAGGCCATGGCCAGCCTGGTGGAGCAGGCTTCGGCGGGCGGGGCAAACACGATATCGGCGATGCAGAACGCCATGCCCGTCGACATCCTGCAGCCCGACGACATTTCCGATGCCGTCGAGTTCCTGGTGTCCGACAGAGCCAAATGGATCACCGGCGTCGCTCTTCCAGTAGACGCGGGCTTCTCCGTCCGCTAGCTCTGGGCCGGAGGCATCGGCGCCTTCATGCACTCGTGATCAGAACCAAATGACCCCCTTGTCTTTGAGTGCGTTGATGCGCTCGTCAGCAAAGCCGATCTCCCGCAGCACCGCCTGGGTGTGCTGGCCGAGCAGGCACCCCGGTAGTGCTCGCACTCCAGAGCGCGAGAACCGCACCAGCGGCGCCAGGCGAGGGTGATGTCCGAAGGTGGGGTGGTCGACCTCGGAGAGATAGCCGTTGGCGCGTCCCAACTCGCCCAGGAAGTTGGCCTCCACTGGAGCCGGCGCGACCACAGCACAACCGACGCCAGCGTCGGTCAGGTCGCGCTCCCAATCCGAGCCCGGCCGTTGCCGGAACGCCACTGACAACCGCTGGGCCAGCTCTTCGTCTCCTTGCTGTCGGCTCGCGGCGGTGGCAAACCGGGGACCCGAGAGGTCGGCGAAGCGGGAGAGGGACTGCACGAGAGGCGCCCAGTCCGATTCGTTCGGCGCGGCCAGGAATATCCATCCATCGTTGCTCTCATACAACCGGTAGAGAGCTCCACATCCAAAGAATTCATCATCGGGAGGGGCCAACCCGGGGCGGCCCTCGTACTCGACCATGTCCTCGGACAGGGCGTGAGCGGCGCTCGAAAGCATGGTCGTGAGCAGCTCCTGTCCGGCTCCGCCCCGGCGCCGTCGAGCAACGAGACCGAGGAGCAACCCCGTCGTCACGACGACGGCGGAAACACCATCGGCTTGTGCGAATCCGGGTCCGGCGGAAGCGGTGAGTCGGAGGGAGTTGACTCTGATCTCGCCCACGGTGAGATCGGCGCGTTCGGGAACCGCCGATCCGATATTGCGCCAGGCAAATCCAGCGCCCGCTCCGATAGTTGGAGCAAAGGCCGGACAATGACCGTTGGGGCCATCGATCCCATATCCCGGAGCGTTGACATAGACCAGGTCCGGGTTGATGGATCGTAGCGCGGCTGCGTCCACGCCGAGGCGCTCAGCTACCCCTGACCGGAAGCATTGCAAGACGAGATCGCAACCCTTGGCGATCTCAGCGATGATCTCGCGTCCTTCATTGCTCGCCATGTCCAGGGCGATGCTCTCCTTGCCTTGCATCACTCTGGCCGCGCCAGACTCGGGGAATGGCAGGATCGTCCGCATCGGGTCACCGTCCAACGGCTCGATCTTGATCACACGGGCACCGAAATCGGTGAGCAGCGTCGTACCGAACGGAGCCGCATAGAACGTGCCCAGTTCCAGCACCGTGACGCCCTCAAGCGGACCTCGCCCGGTAGGCACCGATGCATTCGCCGGCAATGCAGCACGGCCAGGACGGTCCGAGGCTGATCGGGCAGGCCATCCCTCAGTCCTGAGTTGGCTGTGCTCGTCGAGTAGGGGCGCCGAGCGCCCCAGGCGCGCCGGCGTCTCGGACATCCGTACCAGGGCGCCGGGCTGGCGAACCCTCCCCACGTCCGGGTCTTCGATCTCCGCCACCATCCCGTTGTGGACCAGCTGGGGATGGTGGAGGAGCTCCGTCCCGTGTCGGAACACCTCGGCCCACACGTCGTGGTCGGCAGCGAAGACTTGCTGCCAGTCGTCCAACGTCTTCTCCTTCACTGCCCCGAGCAAGCGATCCCACAATTGGGTACGCAGATCGGTATCGCCGAGCTCGGGGACGCTCTGCCACTTCGGATCGTCGAACATCCAATCCAAGCCCACCGAGCGCATGAGGGCGTGGAAGAGCCGTGGCTGGACCTGAGAGAACTGCAGCCATCGCCCATCCGCCGTCAGGGCCACGAGGAGCCGGTACACGAAGCTGCTATTGGGAATGCCGTCTTCTCCAATTGGGGGCGCGGCCTGGAAGGCGTCCGGATACTGCTCAGTCAACCACTGCACCATCCAGCCCCAGGGGTCGAGCGATCCGACCGCATGAGCGAGGCTGGTCTCAGTGCGCTGCCCCCGGCCGCTGGCCTCCCGTTCGTAGAGAGCGGCCAAGATGCCGTGCAGCGTCGCCTGGGTGGCGCTCCACGAAGCGTAAGGCGTGGATACGAAGGCAGGACCTCGCCGTGAAAGCATCCCCTTGAATGCGCTGAGCCCGCCGATTTTGGCCATGACCAATGCCTCGTACCCCCTCATCCCCCGCAGCGGACCCTCTGTACCGAAACCGGAGATCGACGCGTGAATGAGGCCAGGGTTCCGTTCTGCCAGCGCCTCGTAGTCGATGCCTAGTTGCTCGGCCGCTCCTGGCCCGAGGGACTCGACCAGCACATCGGCCTCGGCGACGAGATCGACCAGGGCCGAGAGGTCAGCGTCCCGATGAAGGTCGAGGACCACGCTCTGCTTTCCCCGACCCCACAGCGGGAAAGCCGGCTGGTGGCGCAGGGGGCTTCCCCCCGGTGGTTCCACGGCCACGACCTCGGCGCCGAAGTCGGCCATGAACTGGCCCACCTGGGCGCCGGTCAACCAGTTCCCGAGCTCGACGACCTGAAGTCCTCCAAGAGCTTCGGCGGGCAACGAAGGGTCGCTACTCACATCACACCCCCCATGCGTTCAGTTCGTGTCTTCAACCTCGTCCAAATCCGTGATCAGGTCAGGTTAGCGATCCACCACACAGCTGGGCAACAAGAGGTCGCGCCCAAACATTGCCTGTCTCGGCACATGGCGGAATCGCCTGAACCGCGGGTTCCATCGACTGCACGATGGCCGCGCTCGGCCATGCACGGTTTTGAAAATGCGATTTCAATAGTCTACGGTCGTAATGGCCGATGGAGGGAGGCTCCCGTGAGTATGCGTGACCAGACCGCGGTGGTGGGGATCGGAGCGACCCCCTATTACCGGCGAGGGCAGTCATTGCCGCAGACGCAGCTGTCGATGGCCTGCACTTCGATCATGGCGGCATTAGAGGATGCCGGGCTGACCGTTGACGACCTCGACGGTTTCTCCATCTACTCGAATTCGGTCGACCCGGCCCACGTGGCATCTGTCCTTGGCGTGCCCGAAGTACGGTTCGCGGCAACGCTGACGTCGGGCGGCGGCGGGTCGGCGGGTTCGCTGGGTCTCGGCGCTGCCGCTGTCCATGCCGGCATGGCCAAGGTCTGCGTGTCGGTGATGACACTGCAGCAGGCCGACCGACGCCTCGGTGGAACCGCGGTCGGGGGCCGGAGCATGTACGGAGCCGGGGGTGGGAGTGCCAATCCCTACGGAGGGGGCGGTGTCCCACCGACAACGGCCTTCACCGCGTCAAGCGGGCTCATCTCGCCCGGTCACAGCTTCTCCCTACTGGCCAAGCGCCACATGCACCTCTACGGCACGACTCGCCAGCATCTGGCCCAGGTGGCGATCACCCAGCGGGACTACGCCATCAAGCGTCCGACGTCGATCCAGCGTGGGCCGCTCACGGAAGACGACTACTTCAACGCCAGGATGATCAGTGATCCGCTGTGCCTGTACGACTACACCATGGAAACCGATGGGGCCGTGGCAGCAGTGATCACATCGGCGGAACAGGCCCATGACCTTCGACAACCCCCCGTCTACATCCTTGCCTCGACCCACGGCGGGATGGGGCGGTGGGGACCGGCAATCTTCAGCTACTTCCAACAACCAGACGAGTACTTCGCCTCATCTGGGCACCGACCGGTCGCCCAGCGGCTCTACGAGATGGCTGGCGTCGGGACGGACGACGTCGACGTCGCCCTCCTGTACGATCACTTCTCCCCGCTGGTCATCATGCAGCTCGAGGATTACGGGTTTTGCGGAATCGGCGAAGGCGGTCCGTTCGTGGCCGACGGGAACACCCGGATCGACGGTAAGACACCGACCAACACGCACGGAGGTCACCTGTCGGAGGCATACATCATCGGGATGACCCACGTGCGCGAGGCGGTCGAACAGTTGCGTGGAGTGGCCATCAACCAGGTGCCCGACGCCCAAGTGGCGTTGGTTACCGGCGGCCCGGCATCCCTTCCAGTCAGCGGCACCTTGCTTCGGAGGTAGTTACATCATGGCCGAGCTCACCCGGGGAGTATTCCCCACTCCCCTGAAGGATCCTTTTGCCGACGAGTCAACCCAACCCTTCTGGGAAGCGGCGTTGGAAGGGCACTTGGTGGCACCACGGTGCACCCAATGTGGGACGTTCGTACTGCCCCCCGAGCCACGCTGTTTCAACTGCCGCAGCACGGCTTTCGAGTTCGTGGAACTGCCGGGGACGGGCACTGTTTATACGTTTACAATCGTTCGCCACCCGCTCGCCCCGCAGTTGAGCGAGGTCGTTCCCTACGTCTCTGGCGTCGTGGAGCTCGACGGCACCCAAGGAGCCGGGGCGCGGATGATCGCCAACATCATCGACGTCGACCCCGAGTTGGTTGCCATCGGTGACAAAGTGCAGGTCGTCTTCGAACCGGCCAGCGATACCTTTGCCGTTCCCCGGTTCCGCCCGGCCTGACCCCTGGCTGTCCGAGGCCCCGATCGTACGCGGCGGATGGGCTTGCCCACCGCCATCAAGCGGCAGATGGGCGCCCGACGTGTGGGAACAGATCCAAGAAGGCGCCCATCGTGATCCTGTCTCGTGTGACCTCGTCCACGCCGTCGAACAATTCGTGCAGGACCTTCTGCGTGTGGGGGAACGTCCCTTCGAGGTGGGGGTAGTCGCTCCCGAACATCACGTTTTGCCATCCCATTGACGTGAGCGTCGGGACCGCCGTCTCATCGTGCTGGAACGAGGCGTACACCTGTCGGAACACGTACTCCTTGGGCAGCAGAGTGAGCTTTCCCTCGTCGAACATGTTGTGCTGCCTGACGGCCTCGTTCATGCGGTCGCCGAGGAAGGGCCCCCACGTGGCCCCGCCCTCAGACACCAGCACCTTCAGGTTCGGATGGCGTTCAAGAGAACCAGACGAGATCAACATGACCACCGCCGCCTGCTCGCCGAAGGTCGTGTTGACATAGTTGAGGATGTAACCGCCAGGACCCCGATACTTCTGGGGCTTCTCGCCGGACTCCGTACCGATGTGGAAGGCCAAGACGCTCTTCGTGCCTTCCAGCACATCCCATAGCGGCTCCCATTCCGGCGCGTTCCACTCGCCGTGCATCGTCGGGGGCTTGGTCGGCAGGAAGACTGCTTTGAACCCCTTGGCCACGCATCGCTCGACCTCGTTCACCGAGAGCTCGATCGACTGCAGCGGGAGGGTCGCGCACGGCACGAGCCGAGAGGATAGAGACATGATCTCGTCAGCCACCCAGTCGTTGAGCACTTCGGCCGCGGCCTTGGCCAACTCGGGGCTGTCCATCTCGCCGTACCACAGGCCAAGTGAGGGAAACACGACCTCACCCCACACCCCTTGCCCGTCCAGATCGGCCATGCGCTTGGCGTTGTCAGTTCCGCCCTGGGCGCGCATGGCGTCCATCATCTTCGCATTGGCTCCGCCGGGAGCCCTACGGGTGATGACCTTGCCGTCGATGTGGGTGATGATCTGGCCATCGACCCATTCTGAGCGGGGCATCCGCTCGGCGTAGTGGGCCGGCATGTTCTCGCGGTAGAGGTTGGGGGGCTCGATGCAATGGGAGTCTCCCGAGTTCGTCCACATCAGTTCGCTCATCGCCTCCTCCTTCCCGGCCAGCCACCCGCCGGCCGCCGGTCAGCTTGCAAATCCTGTTCTCATACTCATCATACGAGCCCACGCGGCCGGAGGCGAACCCTATTCCCCTGTCGGCGCAGGAGGAGCCCCGCATGCATCGAGGCGAAGGAGTTCGGCCTCGCTGAGCTGTAGCCAGGCCGCGTCAACATTGTCGTCGGCGTGCCCGACTTTCGAGGTGCCCGGAATCGGCACCGCCGCCGTCGAGTGGGCCAGCAACCAGGCAACGGCCACCTGTTGGCTCGACACCCCATGGCTGGAGGCCACCGCGGCAACCACGGGCTCCGCCGGGGTCCCCGAGAGGATGTTCGGGGAGTGGGGTATGAAGACAATGCCCTGATGCTCGCAGGCAGCCAAGACGTCTTCACTGGAGCGGTTGCCCACGTTGTAGGCGTTCTGGACCGACACCACCTCGCACAGGGACTGGGCCGTCGCCAAGTGGGACCGGTCGACGTTCGACACCCCGATGGCCCGGATCTTTCCCGCCTCACGGAGCTCCACAAAGGCGCCGACAGTCTCCGCATAGGGGACCGAGGGGTCGGGCACGTGGATTTGGTACAGGTCGATGCAGTCCACCCGCAGCCGTCGGAGGCTCTTTTCGCACTCCTCGCGAATGTGCTCGGGGCGGCCCAACGGGGGCAGAGATCGTTGGCCGGGCTGGAGCTTGCCGGGGCGAAAACCAGCTTTGGTGGCTATAAGGAGATCGGAAGGGTAGGGAGAGAAGGCCTGGCTCAGAATCTCCTCGCACTCGCCGTACCCGTAGATGTTGGCGGCATCGATGAAATTCACCCCCCGGTCGTACACTCGTCGGCAGAGGGCGATGGCCTCGTGCCGATCGCGTTCGCCGTTGTCGTTACGGGCTCCGGAGACCCGCATCGCCCCGAAGCCCAGTCGCCGGACACCGACACCGGCCAGGCCCACCGTTCCGACAGAGCTATCGTCCAGGCGTCTCATTGTGGGGGCGCTCAGTCGGATCAGGTACTGGCGGTGCTGGCCAGGTGGGTCATCGTCCGAGCACGGTCGTCTCGATCTCCGCAGGGGATGGCGACGAAGTCGCTCGCTCCGATTTCTGCCAGGCGGCTCAGTTGGTCAGTGACCGACCGCTCGTCCCCCACTACCGAGATGTCGCCGGGTGTGGAAACGCCCTCGGCATCGAGCACTGCGCGGTACACGGGTATCCTTCCGTACCCGTCGAGCTGCTTGTCTGCCTTCTTCCTCCCGTCCGCCTCGTCGTCGGTGACACAACACGGCAGTGCCACGACGATGCGGGGCGCTGGGCGGCCTGCGTCCCTGGCCGTCTCGGTGATGATCGGCACGATTTGCCGCTCCAGGGTGACGGGACCGGTGCACCAGGTGATGGTCCCGTCGGCCAGCCCACCGGCCAGCCGAAGCATGGCCGGCTGCAGCGCGGCCAGGTAGACCGGACACGGTACAGCACCGGGCACCGCCACCGTCACATGTGCGGCCAGCGTCTCACCCGTGAAGTCGGCGGCACCGGTCCGAATGGCCGGAAGGAGTACCGACAGGTACTCGCGCATATGACGGGCCGGACGGTCGTAGGAAAGTCCGTAACTATCTTCGATGGTGAATCGGTGCGATAGTCCGATGCCGAGCGCCAGCCGGCCCCCCGTGGCTGCGTTGGTGGTCAGCGCCTGTGCCGCCAGCATGGCCGGGTGGCGGGGAAAGGTCGGGACGACAGAGGTGCCCAGCTCCACACGGGGAACCTCTCGCCCCACGGCGGCCAGCACCGTGAGGGCGTCGAAGCTCGAGCTCTGCGGAAGCCAGACCGAGTGCAGGCCCTGGTCGGCTACCCCGGCCGTCCGGGCAACCATCTCATCGACGGGGCCATGTTCTTTGGACGGGAAAAAGATACCGATCTGCATCTCAGGCACCCTCCTCGGTGGAGAAGACGAAGCTGTCGAGCAGGCGCACCATCTCCAGTGGTCTGTCGCTCTGGACCGCATGGCCGGCTCCATCGACAACCTCCACCCGGAGGCTCGGCAACCGCCGACACATTTCGTCGACGTCCTCGTCGCGCACCAACTTGGACAATTCCCCTCGAATAAACATGGTCGGCGTGGTGATGCGTTCCACGTCCGACCAGAGCGGGGTGAAGTCGCCCCAATCCCCGGAGCTCACCGGGCGTTCCCCGAACAGGTCGTAACGCCAGCGCCAGCGACCGTCGGGAAGCTCGTAGGCGTTGTGTCGCACCCCTCGGCGCACGGCCGAGACGGCCCGGAGCGGACTGAGGGCAACGGTGGCCTCCGCCATGGCCTCGAAGGAATCGAACGTCGGGGGTCCGCCCACCAGCGCAACCGATCCCCGTTCTTGGGTCGTGAGCGTCCGACTGGGGTCGTTGATCTGCGGGGTGACGTCTACCAGGACCGCCTTGCCTACCAGGTCCGGGCACATGGCGGCCAAGCGCATCGTCGTCGCCCCGCCGAGGGACATCCCGACTACTGCTGCGGTGTTCGGCGCAGCGTCGGTAAGCAGCTGCTCGACCGCGGCGGCGTTGGCCCACGGTCCGTAATTCCGATCCTGGCGCCAGGCAGAGTGTCCGTGTCCGGGCAGGTCGATGGCAAGGGCCGGTCGGCCAAGGGCCAGCGCCACCGTATCCCACGTGTGGGCGTTCTGGCCGCCCCCATGGAGAAAGACGATCTCCGGATCGTCTCGACCCCAAGCGATATAGCTCATCACCTGCCCACCGTCCAAGGTCACGGACCGTCGCTCGACCTCCGGGCGGCCCGACCAGGGGATGGCCCATTCCGCCGCGTTCTCATGCAACAGCTCGAATTCGTCGTACTGTGGATCCTCGGTGGCTTCCACGCCCTGGGGCATCGGACCCTCAACCCAGCCCGACTTGCCCGGCCAGCCGCTCGATCCCGGCCAACCACGCCTCTCGGTCGCCGCGCTCGGGGGCATAGTGGAGGTGCTGAATACCAGCCGATTGGTACTCCGACAACTCCTCACCCACCATGGCGTCTTCTGTTCGCTCGTCCCAGCGGACACGGAGCGAGATGGTAAATGACTCCTCGGGGCGCTGTCTTCGAACCCGCCGGACCATTTCCGCTGCCGCCCCGGGCTCCAGACCGATTGCGTGGTAACCGTCCGCCAACCGCATGGCTCGGTTCACGGCGGCGTCACTAGCACCGCCGAGCCAGATCGGGATCGGGTGGGCCGGCTTCGGTAACAGACGGACGTCGCGAACAGGGTAATGAGCGCCCTCGTGAGTGACCGGATCATCGCGCCACGCCGTCCGCCACAGGGAAAGAATCTCCTCCAACCGATGGCCTCGATGGTCGAAGGACGCACCCAATGCCTCGTACTCGGCGGCGGACCACCCGATGCCGGCACCCACCGTCAGCCGACCATTGCTCAAGTTGTCCAGGCTGGCCAAGCTGTTGGCCAGGGCCAGGGGACTGGTGTATTGGGGGGCCACCAGGACGCTCGTTCCGATTCCGATCCGGTCGGTGACAGCGGCGGCAAAGGCCAGCGCCATGAGGGGGTCGTACAAGTACGGCGCCGGGTAGCGCTGGCCGGCCGGGACGACAAGGTGGTCGCTTACCCAGACGTCGTCGAATCCTAAGTCCTCGGCTCGCTTGGCAACTTCTTCGACCGCGCCGGGTACCGCGGCCTTTCCAAACTGGGGTAAGTGGACTCCAAGACGCATCTTCCACAGCGTACATCGGGTGTCTTCTTGGCACCACAATCAGAAATTGCATGACGTCCAATACCCTGATGCTACGAGGGCCACAGCGGGCCTACCATGCATCCCGAGAAGACGGACGAAAGGGTAGGACCATGGAGCTACAGACGGCCATCCGTACGACACCAGCCACCCGGGAGTTCACCGATGAACCGGTGAGCGACGACGTCATCTATGCCATCTTGGACGACGCACGGTTCGCTCCCAACGGCGGCAACCGCCAGGGCTGGCACGTGCTGGTGGTACGGGACACCCAGCGCAAGGAGCGCATTGTTGAGCTTTACGACCTCGGCATGCGCGAGTACCAGGCCCACGCCGAGGCCGGATTGGTACCCTTCGTCGCGTCTGAGGCCTACTGGCGAAATCCCCCTGACGGGCCGGTGCGCCCTGCTGTCGATCTCGAGGAAGCCCGACGGATTCCTCTACCCGATGGATTCACCCATTACCTGCTGGAAGTGCCGGTCATGTTGGTGTTGACGCTCGATCTCAGTGCCATCTCAGCGGTGGACAGCGGCGTTGGGCGGTTGAGCATCTCAGCCGGTGCATCCATCTACCCGTTTGCCCACAACATCTTGCTGGGGGCGCGTGCCCGGGGGCTCGGTGGTCACTTCACCTCGGTCCTGGCCCGCCAGGAACCAGCACTGCGTGAGCTCCTCGGTATTCCCGAGCACCACGTCCTCGGCACCATGCTGCCGATCGGCCATCCGGTCAAAGAGATCACCAAGCTGCGGAGGCTCCCGGTGGAGGAGTTCACTCGGCGTGAAACGGCCGACGGGACGCCGTTCTCACCGCTCTCGTTCACGGATTGAGCACCGAAGACCAATCGAACTCAGAGAGCATCAGCGCACGCCGCTTCCCGCAGGTGCGGACCTGCGTTGGTCTGGGTTACTGTTTAGGCGGTGACCAACTTCAGTCCGGGCTAACCCAGACTGCGGCACCAACTCGACCTGGGGAGGCGTCATGGACTATCTGATGTTCGATTCGGACAACCACTACTATGAGCCTGACGATTGTTTCACCCGATATGGCGATGAGGCGGTCAAGCGGTACGTGACCTGGGTGACCGAGGGCCGCAAACACCATCTGCTGTTCGGGAACACTCGTACCAATGACTCCAGGAATCCCAACTCCGTCATGAACCCGAGCTTCAGCCGGGTAGCGCGACCCGGGGCCTTCCACGATGCCCTGATCGCCATAGAGAAGGGCTCCGAGTTGTCGTTCACTGAGTTCTACGGTGAGCTCGAGCCACTGCGATCCGTCTATCGAGACCGCGACGAACGGCTGATGGCCATGGACGAACAGGGCGTGGAGCGGATCATGCTCTTCCCCACGCTCGGCCTTACCGTGGAGGGCTACATGGCCAATGAACCCGAGCTGATGTACCGGGTCATGCACGCCTTCAACCTGTGGTTGGACGACGATTGGGGACTGAACCGCGATGGGCGGATCTTCGCGCCGCCGGTCATCCCCATGCTCACTGTCGACGGAGCGGTGTCCGAACTGGAATGGGCGCTGTCCCGGGGGGCGCGCGCCATCACCATCCAACCGGGACCGGCCTACGGCCGCTCTCCGGCAGACACCTACTTCGACCCGTTCTGGGCCAGGGTGAACGAGTCCGGTGTCCTTGTCGCATATCACGCCGCAGGCGGTCCGACCTCCTATGACTCCATCTTCCGGCAACAGTGGGCCAAAGAGCCGAGCGACCGTATGTATCTGGACACGTTCCGGCGGAACCTCTACCCGTTTGAGCGGCCCATCATGGACACGGCTCAGGCGCTCATCTTGGGGAACCTCTTCGGACGCTTTCCCGAGATCCGGGTCGCCAGCATCGAGATGGGTGGCACGTGGGTCCAGTACCTGTTGCATGGCCTCGACCACAGTGGGCCGTTGTTGACTCGCCACGTCCAGGCCTTCGGCACCATCCTCGACGATCGCCCGTCGGACGTGTTCCGGGAGAGATTCTGGGTCTCGCCGTTCCCTGAGGAAGACGTGGTGGGTCTGGCTCACTTGATCGGGTCCGACCACGTGCTCATGGGATCTGACTGGCCGCATCCCGAAGGGACGCCCACGCCCGCCGCCTACGCCAGCTGCCTCGACGGTTTGGAGAGCGCCGGAATTCGGCGGATCATGCGGGACAACGCCATGGAGCTGCTCGCCGCCTGACTGGCGGTACTACGCGGCCCCCATGGCCCCACCGGGTATCCGCGTGGACCCACGAGATTGGGGCGGCGATGGCTTTGAAGACTGGTGTCAGATTGAAGAGCGCCGTCTGCGACGCAGAGGTGATCATGGTGCGCGCGCCGAGAGGCTACGTCGATCTCCGCTGCGGCGGGCATCCATTGATCGAGATGACGGCGAGCGGCGTTCCCGGCATGCCGATCTCCCAGGGGCACGGCGAGGGTTCCATCTTGGGAAAGCGG
The DNA here is from genome assembly GCA_036521415.1 of Acidimicrobiales bacterium. Lineage (GTDB taxonomy): Bacteria > Actinomycetota > Acidimicrobiia > Acidimicrobiales > RAAP-2 > DASXMT01. The sequence continues at coordinate 99,751 of DATDHU010000125.1, forward strand.
TACACCAACGATGAGACGGGCGTCGAAGTACTGTGCGTCAAAGGGGGAAGCGGGTCGCTCTCGGTCGGAGATGTACCGTTGGCCGTCAAGGGTGCGAAGCCGCTGCCGTCGTCCGACTGAGACAGGGCGCCGGAAATGCTCGACCATCAGGAGGTGCCATGACCCAGGCGACGGCGAAGCCCGAGGGCGCCGCCAGTGTCCCAGATTTGGTGCATGTGGGCATCCACGCTCGTCGGACACCTGACAAGGCGGCCGTCATCGAGGCGGGTACGGGGCGAGCGCGGACCTTTGCTTACCGACCGGGAAACTGGCCAAGGGAGTCCTGAACCAGCGCTACGCATCCGCTCCGTAGACCTCGGCGCCAATGCCGTTCAGAACGTGTCGGCCCGCATCGATCCACCGACGTCCTGACCTCGACTCAGACGGGGCCGTCAGCCGATCTGAATGCCTCCCCGGCCTTCTCGCGTGGCTTCTGACCCTTGTCGACCATTTCGGCCCGGGCTTCCCTGCCGTCTTTGAGATGCTCGACCACGGCCATGACGTCATTGGACATCTTCCAGTGCAGTCGCATTCCCATGAGCTCCCACGCCCGAGACACCAGTTGCTTGGTGCCCATGAGGGCAGAAAGTGGAGCCCGAGCAATGTGTTGAGCCAGCGCCTCTACGGCACCGTCCAGGTCGGCCATCGGGACGACCCGGTTGACCAGTCCCATTTCCAAGGCCTGCGCGGCGTCGAGGGTCTGGGCGGTGTAGAGGTACTCGTAGGCGCGTTTGTAGTTCATGAACACCCACGGCTCGATCATGGTCTCCCCGCCCGGGAAGCCGAGGCCCTGGACCAACGGCATCTGGAAGAAGGCGTCGTCAGAGGCAATCGTGATGTCAGGGACCAGCGCCCAATACGTTCCACCACCGAGCGCGTACCCGTGCACCTGGGCGATCGTCGGCTTGGGGAACTCCCACAGCCGGAGGAGCGGCGCCAAGAACAGCTCCGATTGCGCCTTCCACACTCCTCCCCATTGGTCCCACCCCTCTTCGAACTCCGGGTAGTGATCGCCGCCTATGGCATGGCCAGCACAAAACCCCTTGCCGTTGGCCTTGATAATGAGGACCTTGATCTCATAGCCACGGCCGGCTCGATCGAGCGCTTCGTCGAACTGGTGCACCATGTCCGACGACTGCGCATTGGCCCGTTCTGGCCAGTTCAGGATGATCCGGGCGAGAGGCCCCTCCTCCTCGTAGAGGATGACCCCGAGGTCCACGCGTTCCATTGCGCTCCTTCCTTTCGCTCCTTGAACCGACGTTGCCGGCTGCCGCAATTGCTCATCGTATGACTCTGCTGCAACCGACAACAGCCGGCGTTGACGCCGCAGCCCATCCATCAGCGTGGCATCATGCATTTCATGGCTTCCTCAGGCTCGCCGTACGACCCCCCGGACCTCAAACGAGGAACCGAGGGGATCCACAGCGAGCTCCAGTTTCCCGAAGGGCCGCGCTGGCACGACGGCGCCCTGTGGTTCTCCGATCAGCTCGGTGGACGTGTCCTACGGCAGGACGGCGACACCATCGAGACCGCACTCGAACTTGGGCGTCCGTCCGGTCTGGGTTTCCTCTCCGACGGATCTGTGCGAGTCGCCGCCATGGAGCCGCCAGAGATCGTCGATGTGCCTTCCGGAGAGCGAGCTCGGCGGCACGCCGACCTCTCGGACTTCGGGAACCATCTGAACGATCTCGTGGTCGACGGGTTCGACCGTACGTACGTCGACGTGTACCAGAACTACGGAGCGAGGCCCAATGGCTCGCTGGTACTGGTGGACCCCGACGGGAAGTCCCGCGTGGTCGCCGAACAGTTGGCCTTTCCCAACGGGGTCGCTGTCACACCTGACGGGGACACACTGATCGTGTCGGAAACCTTCGCCGGATGTCTCACCGCGTTCGATGTCGCCACCGACGGTTCATTGGGGAATCGCCGCGTCTGGGCGGATCTTCCCGGAGCCCATCCCGATGGACTGTGCCTGGACGCCGAGGGTGCGGTGTGGGTGGCGAGCTTCCTCGAGGGCGAATTCCTCAGGGTGACCGAAGGCGGCGCGATCGTCGAGCGGATCCTGGTGGCCGACCGATGGGCCCTCTCGTGTTGTCTGGGCGGCGACGATGGGCACACCCTGTTCTGCTGCACGGCGGTGACGACGCAACGCAACTATCTACAAGGGCGGGCGGTCGGCTACATCGACGCTCACCGCGTCGACGTAAAGGGCGTGGGCTGCCCCTAACGGACAAGGGTGGCCATCGGAGGCATGAGGTAGGAACGTCGTCCTCGCAGTCGCCCCGGTCCGTGTGTTCACATGATGCGGGCGTAGTCTCCGGTGTGGTCGTTGCCGTCGCTGAACTCACGCACGATGTTGTCCTGGGTAAAGCTGGCTACCAGTTTTCCGGACTGGGTCCACACGTTGGCCCGCCCGTGGCTCCTGCCTCGTCCGGCCCAAACGCTCTCATGGGCGATCAGCAACCATTCCGAGGCATCGAAACGTTCATGGAAATTGACGGTGTGGCTCACCACGCCAGTCGAGACGGTCTTGTGGGCATGGCTCTCGTTCACGCCCTCATGGGGCAGAAGCGCGGTTCCGATAAGGAAACCGTCGGTTGCCCACGAAAGGATGGCCTGATTGACCACCGGATCGGGAAAGGACACCGGAAGACGGGTCCAGACATTCTGTACCGCAGGCCGGAGCGGCTCCTCATCGCTCCACGTGTTGATGCCAAAGCAGATTCGGGCCCTCGCACCGGGAAACACTCGATTATCCTCTCGGGCGGCTGGATCCTCGGGCGGCGGTACGTCCGGCATCTCCACGTTGGCGGTGTGCGCGACGATATCCGGCTCGT
>DATDHU010000126.1:0-2910 GCA_036521415.1 Acidimicrobiales bacterium
CGAACGAGTGGTCTTGGCCGACCGACACCGGTCCAGCGCGCTGCGGGTGCATGAGGTCCTCGGCCATCGAGCCGTACGGTTGGACGCCGCCGCCCGTCAGATCGAGATCGATGACGGCACGTTGCTCGCGGGTGACGCCATCGTGCTGGCCACCGGCGCCAGCCCCCGCCGCTTGTCGGGGACCGAGGCGTTGGGGCAACACGATGGTCTCTTCACCCTGCGCACCCTCGATGACTCGTTGGCCCTTCGCGCCGCCCTGACGGAGCGGGAGTCCTGCCGGGTCGTGGTGATCGGTGCAGGATTCATCGGTGCCGAGGTGGCCTCGACCTGTGCCGCGTTGGGCTGCCGGGTCACCGTGCTCGAGGCCATGGAGATCCCTCTGGCCAACGTGTTGGGACCACAGATCGGGGCCTACTGCGCCACGCTTCACGCGGACCACGGTGTCGACCTGCGTACCGGTGCCGGCGTGGCTGGGATTCAACGGGCCGAAGGCGCACACGGTGGCTTGGTGGTGGCGCTGTCGGGAGGTGACAGCATCGAGGCCCACGTCGTCGTCGTGGGCATCGGGGTGCTGCCGTCGGTGGGCTGGCTCGATGCCTCCGGACTGACAGTGGAGAACGGGGTGGTCTGCGATGACCGCCTCTTCGCGGCCGAGGGGATCGTTGCCGCCGGTGACATGGCCCGCTGGAACTGGCGTCATGACGGCGGGGAAGAGCTGATCCGCATCGAGCATTGGCAGCTGGCGGCGGAAGCCGGTGTGGCTGCGGCCCGCAGCTTGCTGGCCGGTCGGGCCGACGCCGTGCCGTTCAACCCCATCCCCTACTTCTGGTCGGACCAGTTCGACATCCGCTTTCAAGTCCTCGGCAATCCGGGCGGGACCGACGAGGTCAAGATCGTTGAGGGGTCATTGGACGAGGGCAAGTTCGTGGCGCTGTTCGGTCGGGCCGGTCGATTGCGGGCCGTGATGGCGATCGGCAAGCCGCGCCAGCTCATGGGCTTTCGGCCCCTGCTCGAAGCGGGGAGCAGCTGGGACGACGCTCTGGCCCACGCGACGAAGTGAGGAGCTGCTCGAGCACCCTGGCCTCACCCGCATCTCGGAATTGACCGTGGCGAGAGACCGCCGTGTGATGTAGAAGTGGGAGCGTGCCTCTCCCCTCGAAGATCAGCGCCCGTCTGCTTCTCACCGTTGCCTCGGTTGGCCTCCTGGTGGCGGGGGTGGTCGGAGTGGCGGGGTCGCCGGCGTTGGCCGGCGTGAGCGCGGGCCAGGCCGGGCCGAACGGGTCGTCAACAGCGTCGCTCTCCGCCGCCGTGACCGCTTCTGACTGGACCACGTTCGACCACGACTCCCTGCGCTCAGGGGTCGATCCGTCGGGTAACTCCTTCTCACCGGCGACGCCCGCGTGGACCTCGCCCACTTTCGATGGCCAGCTGTACGGCCAGCCCCTGGTGGCCACCGGTCGGGTCTTCGTGGCCACGGAGAACGACACCGTCTACGCCTTGGCCGCCAATACCGGCGCGGTGTTGTGGTCGAATCATCTCGGCACGCCGCTGAACCCTTCCACCGTTCCAGGACTCTGCGGGGACATCCATCCCACCGTGGGGATCACCGGGACCCCGGTGATCGACGCCGCTCGCTCGGAGATCTTCGTGGTGGCGACGGTGAGCGCTGGCAGCAATGCCGCCCACCAGCTCATCGGCCTGGACATCTACACCGGAACGGTGCTGTTGAACGAGAACATCGACCCACCCGGCGCCAACCCGGCCTTCCAGCTGCAACGAGTCTCCCTGGCCCTCACCGACGGCCGGGTGATCGTCGGCTTCGGTGGCAATTCGGGAGACTGCGACCCCTACCACGGGTTGGTGGTGTCGGCTCCCGAGGACGGCTCGGCCCCATCCACCTACACGGTGGCCAACTTCCCGGGCGACAGCCAGGGCGCGGTGTGGATGGGTGGCGCGGCTCCCTCCATCGATGCCCAGGGCAACGTCTGGGTGGCCACCGGGAACAGCGCGTTCCACAGTGCATCGGACACCTATGACCAGAGCGACAGCGTGCTGAAGCTCAGCCCGACCATGCAGCTGCTTGACTCCTTCGCCCCGCAGCTCTGGTACAACGACAATGCCGGTGACGCCGACCTCGGCTCCACCACTCCGGCCCTCCTGCCCAATGGCCTGGTCTTCGAGGTGGGCAAGTCGACCACCGCGTATGTGCTCAACCAGTCGAGTCTGGGGGGTGTCAACGGGCAGGTAGCACTCCGGAACTCCTTCTGTTTTGCTGATGGTGGCTCCGCCGACCTCAATGGCACCCTGTTCGTCCCCTGCAGCAACGGCATCGAGGCGGTGACGCCCACGTCCAGTCCTCCGACCGCCACGTGGACCACGACAAGCGGGGCCCACGGTTCGCCCATCGTGGCCGGGGGCCTGGTGTGGTCGATTGGCGGCGGCACTCTCTATGCCCTGGACGCCGCCACCGGTGCCGAGGTCCAGCACTTCGCCATTGGGGCATCGTCGTCGTCGTTCCCGTCGCCCTCCGCCGCCGACGGCCTCATCCTGGCACCGTCCTCCACCCAGATTCACGCCTTCGCAGGCCCAGCCGGCCTCCCGGCCCCGCCGCCTCCCCCGCCCCCGACCACAAGCGTGCTCATTCCTTCGAGTGGGGCCACGGTGTCCGGGTCGACCTTGCTTGATGCCTCGGCCTCGAACGCCACCAGCGTCGAGTTCCAGCTGTTCGGCGGCGTCTACGGCTTCTACGGCCCGATACTCTGCACCGCCACGCCGACCTACTACGGATGGTTGTGCAGCTGGAACACCACGTCGGTCCCCAACGGTTCCTACGTTGTGTCGTCTTTGGCGTTCAACTCGACTGGAAGCGCCTACAGCATGGGAGGGGTCAATATCACCGTCAGCAATTAG
>DATDHU010000127.1:0-2993 GCA_036521415.1 Acidimicrobiales bacterium
CCAAGAAGCCCTCCGAAGACACGACCGCCTCGCCAGGAGCGCCGAATGTCGCTGCTGGGGCTGAGGTTGGTGCCGGGGTTCGGGCTGGGGCCGGAGTTGGGGCCGGGGCCGGCGTTGGCGCGGCCGGGGCCGGCGTTGGCGCGGCCGGGGCCGGGGTTGCGCTTGGCAGGCTCGGGGCCGGGGCCGGGGATGGCTCGGCCGGCCAGTGTTGGTCTGGAGTCGGGTCGGTCGGCCGGGCCTGGCCGAGCCCCGGGTCGGTTTGCGTGCCTTGGGTGAGGGTGGCTTCTGAGCCCAGAGCACTGGTCTGAGGCTTGGCTCCGGCGAACAGCGATCGGGCCAGCGAAACGGCCAAGGCGATCAGGCTCTCGCGCTGCTCGGCGTCGAGCTCGGGGAGCCAGGAGTCGGCCACGCCCAGGAGCCCCAACCAGACCCCCTCGTGCTCGAGCCCGATGGCCACGCAGGCCACCGAGTCGTCGGGGGTGTCGGCGTCGGGCACGACTCTGGCGTTCCAGAAAAGGTCACCGGTGCGGGCCCCGGGATGCGACAGGCAATCACGGGCCAGCGACTCAACCCGAGGAGCGAGATGGGTGGGCTCACCGGGCAGCTGGTCGATCACGACGTTGCCCTCGGGGAGGGCCAGGAAGGCGGCGCGGCCGAGACTGATCTCTCGGGCCAGGCGCAGATCGTGACTGATTTGATCCTCGGCTGCGGTCATCGGGCAAGGGTAAGGAAGGGCGGTCCCACCGATGTCCTTCCCGCGTCCCCCGCGCCAGGCCCCACCCGTCCCGCCGGCCATCTTGTCGCCGGGACTATCCGATTCGACAGCGGGGACACTGCGAGGACGCCCCCTTCGTACTGTCGACTTCGTGAACGTCTCCTACGTACTTCGCCTCCGTCAGCCCAGCCTGCGAGCCGGGCAGTTCACCGGCGAGATCGAGTCGGTGGCCACCGGGCATTCCTTCCCGGTCGCCTCCCTCAGCCAACTCGTGGCCTACGTCCTCGAGACAGCCGAGGAAGACGCGGCCGCGCTCGCTGGCCGGCAAGGAGCTCTGGAGCCCACTGGCTGGAGTGCAGCGGTCGAGCCGGCAGGCCGGCGACCGGCGATCGAGCCGGTGTACCGCCGACCGGCGGTCGAGCCATGAGCACCCGGCCACTGTCGGTAACGGAGGGCGACGCGTCGGTCGCCGTTCCTCTCCGTGGCAGCGACCGGTCCGATGTCGTTCCGGCGACGATCCACACCATCCCGGGCGAGCCGTCGCTCTGCCCGCCCCGTTGGCGGCTGCTGGCCCGCACCGACGCAGTGGTGTCGCTGGCCGCGCTGGCCACCGTCGGCTTCTTGTGGCCCAGCCACAGCGGGCTCACCGACGGGGTGCTTGCTCGCCGGATCAGCCTGGCCTTGGCCTGTTGGCTCGTAGTCGAGGCCTGCCTGTGGGTCCGGGGCACCTACACCCAAGTCCGCCGTCGCCTGGTGGCGAGCCCGGCTAGCGAGCTCGGGGCCCTCGCCACTTCGGTGGCCGTCGCCCTCATCGTCGCCCTGGCTGTCAAGGAGGTCCTGCCCAACCGGATAGGTGGAAGAGTGCCGACCGATCTCGTGGTCGCCTCCCTGGCCGTGTGCGCTGTGGTGTTGCCACTGGCCCGCGCAGTCATCCTCGCCTCCTACCGGGACATCGACGTGGACCGCCGCCGGGTAGTCATCGTGGGTAGCGGCACCCTTGCTACCGACGTGGCCGTTCGGCTCGAACGGTCCGCCCGGGTCCAGGTAGTCGGGTTCGTGGACGACAATCCGACCGGGTCCCAGCCAATCACCGGCGGGGAACAGCGCATGCTCGGCGGGAACCAGCCCATGCTGGGCGCAATGGACTCCCTGGCCGCAGTCTGCCGGCACAATGGGGCCGGCCGGGTCCTGGTGTTGGCCCGTGACCGGCACGAGGCCCGAACCGACGCCGCCCTCCGCTCGTTACCCGAGACGGTGAGCGTGCATGTGGTCCCCCCATATGTGGAGCTGACCGGCTGGAAGGCGGCGGTCGAGGACCTCGGTGGGCTCACCGTCGTCGACGTCGACGGCGGGGCCTCGACGCCGGCGGCCTGGTCGGCCAAGCGGGCCCTCGACGTGGCCGTGGCCGTGGCTGGTCTAGTCGTCCTGTCGCCCGTGCTCGCCGTGGTGGCCGTGGCCGTGCGCGTGAGCTCGCCCGGACCTGTCCTCTTCGCCCAGGTGCGCATCGGTCGAGACCGCGCTCCCTTCAAGATCCTCAAGTTCCGGACCATGCGCCTGCCCGACCCGGCCGGGGAAACGGACTCCCAGGCGGCCAAGGATGCCCGGGTGACCCGGGCGGGACGGCTGCTCCGGCGCACCGGTCTGGACGAGATACCGCAGCTGTGGAACGTACTGGTGGGCGACATGTCGCTCGTCGGTCCCCGCCCGCTCATACCCGAGGAGACGAAGGCTCTTTCTCGCTCTGTGGCGAGCCGGTTCGACGTCAAGCCGGGCATGACCGGCCTCTGGCAGATCTGTGGCCAGCACGACCTCCGCTGGGACGAGATGTGCCAGCTCGACGTGGCCTATGTGAGCTCGTGGTCCTTCCGGACCGACCTACGTATCCTGGCCGCCACCCCCCAGCGCCTCCTCCAAGGCGGCGGGACCATCGGGGCCCGCTGGCAGCCGCCCACGCCCTGAGAGTTCGACCCGAACTGCCCGTACCTCCGGGGCCGAATGTCGGCGGGTCATTGCATGGTTACACCCCCCTGTCATGCTTTCAGTGTGGCCAAAACGGACCAGCGCAATACAAGGAACACCGGGCCGAAAGTCAGCCGCCGTGAGCGGAGGACCGACGCTTGTGGCTCTCCCGGCACGGCCCAGTCGCGCACCGCTTCCCCCGACACGGCCGAGTCCGTGACCGAGGCCATCGCCCTGCTCGAGTCCTTCGTCTCTTCCTTCGAGCCCGGGCGCTACTCGGGCGACGACGCTGCCCTGTTGGTCGACCGGTTCTCCCGGG
>DATDHU010000128.1:0-11334 GCA_036521415.1 Acidimicrobiales bacterium
GTGACCGTCCCGTCGGCCTCGCGGCCCACGATGTCCAGATGGGAGGGACCGACGTAGACGGCGGCCGGCGCGCTGCCGTCGACCAGCCCGGGCAGCAGTTCGCCGGCCTGGAGGTCGGTCCCCGATTCGGCGATGGCCGCCGAGGCGACCACGGTGGGAAGGAGCGGCCCGGGGACGAGGGACGATCCCGTCTCCTCGAGGATCACGGCCAACTCGAGCAGGCCGTAACCGCCGCCACCCCACCGTTCGGGGACATGGATCCCGAGCCAGCCCTGTGCGGAGAGGTCGCGCCAGACCGGTTGCAGCTCCTCGACCTCGGCGTCCAGCAGCGCCCGGGCGACCTTCGGCTCGCAGTGAGTGTCGAGCCAGCGGCGGACCGTTCGAGCCAGGGCCTGGTGCTCCTCGGAAATGGCTATGGGCACGGGTGGTCCTCGCCGGAGGGGCGGGCCCTCGGCCCGCGCCTCATGAGGGGGTCGCCGCGGTGCCGTGCCTCAACAGGGAGTGCCTCCACAGGGATGCCTCCACTGGGTGCGGTCCCGCGGGGAGATGGCCGCCGTTGATCCCGGTCCGAATTGTCAAGGCGCCAAGCCTGTCATCTCGACGCCTCCCGTGCACCGCCATCGCGTCGTGGTCCGGCTCGGACGGGTGCGCGTCGCTCGGTCGGGCGGCCGCGGTCAGCGGGCCGAAAAGGAAACCGGCAAGCAGGTCGGGGACCGGAAGGCGAAACCGTGCACATGGGGGTCGTCGCCCGGCCCGGGGTCGAGTCGGAGGTCGTCGACCCGGTCGAAGAGGGCGTTGACCGCCACCCGCGATTCCATGCGGGCCAGATGCATTCCCAGGCACATGTGGACACCGAAGCCGAAGCCGACATGCTGTTGGGCCTGCCGGAAGACATCGAAGGTGTCCGGGTCGGTGTAGCGGCGGTCGTCCCGGTTGGCTCCGCCCAGGAACAGCCCGACGTCGCTGTCGGCCGGGATGGCCACCCCGCCGAGCTCGGTGTCCTTCACCGTCCGGCGCAGGATCATCATGACCGGCGACTCCCATCGCAGCGACTCCTCGAACGCCTGGGGAAAGAGGGAACGGTCGCGTTGCACGGCAGCGAGCTGGTCCGGATGCTGCAACAAGCCGAAGAGTACGTTGCCGGTCGCCCGGTACGTGGTCTCCACGCCGGCCGGCAGCAACAGGCGCAGGAACGACAGGATGTCCTCGTCGCACAACTTCTCGCCGTCGATGTCGGCAGCGATGAGGTCGCTGATGAGGTCGTCGGCAGGAAGGAGCCGCCGCTGGTCGATGACGGCCGTCAGGTACGACCGGAGGGCCTCGGAGGCGGCGATCCCCCGCTCCCAGTTCATGGCCACGCTGATCAGCTCGATCGTCCATTGCTGAAACTGGGCGTAGTCGCTCATCGGCAGGCCCAGGATGCGGGCGATGACCCGGACCGGGAACCCGAAGGTCAGCTCACGAACCAGGTCGGCGTGCCCGCGCCCGGCGAACTCGTCGATGAGATCGTCCACCACCGACCGGACCAAGCCCGCCTCCCAGCGCTCGAGCACCTTCGACCGGAAAGCAGGCGAGACGAGGGCCCGCTGCAGCTTGTGGTGCGGCGCGTCCATCTGAAGCATGGTGCGCCCCATGACGGCACCCATGATCCCCTCGTACACGGTCGACGAGTACGTCTTGTTGTCGCGTAGGGCGATGACCACCTCGTCGTGACCGAGGACCGAGATGGGTGGTGGCTGGCCGGTGTCGACCGGTGGGGCCGTCGGCTCCAAGCCGGTGAAGTCGATCTCTCCGACGTGCACGCGGCCTTGCCGTCGCAACTCGGCCAGGCGCGGGTAGGGATCACGAATGTCACCCGTGACCGTGTCCTGCAATTCGAACGGGTCAAAGGGGCCTCCGACTCGCTCGTCAACCGTTACGTCGAGCGCAACGCTCATCGTCGTCCTTCCTGTCGGCTGGCCGACGAGGGCGGTGCAGCCACCCCGGCGGGCACAGAACATCCTATCCGTATGTAATCCGTTCTACAAGTATGTAGTCATAAACTCAGGGTATGTTCAGGTTGCCCGGCCGTATGCTCCGGTGACGGACAGCTGCGGGTGCGAAGGGGCCGAAGCGTGCGTCGTGTCACGCCCCCGGAAGGGAGCTGTGTCACGGTCGGAAGGTGCCAGTGGTCGGCGACCCGGCGCCCGCTCGGACACCGGCCCGGTCACGACCGATAGCCTGACTTCGCCCGCCGGTGGACCTGCCCTCGGGCTGATGGATCGTAGGACGCTCATACGTGGCGTACGATCAGGCATCACAGGGAAGGACGGGGCATGGGGTTTCAGATGACGAGGACGGGCGCCAGATGAGCCGTCGCCAACCCCGGGGCCAGGAGACCCGTGAGCGCATTCTGGCCGTCGCTCTGAGCCAGTTCGCCGCCCGCGGCTACCACGCGGTGAGCATCGAGGACATCGCCAGTGCCGCCGGCGTCACCAAGGGTGCCGTCTACTACTGGTTCACCGACAAGGACGACATCGGGCGTGACCTCCAACACGACCTCTACGAGCGCCTGGCCCGCGACGGGCTGGCCGCCCTCGAACCCGATGCCGACACCGTCACCAGCATCCGGCGGGCCCTGGAGGTCTTCCTCGACACCCTCGACAACCTCGGGGAGGCCCAGTTCTTCCTGCGCGACGCCTGGACCATCCCCGAGCTCGACGTGGGCACCATCGCCGACGGGCAGGATGCCTTGGGCCTGTTGCGAGGTGTGCTCGTCGGGGGCATGGCCCGGGGCGAGATCGTCCCCCTCGACCCCGACGCACTGGCCCGCGTCCTCTTCGGAGCCCTCACCGAAGCCACCTTGTACGTGCTCACCACGGGCGAGCGCACCGCCACCCTGGCCGCCATCGACCACCTGGTCGAGTCGCTCGGGACCGGCAGCCGGGCCACCGAATTGACCACGCCGGCGGCCAAGAGCCGACGTGGCTGAGATCGCACCACCGGTAGGTGAGACGGCGCCGCCGGTCGACACCGTGCTCCACCCGCTCGCTCCTCTGACCGCCGAGGAGATCCGCGCTGCGGTGACGGCGGTCCGGGCCGACGGCCGGGTCGGCAAAGAGGCGCGCTTCGCCACCGTCACCCTGGACGAGCCTCCGAAGGCGGTGCTGTCGGCCTTCCGGCCGGGCGACCCCGTTGAGCGCCGGGTCCACCTAGTGATCGTGCCCGGCCCCGAGAGCACCGTCATCGAGGCCGTCGTGGCCGTCGACGCCGCGGCCGGGGCGGCGATCGTCTCGTGGGTCGAGCGGTCCGATGTGCGCCCCGCGCTGTTGTTCGAGGAGTCCATGCGGGCCATCAGAGCCCTCAAGGCCGATCCGGACTGGCAGGAGGCGATGCGGCGCCGCGACATCACCGACTTCGACAAGGTGCAGATCGACCCCTGGCCCACGGGCAACTTCGGCCGACCCGAGGAGGAGAACCGGCGCATCGCCCGCTGCCTCTCCTATTACCGGGAGCACACCGCCGACAACGGCTACGCCCGTCCCATCGAGGGGGTGATCGCCACGGTGGACGCCGCTCGGGGCCAGGTCCTCGAGATGCTCGACTATGGGATCGTGCCCCTCCCCGAGGAGACGGGCAGCTATTACCCCGAAGACCACGAGCCACTGCGGACCGACCTGCGTCCCCTCGAGATCGTCCAGCCCGAGGGGCCGAGCTTCACCGTGGAGTCCAACCTGGTTCGCTGGCAGCGCTGGTCGGTGCGCGTCTCGATGGACCCCCACGACGGATTGGTGCTCCACACCATCGGCTACGAGGACGGCGGCCGGGTCCGGCCCATCCTCCATCGGGCGTCGATCACCGAGATGGTGGTCCCCTACGGCGACCCCGGCCCCCTGCACGGTTGGAAGAACGCCTTCGACGTGGGCGAGTGGGGCCTCGGCCGGATGGCCAACTCCCTCACCCTCGGTTGCGACTGCCTGGGTGAGATCGTCTATCTCGATGCCACGCTGGCCAGCGAACGGGGCGACCCCTATGTCGTTCCCAACGCGGTGTGCATCCACGAGGAGGACTACGGGATCCTCTGGAAGCACCAGGACCTCCTGGCCGCACGGACCGAGGTGCGGCGGTCCCGGCGGCTGGTCATCTCGTCCATCGCCACGGTGGGCAACTACGAGTACGGGTTCTACTGGTACTTCTACCTCGACGGGTCCATGCAGCTCGAGGTCAAGTTGACCGGGATCATGTCGACCCAGGCCCTGGCCCCGGGCGAGTGGTCGCCCTATGCCACCCTGGTCGCCCCCGGTCTTGCCGCCCCGGTTCACCAGCACCTGTTCTGTGCCCGCCTCGACATCGAGGTGGGAGGGGCCGTCAACGAGGTCCACGAGGTCTCGTGCGAGGCACTCCCCGTCGGGGACGCCAACCCGTGGTCCAACGCCTTCGTCTCCGTGGACACCAGGCTCGAGTCCGAGCTCGAAGCTCGTCGGAACATCGACCCGGGCTCGAGCCGCTACTGGAAGTTCGTGAACCCCACGGTCCGGAACCGATTGGGCGAGCCGGTCGCCTACAAGCTCGTGCCCGGCTCGACTCCCACGCTGCTGGCCCACCCCGAATCCAGCGTCGGGCGCCGGGCTGGATTCGCCCAACACAACCTCTGGGTGACCCCGTTCGCCCCCCAGGAGAGACGGGGTGCCGGCGACTACCCCAATCAGCACGCCGGCGGCGACGGGCTGCCCCTGTGGACGGCGGCCGATCGGTCGCTCACCGACACCGACCTCGTTGCCTGGCACACCTTCGGGGTCACCCACGTGCCCCGGCCCGAGGACTGGCCGGTCATGCCGGTCGAGTACTGCGGGTTCCAGCTGGTGCCGGTGGGGTTCTTCGACGCCAACCCCGCCCTCGACCTCCCTCCGTCGCCGAGCCACTGCCACTGAACGGCCATGCGGCGCGCCCGCCGACTGCGCCCATACACTGAGCGGACTGCCATGGTCTACATCCTTGCCCTTGCGGCGGCATGTTCGAACGCACTCATCAGTGTGCTCCAACGCATGGGCGTGGAGGACGCCAAAGAGGAGGACACGCTCAGGCTCAGCCTCCTCACCCATGCGTTGCGCCGGGGTGTCTGGCTGGCCGGCTTTGCCTTCATGATCGGCTCGTTCCTCTTGCAGGCCGCCGCCCTGCATTTCGGCCGGCTCAGCCAGGTGCAGCCCATCTTGGTCACCGAGCTCCTGTTCCTGGTCTTCATCCTGTCGACCTGGTTCGGCTACCGTTCAGGGCTGCGCGAATGGCTCAGCGTGGGTCTGGCCTCCGCCGGCCTGGCCGGGTTCTTGGTCTTCGCCGCTCCGATCGGCGGGAACCGACTGCCCAGTGACCTCGGTTGGGTGGTGGTCGGTGGGTCGTGCGCAACAGCCATGGTCGTCTGCGTGCTGTTGGCCCTTCGCGGTCCTCGGTGGTGGCGGGCCGCCATGTTCGGGACCTCGGCCGCCGTCGGCTACGCGTTCACGGCCGCCTTGACCAAGGTGGTCACCCACTACGCCGCCCAGGACTTCTGGACGATCTTCCTCCACTGGGAGACCTACGGCTTGGTCGCTTTCGGCGTCATGGCCGTCTTCCTCACCCAGAACGCGTTCCGGGCCGGGCCCATCGGCGCCTCCCAGGCCGCCCTGGTGTTGGTCGACCCGTTGGTCAGCATCGGCATCGGCGTCGCGCTGTTCGGCGACAACATGCAGACGGCCGGGATCCGGGGACCGCTCGAGGCCTTCTCACTCCTCTTGCTCATCGTGGGCGGGTTCTCGCTCTCGAACTCCTCGGCGGTGACCCTGGTCCTGGGCGACGGCGAATCGAGCGACCTGCTCACCCCCCGGTACCAGACCCGGCACGAGCACGCGGCGGCGCAGCCGGACCCCAGCTCGCCCTGACTCACCCGGCGACCGTCGCTCCCAACTGGCTGCACACTGCCCGGTGCGCATGGTGGTGATGGTCGGTCAAGGATGGGGTCGGGTACCTCGGCCGGCCAGCACTTGCTCCATGGCCGCCAGGGCCTGGCCCGTCGGCCCCGCGAAGACAACGCCCCCGTGTTCGAGGATGACGGCCTCGGAGGCGAGCCCGAGGGCCCGGTCGACCTGCTGCTCGACGACCAGCAGCGCCGTCCCGGCCCGGTTGATCTCTCGCAGCCCGTCGTAGACGGCCTCGATCACCACCGGGGCCAGGCCGAGCGAGAGCTCGTCGGCCACCAGGACCCGGGGCGGCACGACCAGCACCTTGGCCAGGGACAAGAGGCGCTGCTGCCCTCCCGAGAGGGTGCCGCCGGCCTGCTTGCGGCGCTCGCCGAGCACCGGGAACGCCTGGTAGGCGCGCTCGAGCGACTCGGGTACCTGCCGCCGCCCGGCGCGTTGGCGGAAGGCCATCACCAGGTTCTCCTCGACGGTCAGGTTGCCGAAGATCCCCCGCCCCTCGGGTACGTGGGCCATGCCGGCCCGGGCGATCTTGTAGGCGGGTTGGCCGGTCACGTCTCGACCACTCAACCTGATGGTCCCCTCCGTGCAGGGGACCAGGCCGCTCACCACCCGGGCCACCGTCGACTTCCCGGCCCCGTTGGAGCCGAGCAGAGCCGTGATGCTCCCGGCCGGAATCGTGAAGGTCACGTCGAAGAGCGCCCGATAGGGCCCGTAGGCAGCGCAGACGCCCTCGACCTCGAGCGCCGGCGTCTCGCCGGCGGCGTCGTCGGTTGCGTCGATCGCGTCGGTGGCGCCGACTGTCGTGGTGGACCCGTTGGTGCGCGGGGTAGCCGTCATCCGCTGACCCCCAGGTAGGCGTGGCGGACGTGGGCGTCGGCCATCACTTCGTCGAAGGTGCCGCGGGCGATCACCTCACCCAGGTCCATCACGATGGCCCGGTCCACCACGTTGGCCACCATCTGCAGATCGTGCTCCACCAGCAGTACCGTCATGCCCCGCTCCCGCTGCAGGGTGCGGAGCACGTGGGCCAGTTCCTCGGTCTCGGTCACGTCGAGCCCCGAGGAAGGCTCGTCGGCCAGGAGCAGGATCGGGTCGGCGACCAGGGCGCGGGCCAGCTCGACCAGCCGGCAGGAGCCGAGCCCGAGGGCGGAGACCGGGATGTCGGCCCGATCGGCGATGTCCACCAGGTCGAGGACCTCGGCCACGCGGGCCAGCTCCGACGGGGTGGGCGCGCTGCGGTGGCACAGGTCACGCCACAGCCGCCCTTCGCCGCCGCGGGCCCGCTCGGCCACCAGCAGGTGCTCGCGCACCGTCATGTCGGAGAACACCTCGACCCGCTGGTAGGTGCGGCCGATCCCGAGCCTGGCCCTCTGGTAGGTAGGGAGGCCCCCGAGCACGGTCCCGCCCAGGGTGATGGTCCCGTGGTCGGGCCGGAGCTGCCCGCAGATGCAATTGAACAGCGTGGTCTTCCCGGCTCCGTTGGGCCCGACCAGCCCCACGCTCTCCCCCCGCTCGATGGCGAAGGTCACGTCACGGACGGCAGCGATGCCCCCGAAGGACTTGGTCACCCCGGCCACCGACATCAGCGAACCATCGCCGGACGGTCCGTCCGGAGCCGCCTCCCAGTCGGGGCTCGTGGTGGCCCCGTCGCGGGCCGGCTTACGCCCCCTCATGGCTCACCCCGCTCTCGGGCGCCCCGACACCCGTGTAACTGCCATCCATTGGGCCCGAGCCGACCGGCTGCCCGGCCCCCTCGACGAACCCGTCCCCCCTCCCCGGGGGACCGGGCGGTACCGGCGGCTCGCCGGAGAAGATGAGGCGCTCGAAGCGCATGGTCCATCGCCGCTTCTGATACTCGAGTAGCCCCTCGGGGTGGGCGGCGTAGGTGAGCGACCCGAACGCAATGAGCACGAAGAGGACGCCGGTGCCCCCGTACCGGGACGGGAGGTAGGTGAGGACCTGCTGGATGACGACGAAGCCCATTCCGGCCTGGATGGCCCCTTCGATGCTGCCCACCCCGGTGGTGATCACGGTGACCACGAACGCCAACGACAGCTCGTAGCTGAACTCCGCCGGGTTGACCGACTGTTGCTGGATGGTGAGCAGCGTCCCCCCGATCCCGGCGACCACCCCGGAGAGGGCAAAGATCAGGATCCGCTGCCAGGTGAGGTTGATCCCTATCCCGGCCGCCCCCGTCTCGCTCCCTCTCATGGCGGTGAGGTAACGACCGGTGGTGCCGTTGCGCACCAGCATCACCCCGGCCACGCACACCACCAGCACGATCATGGACAGGACGAACAGGGCGTGGCCGTTGCCGTTCAGGATGCCGAAGCCGACCCATTTGGCCGGGACGGTCAGGGCATGGCCGTGGGCCTGCCCGATCTGGCTGAAGACCGAAGTGTCGAAGAACAGGGCGGCGGCGATGGTCATGAGCACCAGGCCCAGCCCCTTGAGCCGGAGCGAGGCCAGGGCCAGGACGACCGCCACCACTGCGGCCAGGGCGGCACCGACGATGGCACCCAACAGGTAGTTGAGGCCGATGTGGTTGGCCAGCTGGGCGGCGGTGAACGCCCCCACCCCGGCCAGGGTGGCCTGTGCCAGGGAGAGCTGGCCCCCCATCCCGGTGATCAGGGTGATGGACAAGAAGATGGTCGAGAAGGCCAGGCCGGAGTTGAAGACGCTCTCCCAGTTCTGCGGGATCCACGACAGCATCGAGACGATGAAGGCGGCCAACAGCACGTACCACGCCACCCTGATCACGCGACTGAGCTGCGGAGCCCGTATGGCGGCGATGGTCGGTGGTGGAGGGGGGTCGACCGAGGCCATCGGGTCCTCGTCGTCGTGCAGCTGGCGCATGCCGGGCACCAACAACAGGGCGGCGACCAGGACGATGAAGGGCAGCGACGGGAGGACGGCGGCCGACCAGGGGCTGGAGGCGGGCAGGTAGCCCTCGAGGACGGTGTCGGCCACGCCCATGAGCACCCCGACCAGGGCGGCGATGGGCAGGGAGCGCAGCGTCGCCCATGCCGCGGCGGCAAAGGCGGCCACCAACAAGGTGGCGTAGTCCTGCGACTGCAGCTGCCCGTAGATGGGGGCCAGCAGGACGCCGGCCAACCCGGCCATGAAGCTCGACACGGCCCAGGCGGTGGCGATGACCCGGCCCGAGTTCACCCCGTCCAGTTGGACCAGGCGACGGCTCTCGACTGCTCCCCGCATCTGCAGGCCGAGGTTGGTGAACCGCATGAGCACGACCAGGGCGATGAGGACGGCGGCGGTGACCACCACCGAGCTGAGGTAGATCCCGTTGATGGGTGTGCTCGCAATCCGGAAGTACACGGTGTTGGGGTCGAACAGGATGCTCGGGGAGTTGTACTGGTTGGCCGACCCGAAGAGGACGGACAGCAGCGCCGGGATGCCGACGAACAGGCTGATCCCGGTGACCAGCTTGGCCGTGGTGTTGGTGTTGGGGATCTTGCGAAACAGGTACCGGTCGAAGATCAGCCCCAAAAGGGGCGCCAGCACCACCACCGAGAGGAAGAAGGCCAGCCAGATGGGGAACCCCTCGTTCTGGACCAGCTTGGTGTAGACGAACGCCGACGTGTAGGCCTGGGCGCCGAAGCCGAAGTTGAAGACGCCGGTGGCCTGATAGGTGAGCACCAGGCCCACGGCGACGATGGCGTAGGTGCACCCGTAGGGGATGCCGGGAATGGCATAGCCGATGAAGTGCTCCACGTGCGACCGCTCCTAGGCGGCGACGACAGTGCGTGCCGGCCTGGGGCCCGGGCTCAGGCCCGAGCAAACGGTTGGCCGTCCGCCTCCGATCGGGTTCACGTGCCCGGAGTGCCCACCGGCGCCGCCACGAGGACCGGGTTCTTCACGTTCACCTTCTTATTGAAGCAGGCGAAGACCTGGTGGCCCTTGATGGCGATCGGCACGAACTGGGAGCCTTTCACCTTTACGAATGCGCTGCAGGTGGGAAAGGTCTGGGTGGTATGGACCTTCGTCCAGTCGGTGACGGCTGAGATCCCTCCAGCGGTGAAGTTGGTGATCTGGTTGGTCTGGGCGATGATGTTCTGCGGGCTCAGGTTGGTTCCCGCCTTGGCCACGCCGGCGGCCAGGAGCGCGGCCGACTGCCACCCCTGGATCGCGGTATCCGAGTTGACGAACTTGGGCTCGTACTTCTGCATGGCCGCCAGGTACGTCTGCATCCCGGGGTAGGCGCCGGGGAACGCCTTGGGTGCCTGGAAGGGCACGTTCCCGTTGACGTTGATGTACACACCCTGCATGAGCTGGCTGTACTGGCTCAGGAGCGACTGGTCGTAGCCGTTGAGCCACAGCTGGTGGACCTTCAACCCGTACTGGTCGATGGCCCGGGTCAGCGTGATGTTGTCAGAGGATTGCATGCAGCTCAGGATGAAGTCGGAACCCGCCTGTTGCATCTTCTGGACGGCGGAGCTGTAGTTGCCCCCCAGTTGGGCGGAGAGGTCGGTGTAGCTCACCGTGACGCCCCCGGCCTTCAGACCATTGGCGAAGGTGTTGCAGGCGTTGTAGGAGCTGGTGATGGCCGACCCGTAGCTCACAACGGCTACCGACTTGGCCTTGGTCTGCTTGATGATCCAGGCCACCGGGGCCACGCCGGCCTGGAGGTCCTGGATCGAGCCGCCGGCGGCGAACAGGTTGTCCGGGCCGTTCCAGTTGCCACTCACGTTGTAACCGTAGGTCGGGACGCCCGACTGGGCGTAGAGGCTCGGGTTGAAGAAGAAGGTCGAGATGCCGACGGCCGAGACGTGGTCCTGGTTGAGCAAGGTGTTGGTCAGCTGGGTGAATTGGGTGGGGTTTCCCCCGTCGTCCAGGTTGGCGGCCAGCTTGAGCTGGTGCCCGTTGACGCCGCCGCTGGCGTTCACCATGTCGAAGTAGGCCTGCATCCCGGGGACGAAGGCGTCGAAGTCGGAAGCGATGGGCCCGGTGAGTGATGAGATGGCGCCCACCTGGATGGCCGACGTCGACGAGGTGGCCGCCGCGCTCGGGCTGGCACCCGAGAGACTGACCAACAGGGCTGCGGCCACTGACGCGGCCGTGACCGTCACCGCCAACCGTTTCGTGGTTCTGCTCCGATGTCGCATGCTCCCCCTGTCCCCCCAAACCTCTGCGCACCCGACGGTGCCGGGCCGGTACATCATGCCTTTCCAAGAGGGCCAGCGGTCGGCGGCATGCCACCGATCGCAATCCTCGTGGGCCGGGGACGCACAATACCCGTTTTCGCCTCTCCGTTCTCTGACACGCGTGTCTGGGTTGCGGGGGTCAGGGTTGGGCCAGACGATCCCGGAGCTCGTTCCTCAACACGTTGCCGGCCGGGTTGCGCGGGAGTTCGGCGACGAACTCCCGCCGCCGAGGGACCGGC
>DATDHU010000129.1:0-14603 GCA_036521415.1 Acidimicrobiales bacterium
GCCGGGGTGGCAGGGCCCGGCCGTGCTGCCGTGGCCGGGGTGGCAGGGCCCGGCCGTGCTGCCGCGGCCGGGGTGGCAGGGCCCGGCCGTGCTGCCGCGGCCACGGTCCTCCCCACCCTCTCTACGGTCTCTCAGTTGGCACCCGGAGCCCTCGACGCCACGGCCGTCCAGGGGCCCATCCGGTCCACTGGCGGCCCCTTCCTCTATGACCATCAGGGTCGCGTCGTGTTCTTCCACGGCGTCAACGCCGTCTACAAGCTCCCCCCCTACGAGTTGTACCCTGCGGCCGGGAAGCCCTGGAACTTCTCGGCCGCCGATGCGTCGCTGATCGCCGCGCTCGGCTTCAACGTCGTTCGGTTGGGAATGACCTGGAAGGGGCTGGAGCCGGGAACGGCGGGGACCAACACCCCCTCCATCTGCAGCCGGGGCACGCCGAGGGACCCGCACCAGTTCAACCAGGCCGTCCTCAATGCCTATCTCGACCATCTGGCCAAGACGGTGGCCCTCCTCGCGCAGTACCACATCTACACCCTGCTCGACATGCACCAAGACGTCTACAGCGAGGCCTTCGACGGCGAAGGGGCCCCGAACTGGGCCGTGTGTGCGAACCGGGCTCGACAAACTGACACTCCCGGGCGGTGGTCCAAGAACTATGCGACCGCCCCCGCTGAGAACGCCTACCGACACTTCTGGACCAATGACGTCGTCGGCGACCTGCAGGGCGAGTACGACCGGGTGTGGGCACACGTAGCCGGCTACTTCCAGTCGAACCCATGGGTCCTCGGCTACGACCCGTTCAACGAGCCGTTCTCGAAGTCCCTGGTGACCCACGGCGACGAGCAGTTCGACGGCCAGCTCGAATGCTTCTACACCGGCACGGCCATGATGGGCCGGCCGGCGCACGGTGCACCCTCGATCACGTGCCCGCGGCGCGATCCGGTTGCGGGGGTCATACCCCGGATCCTGACCAACGATCCTAACCACCTGGTCTTCTACGAACCCGACATCTTCGGGAGCCGGGGACGGGCCAACTTCATCGGTCCCATGGCCTTTTCCAACCTCGTCTTCAACGTGCACGTCTACTGCAGCTACCGCAGCGGGAAGACGGGCAACCCGACCGACATCGCCGCGTGCACCGCCCAGGGCGTCCGAACCCTGGAGAGGCGCTCGGCGAGCCGGGGCGAACTGGCATCGGCCCACCAGCCGAACGGTCCCGCGTGGTTCGTCAGCGAGTTCGGCGCCACGTCGAGCAACACCCTCCTCGACCGGCTCACGGCGGCAGCCGACCGAACGCTGGTCGGGTGGACCTACTGGTCGTGGAAGTACTACGGGGACCCGACCGGGAGCGCCGACGAGGCGTTGCTCGCCCCCGATGGACACCTTCGGGCCACCGCCCGAGCGCTGGCCCGCACCTACCCCCAGGCCATAGCCGGACGGCCGACATCACTCTCGTTCGACCCGGCCAGTGGTGCCTTTCACCTCGCCTACGTGCCCGACCATGCCGTCCACGCGCCAACCATCATCTTCGTGCCGACACAGATCCACTACCCGACCGGGTATTGCGCACGGGTCTCGGGCGGAACCGTGATCTCCGGGCCGGGCAGCCAGGTCCTCCAGGTCGACAACGCGCCCACCGGGCGGGCCGTTCGCGTCAGCGTCACCTCCGGAAGGTGTTCGGCGCAGCCCGTACTCGGCATCCGGCACCGGTGATCTCCGGCATCGGTGAGCGCCGGCATCGCTGAACCTCACGTCGATGGTCCGCTCAGGTGTGCGCCGCGTGATGCCGGGTCCGCTCGAGCGGCACAAGCGTGGCCACGACGTCGATGGGCGCTCCAGCCGGGACGGGCCGCAGCTTGGCTATGTCGGCGTCGAGCAGGCGGATGCCCCCATGGGACAGCTGCGCCCCTCCGGTCTGGATCGCCGACAAGGTGTCGAGCGGCCCGGAGATGGCGATCATGGCTGCGCCTTGTTGCTCCCAATCGGTGACGGTGGCGGCAAAGGCCGAGGTGACGATGACGAACGGCCCGTAGGCCGGAGTCGGGGCCTGGGCAAACAGGGCGACGAAGAAATGGCCGGTCGGCGTGGGGGCCTGCGGAGACCCGACCACCGCTGGCGCCTGGAGCACCAGCTTCCCTCGCTGATACAGGAGCAATCGCTTGGCCGACAGGTCGACGACGATGTGGTAACTGGTGTGGGTCAGGGCAGCCGCCGACGGGTCTATCCACGTGGTCAGCGGGTTGGGCTGCTGCAGCGGTTGGAGCAGCCGGATCTGTAAACGCCCGTGCGCCGTCCCGATGACCGGGAAGCCGATGGTTGCGCCCGACCACGCCGGGGCCACGGAACCCGTCACCGTCGGCGAGGTCGAACTGGCATAGCACGGAGTCGACCCGTGCAGCGTGGCGATGAGGCTGAAGGGGGGGACGGTGAAGGAAGAGGGGACCACCCGGATGGTGGTGGTCGGATGAGACCCGGTCGGTGGTGGCCCCGTCGCCCGCTTTGAAGGGGTGCCTCGAGTGAGCCACAGCCCGGCAACGACCAGGGCGACCAGAGCTACGAGCACGAGAAGGGTCCGGGACAACCGAAGGAGGCGTCGAGCGCGGCGGCTTCTCCGTCGTGGTTGTCGGTGACGTGGCGGCATCGTGAGCGCATCGCTCGGGGGACCCGCCCCCTCGCTGAGATGTGCCGGTTACCTTAGACCTGGTCCCGCCGCTTCGGGTGGCCCCATGACCGCTTCCAGTCGGCAACTGTCGTATCATGCTCGGCGTGTCCGATCCAGGCCGGCCCTGCAACGGGTGCGCCCAGCACGGAAACCTGAACCGCCGACGCTTTCTCACCCTCTTGGCCACTGGCGCCTCGGTCGCCCTGGCCGGGTGCTCGGCGGGGGCTCGGGCCTTGGGCCGCGGTGCTCTGACCGACAAGGACAGCCCAGAGATCCGCACGCCCGTGGCCCAACCGGCACCGATCCTGCCCGACACCGGAGCAGGGCCGCCCGTCGTGCTCGGTCAGTTCCCCCCCGCACGACCGGGTCCTCCCTCCCTGGTCTGGCACGGTCCGGCGGGAACCCAGCAGATCGCCCTCACCATCGACGACGGGTACTGCGGCGACTGCATCGCCAAGTACGTCGAGTTCGCCCACAGTTCGGGCATCCACATCACGTTCAACCCGAACGGCGTCTACGACCAGCTGTGGACACCGCAGATCGTCGAGACGCTCCAGCCCCTCATCGCCAACAAGCAGGTCCAGATCGGCAATCACACCTGGGACCACGCCGACTTGCGCCCCTTGTCCACCGCTCGCATCACCGACGAGCTCAATCGGAACGAGGACTGGATCCAGACAAAATTCGGGATCACCTCCCGGCCCTGGTTCCGACCGCCATTCGGCTACTACAACCAACGGATCAACGACACCGCCGGGAACCTCGGGTTCACCAACATCATGATGTGGAACGGCAGCTTCGGCGACTCGGAGGCGATCAGCCCCACACAGCTCATGAACCTGGCCCAGCAGTACCTCACGCCAGGAACCATTGTTCTCGGCCACCTGAACCACCCGACGGTCCTGTCCCTCTTCGGGCAGATCCAGTCGCTCATCACCCAACGAAATCTCGATCCGGTCACCCTCGACGAGATGTTCGGGACGTCACGAACGACGGGTTGACCGGCCGCTCGACCGCCCAGCCGGATCCATTCGGGGATCAACGCAGCGAAGGCGGGTGCTTGTAGGCCTCGAGCCGGCGGTGGTCCCGGTGTGATCGCCAGAACAACGGCGGCCCCTCGAGCAGCACGGCTATGCCAACGATGACCATGAGCGATCCCTTGACCGCGGCGACCACCAACACGATCAGCCCGACGAGTAGGAACAATGCTCCCAAGGCCAGCCACCCGGCCGGGTTCGGAGGGCGGCTGCGTTCCACTGCTCCCGACCAGCTCAAATAGCGGACGAGCAGGTTCCTCATTCCACGAGGGAACTACCCGTTCGCCACAGGGCGTAATCAGCTCGAGGTGTCAAACCCAACCCCTCCCAAACTTCTTGCTCACTCCACAGTCTCCCCGACCGATGTCCTTCCGCCAAGCCTCCGGTCCCCGGTCCCGGTTGCTCGGCGACAGGCAGTCGCTGAGGCGTCGATTGGGTCGGGCGACGCGAATTGGGGTATTCGATGAGCAATGCCGAGGCAGCCCACCTACGCGACGCTCGCAGTCCTCGAGGCCCTGCTGGACGCCCCGGGCGAGATGCCGGACTACGTGATCGCAAGCAACGTCCGAGGCGTCGGCCCGCACGGGGTGTACCGGGTGCTCAGGCGGCTCGAGCGAGACGGGTGGCTCCACTTTCGATGGGGGGAGCGCCAGGGGGAGCGCACAAAATACATCCGGCTCACCGGGCTCGGGACCCTGACGTCACTGCACTTGTTGGGGGGCGAGGGCGAAGGCGCACCACCCCCGCTGCCCGATCCCAGCAGTGGAATCGAGCAACAGCCTCAGGTCGGTGCTTCCCGATTCTTTGACCAGGACGCCTGAGCACCCCCGGCCGGGTCGGCGCTCGAGGTGGGCTCGAGACCCTCGGTCTCCGCGATCCGCAGTTCGTCCAACCCTCGGGCAATATGGTCGAGGGCAGCATCGTCGAGTGGCAGGTACGGAGGGCGGAGATGCCAGCCGGGCAGGCCGAGGACGCGGAGCGCCGACTTGGTGAACCGAATGCTGCCCCCGGGCCAGACGTTGATGGCCGACAGGCGCATCACCCGCTCGTGGGCGGCGGCCGTCAGCGCGTCGTCGTGGTCGACGTGGTGCCTGATCACGGACCCGCACAGCTTTGGAGCGAGGATCGCTTCCGTGCACAAGAAGCCCTGCCCGCCGAGCTCCAGCGCGGTCAGCGCCTGCTGCGGGCCACCCACGTGCACGTCGACCCGGCCGTCGGCCAGCTCGAGCACCTGTTTGAGGTAGTCGAGATCTCGCGTCGTGCAGTTGATCCCGATGAAGTGGGGGTAGTCGTCGATCAGGCGGCCGAGCATGTCGAGAGGGATCATGTAGCCGAGCATGAAATGAGTGGACAGGACGGCCGGGATGTTCATGCGCTCGAGGTTGGTGCGGAAGAACAGCTCGAGCTCGGCCGGCATGGGCTGGCTTCCATGACCCAGGTCCAGGCAGTAGAGCTGCATGGCGTCCATCCCGACCGATTCGGCGATCTTGATGAGTTCGTACGTCTCGTCGGCGCTCCGAGGTTCCACTCCCATGACCCGCACTTGCTGTCGTCCGGCCATGGCCTCCTTGGTGACGCCGTAGAGACGTTCGGTCTCGGCCAACGTCAAGGCGAAGCCCTCGCCCGGTGACGACGTACCGACGAATGCCCCGACGCCACTCTCAGCCAGACGTTCGACATGGAATTTGAGGCCCTCTTCGTCCAGCCGCTGTTGCGCATCGAAGGGGGTGATGGTGCAGCAAAAGACGCTCGGAGCCCTGGGAGTCACGTCAGGCGCCGAAGTGATACAGGCTCTTCGCGTTTCCGGCGAGGATGGCGATCCGCTCGTGCTCGGCGACGCCCGACATCGATGCCTTGACAGGCGACCACGCGTCGGGGTAGTTGGAGTTGCCGTGAGGATAGTCGCTCGACCACATGATGCGGTCGACACCGATGCGGTGTCGGTTGTCGATGCCGTACCCGTCGGTGACATAGGTGAAAGAGGCGTGCTGCCTGACGTAGTCACTCGGGAACTTCTGGATGTCGTATCGGAATCGGTAGCGCAGATAGCCGTCGTCTATCTGTTCTTTGAAGTAGGGCACCCATCCGCAGTCAACCTCGGCAAAGACCATCTGCAGGGCCGGGATGCGGTCGAACACGCCGGTGACGATCATCTGGGTGAGCGGCTCGGCGGCGCCCGCAAAGCGGTGGCTGCCCGTCCCGGCCGGCAGCGAGTTGGAGGCGGCACCCACCGGCTCGGCCACGCTCAGCGCCACGTGTACGTGCAGCGGCAGCGTGCGCTCGGCGAGTCTGGCGAAGACAGGTTCGTCGTCAGGCTGCGGGGTCACGGTCCCGCCCGGGAAGGCCCCGATCAGGAAGCCGCCCGTGGAGGCCCAGCTGCCGACCCGATCGATCTCGGCCAAGGCCTGTTGGTGCCCCCGGTTGGGGAGGATGGGCAGAGCCCGGAACCGGGTGAGGTCGTGCTCCACGTACTCGGCCAGCCAATCGTTGTAGCCCTGCACGAGGGCCAGGTGAAGGGCAGGATCGGCGGTGGCGGATATGGCCATGGACAGCCGTGGGGTCGGATAGAGGACCTCGGCGTCCACCCCGGCTCGATCGATCTCCTTGATGCGAGCCGCCGGGTCCCAGCCGCCGGGCCGGATGTCCTCGAAGCGCACCCAGGCCCGCCGCAATTCCGGCTCCTGGCCGGCGCAGGCATTGAGCCCGATGGGGAGGGGGTCGCGCACCCCTTCGAACACCCAGCCGTCTCCCTCCTGGAAGTGCTCGAGGCGCGGCGCCCGGTCACGGAGGGCCATGGGCATCCGATCCGTCCAGACGTCCGGCGGCTCGTTGACGTGGCTGTCCGCTGAAATCAGGTGGTACGTGCGTGTGGTCTGGCGGCCGGGAATCGGGGGTGCGCTCGTGGTGGTCATCGTTCCTCCTGGTTGGGATGCATGACGTTGGGGTGCGTGACGTTGGGATGCATGACGTTGGGGATGCAGCTCGTTGGGATGCATGATGGCGTCCGCCGTCACCCGTCGTCCCGACGGAGCGAGCCGATGGGTCGCCAGTGGCTGATCCATGGGTCAGCCGCCGCTTCGCCCGCCGGTGGCCACGTCTCGGGGTGGTCGAATATGTTCCGGTAGGGCCCGTGAGGAGCGATGCCCTCCTTGCCCCGGTCGGACCAGGCACGGGCAACGGACGCGGGAGCGCTCGGGCTCTCGTAGAGCACGACGCCGCCGTACCGGTAGGTGGTAGCGGCAGGCTCCTGGAAGTACCCTCCCTCGATCAGGGTGACGGTCGCGGCCTGGACAGGATCGACGGGGCCCGGGTCGGTCGATGCCGGCTCGCCGGTGAGGAAATTCATGCTCGACCACACGACGATGAGGTCGTCGCTGATCCGGCTCTTGTCCCGCAGCCGGGCGGAACGCGGGACGATCTGCGAGCGGGCATCCGCGAGCGAGCAGAAGGAGCACTCCCAGACAGCGAGGTAGCGGGCGTCATAGTCGCCGATGGCCTGATAGCGGTGGAGCGCCGAGAACGCCGGGCTCTTGAAGGCGTCGGGCCCGTGCACCTCCATGTACCAGCGGGCCGGTGCGTCCTCGTCACCGTGACGGGCGTTGCCGAAGACCAGGAACAGGCACGGCGGCCACTGGCCGTTCACCTGCTCTCCGGTCGCTTGGTCACCGTGCACCTGCCCCCGTGTCTCGCTTCAATCGTAGAGTCCTACCTCGAGGCGAGCGAGGCCGGGGCCTCGCCCCCCAGCAGTGCCGCAGTGCGGAGCGCGCTGCGTTGGGCCCGGGCCGTGGTCGTCACCACGCCGAGCACCAGCACTCCGACCCCGCAGGCGGTGACGATCCACCAGCCGGGGTGACTGGCTCGGGCCAGCCCGGCCCCCAACGAGCCGTGCAGGCTCGACGTCGCCGCCACCCCGACCACCGCCACCCCGAACGACTGGCCCACTTGGCGACTGGTGGAGGCCACCGCCGCGGCCACCCCGGCCTGGGCGGCGGGCATGCCCGAGACCGCCGTCTGGGTGATGGGCGGGTTGACCAGGCCGAACCCGATGCCGAAGAGCAGGTAGGCGGCGACCAGCCAGGTGAACGACGTCGTAGGGCTGAGCCCGGTGAGCATCAGGCTGCTGAGGGCCAGGAAGATCCCCGACGCCACCAGGGGCGGGCGGGGGCCCCGGCGCCCCACGATCGCACCGGAGATCGGCGACATGACGATGGTCATGGCCGCCATGGGCAGGGTGTACAAGCCGGCATCGAGTGGGGACAGACCCCGGACGTCCTGCAGGTACAAGGTGTTGAGGAACAAGAACCCGCTGAAGGCGGCGAACGACGAGACGGCGATCAAGGTCGCCCCCGAGAACGGGATGCTCTGGAAGAAGCGGACGTCGATCAGCGGCTCGTACCGCCGCCTCTCGTACCAGAGAAGCAGGCCGGTCGCCGCCACGGCCACGAAGAAGAGGGCGACGATCGTCGTCGAGCCCCAGCCCTTTTCGGGGCCCTCGATGATCGAGTAGGTGAGCGAGGCCAGCAGCACGATGACCAGGATCTGGCCGATCGGGTCGACCCGCCGGGGGTGGTCGGCCTTCGACTCGGGGACGAAGCGGGCGGTGAGGGCGATGGCGGCCACCCCGATCGGGATGTTGACCCAGAAGATCGCCCGCCAGTCGACGGCATGGACGAGGAAGCCGCCGACCACCGGGCCGAGGCCCAGGCTGATCCCGATCACCGCCCCCCAGACGCCGAGGGCCTGGGCGCGCTCTCTCGGGTCGTCGAAGGTGTTGCGGATGATGGACACGGCCACCGGGTTCAGCATCGAGCCGCCCACCGCCTGGACCATGCGGAAGACGACCAGCCAGACCAGGCTCGGAGCCAGGCTGCACAGGAGGGAGCCGAGGGTGAAGATGACCAGGCCCACCTGGAACACGCGCCGCCGGCCGAACCGATCGGCCATCGAGCCCGACAGCATGAACAGGCTGGCCAGCACGACCAGGTAGGCATCGATGGTCCACTGCAGCCCGGCCACCGAGGCGTGGAAGTCGCGCTGGATCGACGGCAGCGCCACGTTCACGATCGTGTTGTCCATCCCGACGATGAGCAGGCTCATGCAGCACACGGCCAACACGATCAGCCGCCGGCGGCGGTCGAGATCGCTCATCCTCGTTGCGGCCTGGCAATCCCCCGTCGGCTGGGTCCTGAATCGAGCATGCAGTCCACTGTAGGAGGAGCGTCGAGCATTCGGATTCGGGGCCGGCCGGGGTGACCGTCGGCACCCCTGGCTCTGGGCACGCCCCACTCGGGGGCTGACGGCATGCCCGACTGCGGCTTAGCTTTTCGTACGGCGACCGTGCGCCGGACCACCTGCACGTGAACAAGGAGCGCTTCGATGAACGACCATGCCATCTACGCCTACATCCCCCACAAACGGACGGAATCGAAGCTCGCCGGCGTTGTCGACGGGCCGGTCACGGTCGCCGGGCAGCTCCCCCGCGGCAATACCCTGGCCCGCTTCAACGCCTGGTTCGCCGTGAAGGTGACAAACGGGATCGGCACCATGTGGTGCGCGTACGCCTTCGCCGCACTGGCCATTGTGAGCCTTCCTTCGGCCATCAATGCCCACAGCGCGGTGGTGCTCGTTTCCTGGGTCTCGCAGACCTTCTTGCAATTGGTCCTGTTGTCCGTGGTCATCGTGGGCCAGAACGAGCTTGCCGCCGCGGCCGACGTGCGGTCCGAGGCGATGTACAGCGATGCCGATGCGATGCTGCACGAGGTGGTGAAGCTCCAGGACCACCTTCTTGCCCAGGATCGAGTACTTGGCCAGCTGGCCGACCGGCTGACGCTCCTCGAAGGCCGGTGACCCGGGGCCGGCCCGCCGCTCAGGTTGTCGAACGTCACGTAATCGGTTCGCTCCTCCAGCTACGGTGGCAGGGCAATGGACGATCGTCGATCGAACGCAGACGACGAACGGCTCTCATCGAACCGGACTTCGGACGACTGGCCGGCACCCGACCGGCCTTCGGACGATCAGGTGGCGTTCGGTGTGGCGTCGACCAGCGAGCACCGTTGGCACGCAAACTCTGCGGTCGTGGTGGCCATCGTCTTGCAGCTCGTGCTGCCCGACCGGGTCGTACGGGATCTCGGTCCCCGCTGGCTCATCCCGGCGCTCGAGGGCGCACTCCTGATTGCGTTGACCATCGCCAACCCCGCCGGTCGGATCACCAAGGAGTCCGTCCGCCTTCGCACGATGTCGATGACCCTGATCGCACTCATCAGCTTGGCCAACTTCGTAGCCCTCGGCGAGCTGATCAACGCCTTGTTGAACCACACGAAAGCAGGAGGCCAGACCCTGGTCTATGCGTCGGTGCCGATCTGGTTGACCAACGTCATCGTCTTCGGCCTCTGGTACTGGGAGATCGACAGGGGCGGGCCTGCCGTTCGACTCCGGCCCGATCATCGCCCCCCGGACTTCCTGTTTCCCCAGATGTCCACGCCCGGCTCCGCTCCGGGATGGACGCCCAAGTTCTTCGACTACCTCTACACCTCGTTCACCAACTCCACCGCCTTCAGCCCGACCGACACGATGCCCCTCTCGTCTCCGGCCAAGCAGTTGATGATGCTGCAATCGATTGCCTCGCTCCTCACCGTCGCACTGGTCGTGTCGCGCGCCGTCAACATCTTGAGCTGAGCCGCGGCTGGGGGATGACCGGTGGGCGTGCCGAGGGGAGGGCGAGGGGGTGATGCACCCGGATCGGATCGAAACGAGGAAATCAGCAGGGCACGCGCTCTCCTGTCAGGATGATCGAGTGCAGCACGTCCGAGTGCGGATTCTGGGCGATCTCGAGGTCGAAGGGTGTGAACCCGCCCAACTGAGTCGGCGCCAAGTCCGCACCCTGCTCAAGGTCCTCGCCCTCGGCCAAGGTCGCCCGGTGTCGGTCGACCGGATCGTCGACTGTCTCTGGGGCGATCTCCCACCGGCGCGACCGGCAGAACAGATTTCGGTGTTGGCCAGCCGACTTCGCGGACTGCTCGGTGCCGACCGTGTCCTCCGGAACGACGGCGGGTACAGGCTGATCCTGGATTGGCTCGACCTCGATGCCCTTCGCGAGTACCTGGCCGAGGCGGATCGTCGCCTCCGGTGCGGGGCACCGGCGACGGCTGGTACGGCCGCTTCGGCCGGGCTCTCGCTGATCCGGGGCCCGCTGCTGGGTGATGAACCCGACGCCTGGTGGGCGGCCTCTGAGCGCGCCGCCGCCGATCTGGCTGTCTCCCGGTTGCGTCACATCGTGGCCGCTGCGGCCCTGGCCGGTGGCGACTGGGTCCGGGCGGCCCATCTTGCCGGCGAGGTACTCCTCGCCGACCCGTACGACGAACCGACGTTGCGGGTAGCAATGGAAGCGCTGGCCCAGTCGGGAAGGCAGGCTTCGGCGTTGGCGACCTATGCCGCCGTCCGAGAGCGTCTGGTCGAGGAACTGGGGGTAGGTCCTTCGGAAGAGACGGAGGCGTTGCACGCCGCCATCCTCTTGGGCGAGGTGTCCGAGGCTCGGAACGGGAACGGGGTCTCGACCGCGCCCGCCGTCGAACTGCCGGGACGAGAGCCGTACATTCGCTCGTTGGACGGACTGGTGGAGCGAGCCGAGCGGGGCCAGGGCCAGGTCGCCATGGTCGAAGGGGAGGCGGGCATCGGGAAGTCGCGGTTGCTGCAGGTCTGGGCCGGCCGCCTCTCCGATCGTGGCGTCGACGTCGTGTCGGTCACGTGCGACGAACTCGTCCGGTCGCTACCCGTTCAACCACTGCTGGAGGCCGTGGAGGTGATGGTACGCAGAACCGGGCCCGAGGGATCCACCGATGTCCTCGGTCCGGACGTCGCCGCCCTGAGCCCGCTCCTCGGCGCGCAGTCCGAGCCTCCCGCAGCCGCCCAACTGAGCGTCCTGACCGAGCCCGGAGCTGGACAAGCACTGCTGTTTGCCGCGCTCTTCAGTGTCGTTCGCCGCCAGGCGGAGCGCCGGACCCTGGTGCTGATCGTCGACGACGTCCATCTCGCCGACACGGCAACGACCGCATGGCTCGGACAGGCGCCACGTCGGCTGGCCGACAGTCATGTCGTCATCGTGGGCGGTCGTCGGACGGAGGAAGGAACGGCCCTCCCCGGCGTGACGACCGTGACCCTGAGCCCACTCAGTGAGGAGGACGCCGAGCTCGTCGTGGGCCCGGAACGGGCACCCGAACTGCACGCCCGCAGCGGGGGCCATCCACTCTTCCTGGTCGAACTGGCGGCAGCCGAGACCGAGGAGGAATTGCCGGGCACCATCCGCCAGGCGGTCGAGGAACGCTGCGCTCGTGCCGGTGCCGCGGCGGCCACACTGCGCACCGCAGCCGTGATCGGGCCGAAGGTTGATCTCGATCTGCTCGCCACCGTGACGTCCACAAGGCCGAGCGAGCTCCTCGACCATCTCGAAGCAGGTGTGGATCGGAAATTCCTGGTCGAGGAGGGTCCGATCTTCGTGTTCGCCCACGCTCTCATCCGTGAAGCACTGGCATCGACCGTCGGTGCATCGCGGACCGCCTTCATCCATCGGGAGGCGGCGCGCCTGCTCGGCGGTCGAACCGGCGCCGATCCGCTGGCCGTGGCGCGCCACGCCCTCCTCGGCGGAGATTTGGCGCTCGCCTCATCCATGTTGGTCGCCGGCGCCCGAACGGCCGTACTCCGATTCGACGAGGACGAGGCATTGCGCATCCTCGACGAGGCCATCGCGCTGGACGACTCGGTCGATGCTCGAGTCGAGCGGGCCCGAGTTGCGACCATGGCGTCACGCTACGAGCAGGCAGCCGAGGACCTGGCCGCCGCCCGCCTTGGTGGCGCCGGTCCCGAGACGCTCGAAGTGGCCGCGTGGTCGGCACACTTCCAGCGGCATTTCGAGGAGTCCTTGGCCCTCGCTGATCGCGGGGCACACGAGGCCGTTGAGCCCGATCTTCGCACCAGTTGCCTGGCCCTCGGGGGGTGGGTCTCTTTGGCCTCGGGCAACCTCGACGGCGCCCAGATCCGGCTCGAGGGGGCGATCGGTGAGGCGCCCGAGGCCAGCGGGCGGATGGCCGAGGCATGGCTGGCGTGGCTCCGCATGAACCAGGGGCGCCCGGCCGAGTCGCTCAGACTGGTGAGGCAAGCGACGGGGAAGGGGCTCGCTGCGTACCGGTTTCCCAACGCCTACGGCGGCATGGTGGCCACGATGGCTCTGGCCATGCTCGGGCGTGTCGACGAGGCACTCGCCACCTTGGATGTCCTCGAGGGCGACGTGGCCCGCATGAGTGCTCACCGATGGACGCCGCGCCCGCTCAACCTGCGGGGCTGGATCGTACGGAACCTGGGCGAACTCGGCCAAGCCGACGAGCTCAACTGGGCGGCTATCGACGTCGCACGCAGTCAGGGACTGGACGAGCCGCTGGCCAACGGATTGCTCGATCTGGCCTCGGGCCGCCTGCTGGCGGGGGACGTCGACGGTGCGGATGGTTTCCTCAGTGAGACGATGCCCTACACCGAGATCGAGCACGCATTTCGCTGGCGGCACCAGCTCCGCGGTCGGCTGATCCGGGCCCGCCTGGATTGGAGCACACGCGACTTCGGTGCGGCGCTGGCTGGTGCTGAGTCATTGGCCGCCGACGCGGCTTTGCTCGGCACGCCCCGTTACGAGATTCAGGCCCGCCTGCTGGCGGCCATGTCTGGTCATCTCGTCGACGGCCGGGCCGACCTCGAGATGGTGGCTGGGCTACTGGCCCGCCTCGACGAGGTGGCCGCCATCGAGGGGTGGTGGATCACCGCCGATGTCGCGCACGTGTTCGGAGTTCCTGAGTGGGAGGACTGGGCCGGTCGGCGGATCCGCACCCTGCGCCGCCGAGCAGGTGGTTACGCAGAGGTGTTGGACAGAGCTGCAACCCGCTACTTCGGATGAGCCGGGACCCGGGCGGTCAGCTGGATCACCGAGACCCGCCACGTGGACACGTACGGTGCGATCGCGGCGCGCAACTGCTGAACGAGTTCAGGGTCGACCCGGTCGCCGAGCTGACCCACCCACGGGGCGATGTGGGGCATCGCCAGCCGGTAGGCGACGATGTCGCCTGGATCGCTGATGCCAAGGTCCTGGTCGACGACCGTGGCCCGGACGTCGATCAGACCTACCCGAGCCGCGTCGTCCATGAGGCGGCCG
This sequence comes from Acidimicrobiales bacterium, assembly GCA_036521415.1. Classification (GTDB taxonomy): domain Bacteria; phylum Actinomycetota; class Acidimicrobiia; order Acidimicrobiales; family RAAP-2; genus DASXMT01. The sequence goes on from DATDHU010000129.1 coordinate 13,886, forward strand.
GGCTCGCCGGAGATGGGCTCCACCGTGGACTTCATCGTCTCGTACCACGCCGGCGGCCGCCATCCCCATGCGCGGAGGACGGTCGTGGTGGCTTCCTTGATCGGGTCGGGTGGACTCGACGCCCATGTCGAGGCGGCGATGGCCCCACCGGCGCGGACGACACGCGCCATCTCTGTGAGTGCCCCTGCCGGTGGGAGGTGATTGAGCAGGAATCCGGCGATCGCCGCATCGAAGCAGCCATCTCGCACCGCAAGCGCCATGGCGTCCGACGCCATCGCCGTCCATCCCCATCGGTGGCCGTGGACGACCATGCCGAGGGAAGAGTCGGCGACAACCACGCTGGCCCCCGTGGCGTCCAGAGCACAGGCCACCGCGCCCGTTCCACTCCCGATGTCGAGAACCAGCTTCCCCGTCAGGTCGATCGGTGAAGCCCGGACCAACGAGACGGCCAGCGGCCCGTAGACGAGGCTCGTGCCAGCAGCCCACCGGGCGGCCAGGCCGTCATAGGGTCGGACTACAGCCACCTGACGCCCGCCGTGACCCACTTCTCCCACCAGGCCAGCTCCGGACCCGGGCCGCCGAGCGCCTTCTCCCAACCGAACTGGACCATGGTCCCGAGCATTTCGAGGGCAAGGGCCCGTTCCCACCATCCAGCGGTGTCGATCCCGTGGCCTTCGAGGGCTGCCCGGTAGGTGGCGATGGCGGCGTCCTTGGTCTC
>DATDHU010000130.1:0-10407 GCA_036521415.1 Acidimicrobiales bacterium
GTTCGGCCCCAAGGGGGTGCGAGTGAACGCCATCAGCCCCGGCCCCACTCGGACCGAGGGGACCGCCGGCATGGGCGAGGCCCTCGACCAGCTGGCCTCGCTGGCCCCCGCCGGACGCCCCGCCAGTCCCGAGGAGATCGCCTCGGCGATCGTCTATCTGGCGAGCGACGAGGCGAGTTTCATCCACGGTGCGGTGGTCGCCGTCGACGGCGGCCGAACTGCTACCTGAGCGGAGCTCGATGCCCCAGCGCAAGGCGAGGCAGGACGATGCACCGGCGCCTTCTTCACGACAGGAGACAGGAGGGAGCACCGGCAAATGGAGCACCTGGAACATATGATCGAATTCGCAACCCACGAATTCGCCGTCTACGAATTTGCAGTCCACGAATTTGCAGTCCACGAATTTGCAGTCCACGGAGCTGAGGAGGAGGACTTCATGTCCGGTGACGACGTCTTGTGTCCGGTGACGACGTCTTCGATGTGATCGTGGTCACCCTGTACTGACCACGATCACCCTCCATGCGAGGGGGCCAGATGACGGACGAACAGTTCCAGAAGATCCAGTCGGGGCGAGGCTTCATTGCCGCCTTGGACCAGAGTGGTGGCAGCACCCCGAAGGCCTTGAAGCTGTACGGCATCGACGAGGACCAGTACTCGGACGACGACGAGATGTTCGCACTGATGCACGCCATGCGCAGCCGGATCATCACGAGCCCCAGCTTCAGCGGTGATCACATCCTCGGGTCCATCCTGTTCGAAGACACCATGGATCGTGACATCGACGGCCGCAACTCAGTGTCGTTCCTCTGGGACGTGAAGGGCGTGGTCCCCTTCTTGAAGGTGGACAAGGGCTTGGCCAGCGAGCGCGACGGCGTCCAGGTCATGAACCCGATCCCCGCCCTTGCCTCGCTGGTGACACGGGCCGAGAAGAACGGTGTCTTCGGCACCAAGATGCGCTCTTTCATCAGGCTCGGCAGCCGCACCGGCATCGAGGCGGTCGTAGACCAGCAATTCCACCTGGCCGACCAGATCCTGGGCGCCGGCCTCGTCCCCATCATCGAGCCCGAAGTCGACATCCACAGCCCCGAGAAGGGCAAGGCGGAGGCGATCCTGAAGCAGTCCATCGCTGAGCAATTGGCCCAGCTCCCCCCGCACCACTCCGTCATCTTGAAGCTGTCGCTGCCCGAGGTGGACGACTTCTACTCCGATCTCGTGAGACACCCCAACGTCTTGCGGGTCGTCGCCCTTTCAGGCGGATACGGTCAACACGAGGCGGACATCCGCCTGGCGGCGAACCATGGCCTCATCGGTAGCTTTTCACGAGCCCTCACCGAGGGGCTGTCGGTACACCAGACCGATGCGGAGTTCGACGCCACCCTCGAGCACTCGATCGACAACATCCTCGAAGCCTCCCTCACGTAGTCTCGATGGCCGGCCGATCGAACCCGGTCTACGAGCAGGAGCCCTGGGCGCAAAGGCCTCCAGCCCAGGGGCGGGGCGAGCAGGGTGTCTGCCAGCCCCGACACGCCGGGATGGCCCCCGCTTCGGAGCAGGCCTGGCAGAATCCACACCGTGTATATCTCCGCCAAGGTCGACTACGCCGTCCGTGCCATGTGCACTTTGGCTGCCGCCGACGACCGTCCGGTCACTGCCGAGGCCCTTGCCGTCTCCCAGGGCCTGCCGGCGAAGTTCCTGGAGAGCATCCTGAATGACCTCCGACGCGCCGGGCTGTTACGCAGCCAACGCGGGGCAGAGGGTGGTTACCGGCTCTCCCGCCCGGCCGACTCCATCACCGTGGCCGAGATCATCAGGCCCCTCGACGGTCCGCTGGCCGAGGTGCGCGGACTCCGCCCCGAGGCGGCCAACTACGACGGCGCCGCCGAACACCTCCAGAGCGTGTGGGTGGCCGTGCGGGCCAGCCTTCGCTCGGTGCTGGAGACCGTGACCCTGGCCGACATCGTCGCCGGCAAGCTGCCCAAGTCGATCGAGAAGCTCACGGCCGATCCCGACGCCTGGGTGCCCCACTAGCGCTCGAGGACGGCCACCTCGAGCCGTCGGAGCCGTTCGGTGTCGGCGATCACGTCGATCTCGGTGATCCTCCCGCCCGCAACGGTGAATGCGAGCGCCCGGATCAACCGACCACGCGGGGCGATGACCAGCCCGACCACGCCGTCTAGAAGTGCCAGCTGCGAGTGCGGGGCATAGCGCGCTCCGACCACGGCCCGCCTGACCACGGCCATCGCCCCGCGGGCCTCTTGTGAGAACCCCGGGGGGACGGCGATGGGGTCGGTTCGGAGCACGACGTCCGGGTCGAGGACGGCAAGCAGTGCATCGAAGTCTCCGGCTCGCGAGGCGGACAGGAATGCGTCGACCACCTCGCGCTGGCGGGACAGGTCGGCGTCGGGAACGGCCGCCGCTCCCTGGACACGGCGTCGCGCTCGGCTGGCCAGCTGCCTGGCCGCGTCGGGTGCCCGCCCCACGACCGGAGCGATCTCGTCGTAGGGCACGGCGAACATGTCGTGCAGCACGAAGGCCAACCGTTCGGCGGGGGTCAGCGTCTCGAGCACAACGAGCAGCGCAAGACCGACCGAATCGGCCAGAACGGCCTCCTCCTCGGGGTCGATCCGCTGATCGCCGGCGGCCGCCGGTTCGCCCGCCTGGGTCTCCAACGGGTCCTCCCGCCGGGACCCTCGCGAGCGCAGCATGTCCAAGCAGACCCGGGCCACGACCGTCGTCAGCCATCCGCCCAGGTTCTCGACTTCGCTGGTGTCAGAGCGATTGAGCCGGATCCAGGCTTCCTGAACGGCGTCGTCCGCTTCGCTCACCGAGCCGAGCATGCGATAGGCGACGCCCCGCAGGTGGCTCCGCTTGGATTCGAATTCCCCCGTTAGCCAGGCACGTTCGTCCATCGGTCACGTTCCTCCATCTCGTTCCGTCATAGCAGTGACGAACGGTCCTTAGCCGATGTGACAACACACCGACCTGTTGCATCCGAGGAGAGAATAAGGAGAGAAGCAGTGCGAGCATGGGAGCACGAGCGCGAGACTGCCCGGCTACAGACAGCCCCGGTGGGCCTGGGCCAGGCCCAACCCGGCCAGCGATCTCGACCGGCCCGGCCGGACGCGTCTGAACCGCGGCGGCTACCCCATACGATCCGAAAGATGGTTTCACCATCTTCGGCGCCGATGGATGCAATCGAGGGAGGCCGCCGTCACCCACCCGACTGGCTGATCCTCTCCCTGGTCTGCCTGGCCCAGTTCATGGTGGTGCTGGACATCTCCATCGTCAACGTGGCCCTGCCGTCGATCCAGGCGAGCCTCGGCTTCTCCGAGGTCAACCTGCAGTGGGTGGTGACGGCCTATGCGTTGACCTTCGGGGGCCTGTTGCTGTTGGGGGGCCGACTGGCCGACATATTCGGACGGCGACGGATCTTCCTGGTCGGCCTGGCCCTGTTCACCGGAGCCAGCCTGCTGGGCGGGTTCGCCCAGAACCAAGCGACCCTGATCATCGCCCGCGCCCTCCAGGGTGTCGGGGCCGCCGTGTTGTCCCCGGCCACGCTGACCATCCTCACCGTGACCTTCAGGGAAGAACGGGCCCGGGCCAAGGCCCTGGGTGTCTGGACCGCGGTGGCTGCCGGCGGGGGTGCGGCAGGCGCGCTCTTCGGCGGCATCCTGACCGATCTCTTGTCCTGGCGATGGATCCTGTTCGTCAACGTGCCCATCGGGATCGTCGCCTTTCTGCTGGCCCGCTTCTACCTGCGGGAGTCGAGGGCCGAGGGTGAGCGGCAGCGGCTCGACATCGCCGGCTCGCTGACCGTGACCGCCGGCCTGATCGTCCTGGTCTACGGCATCGTCAGCACCGATCGACACGCCTGGGGCTCGCCCAAGACCATCATCACCCTGGTCGTGGCGGCCGTCCTCCTGGCCGCCTTCGTGTTCATCGAGGCCCGGTTGGCCACCCACCCGCTCATGCCCCTCCGATTGTTCAAGTCCCGCTTCGTGACCGGGGCCAACGTCGTCATGTTCCTCCTTGGCGCGGCCATGTTCGCCATGTGGTTCTTCCTGACCCTCTATCTGCAGCAGGTGCTCGGCTACAGCCCGCTGATCACCGGGTTGACCTTCCTGCCCCAAACCGCGGCCATCGCCATCGGAGCCACGCTGGCCGGTCGACTGGTCCCCAGGGTCGGGCCACGGCCGCTCATGGTTGCCGGAGGCCTGTTGTCGGCCGGAGGGTTGTACTGGCTGTCGTTCATCAGTGCAGGCGGCACGTACTGGAGCGACGCCTTGGGCGGTGGGGTGCTGTGCACCTTGGGGATGGGCCTCGCCTTCACGCCCATCGCCGTCGCCGCCACCGGCGGGGTACGCCGAGAGGAAGCCGGCCTGGCCTCAGGAGTGATGAACACCAGCCGCCAGATCGGTGCCTCAGTCGGGCTGGCCGTGTTGTCCACCGTGGCGGCCAGCCGGATCGCCACATTGGAGCGTGGTCACCAGGTCACCGGCGAACTGGCCCGGACGGCGATGACCGCCGGGTATGCCCGCGGCTTCCAGGTCGGCGCCCTCTTGGCCCTGGCCGGGGTGGCGCTCACCTTCATCGTGCCGGCCAAGGCTCCTGCCCCGCTTCCAGCCGATCCGGATCGGTCCGAGACGTTGTCGGGCGCGGTCGCGGCGAGCGACGGCGGACCCGTTCAGGCGCCCCCGCCCGCCGGAGCGGGGCAGGCTCGCTCGCCCGAGTTGGCCTGAACCGCCGTCTCCGGCCGAACCCGGTGTCACCGCCTGAGATCCGCCGTCAATCAGCGATGAGGTCGCGGCGGCCGTGCCGCTCGAACTGGGCCATCAACCCCGCTCGGTCCGTGGGGTTCAGCGGCACGTAGCGGTAGCGCCCGGAAGAGCCGGTGCGCTCGGCGGATCCGGCGGCTCCCGGGACTCCCTTGGCTCCCGCGGCTCCCGTGGGGGATCGCCAGAACACGGGGTCCTCGGTGGCCCACCACCCCTGGGCTCGCAGCACCTCCTTGGTGACCTTCCCGCTCGCCGTCTGGGGGAACGACGCCATGGCCCCGACGAAGCTGGGGGCCCACTTGGTGCCCAGGTCGGGCTGGGCCTCCAGGAACCGGGCGAAGCGGGCGGGATCGAGGGAGAGCTCCGGCAGCATTTCGAAGGCCGCCATCACCTGGTCGCCGCTCCGGGCATCGGGAACGGCGTAGACGGCCACGGCGGCGACGTCGGTGAAGCGGAGCAGGACTCGCTCGATGGGACCGGCGGTGAGGTTCTCCGAGTCGACCCGCAGCCAGTCGCCCCGCCGACCGGCGAAGTAGAAGAAGCCGTCCCCGTCCCGATAGGCCAGGTCACCCGTCCAGTACCACCCGTTGCGGGTCCGGTCCTGGTTCGCCTCCTCGTTGCGGTAGTAGCCCTCGAACCCGCCCAGCCCGGACCGGTTGACGATCTCCCCCACCGACTCCTCCCCGTTGACCAGCCGGCCGGCGTCGTCGAAGACGCCTGGGGGGCACTCCTTCATGGTGGCGGGGTCGATGACAGCCACGTCCTCGTGTGGCTTCCCCAACGACCCCGTGGGCGTGTCGGGGGTCCGGGCGATGGTGGCTCCTCCCTCGCTCGAGCCGTATCCCTCGGTGAGCCGGCACCCGAAGCGCTGCTCGAAGGCGGCATGATCGGCCACCGACGCCTCGGTCCCGAACCCTCGCCGAAGGCTGATGTCAGCATCATCGGGTCGGGCCGGGGTGGCCAGCACGTAGGCCAGCGCCTTGCCCACGTAGGTGAAGGTGGTCACGCCGTGGCGCTGCACGTCGGACACGAATCCCGAGGCACTGAACCGCCGGGCCAGGGCCACCGTCGCCCCGACGGCCAGGACCGGCGCCCAGAGGGCCATCAAGGAGTTGCCGTGGAACAGCGGCATCGAACAGTAGGCCACGTCGTCGCGGTCGAACCCGTACAGGGCGGCGGCCCGCTCGCCGATGGCGGCCAGGCGGCCCTGGGTGCACCGGACGGCCTTGGGCGTACCGGTGGTCCCCGAGGTGAACAACAACAAGTAGAGGTCCTCCGGCACGGGCTTGGCCGCCTCGGCGACCGCCGCGGCACTCACGCCACGGTGGCCCCGGACCCGCTCGGCGATGGCCGGGTTGTCGACCAGCACCACGCGGTCGGCGTCGAACCCGAGGTCGAGCCCATCGACCAGTGCCGCCCCCTCGGCATCGGTCACTAGCAGCTGACAGTCGGTCCGCCGGATGTCGTCCGCCAGTGCCTCGCCCCGCCGGGTGGTGTTGACCCCGACCACCACCGCCCCGACCAAGGCCGCACCGCCCAGCCACAGGAGGTAGTCGGGGATGTTCCCCAACAGCACCCCGATGTGGAATGGCCCGTCCCGCCGTAGTTCGGACAGCACCGAGGCCCGGGCCGCACTCTCGTCGACGACCTCCCGCCAGCTCCACTGCTGGTCCTCGAACCGCAGGCCGATACGGTCGTCCCCCGCCCGAGCCACCAAGAGGTCGGCCACGCTCGGACTGGTCGTCTCCGCGGTCAATGCCCCAGCTCCACGAGCAGGGACTGGATCGCTGTCCCCACCCGGCCGCTGACGTCCCACAGGGACGACTGGGCCGATCCGATTCCTCTCGCCGTCAGACGGGTCCGGGCATCGAGGCAGATCCACTCGCCCACCGGCAGCCGGGTCAAGGCCACGGTGAGGTCGGGGTTGATGAACGAGCCGGAACCGAAGGCGAGCTCGGCCGATACGCCGTTGCCGAAGTCGGCGGCGGCCATCACCCTCTGGAGCGGCGAGGGCTGCTCGCCGGCCACCACCGGCTGGCGCAGCCGGACCCACACGGTAGCCGGGCCGATCTGCCCGAACTGGCCCCGGACGAAGCGGAGCTCGGCCCCCCGGTTGTGGAAACCAGCGTGCTCGATCGGCCCGCTCACCGCCGTCGCACCCTCAGCCGGTCCCGGGGGAGCCGGCTCCGGCTCGGTCGAGGCCGGGAGGTGCCCATCGTCGGGCGGCACCACGCGGATACTCAGGGCGCGCGCCGCTGCCACCGGCACGCCGTCGGCCTCGATGAGGGCGTCACGCAGCTGGACCCGCTTTCCCGGACGATACAGTGAGGTCCCGACGGTGAGGGGCTCCAGCGGCACGGGGCGCAGCAGTTCCACCGTCATCCGGGCTACCTGGAGCCCGTCGTTGCCGGTGTCCGCCTCGAGGGCGCGGGCAGCGAGGGCGGCGACCGGTCCTCCGTGGAGGGCCTTGGGGGACCACGGCCCCCGGGACAACTCGGTGGGGACGAAGGTCTTGCCGTCGGGGATGAAGAGGGCGGCGCCGTCGGACGCCGACTCGGACAGGGCCGGCTGGGAGATCTGCCTGTTCACGTCCGACGACGCTACGGTGCCTGGTGACAGGATGGCAATGCGGAAGCAACGCCACGACGAGACGGCGGCCGTGCCGGCACGGTCACCGAGCACACGACCAAAAAGGGGTCTCATGGCATCGGCACAGGCAGCGATCGACATCAAGCGGTCGCCGGACGAGGTATGGGCGGTCATCGGCAACTTCGGCGGCATCGGCGACTGGATGCCGGGCATCGAGTCGTGCCGGGTGGAGGGCGATGACCGGATCCTGGCCATGAGTGGCATGGAGGTGACCGAGCGGCTGGTGAGCAACTCGGATGACGCCCGCAGCCAGACGTACGCGATCACCGACGGGGTCCCGGTGGAGTTCCACCAGGCCACCATCACCGTGACCGCCGATGGAGACGGTTCCAGGGTCACCTGGGACGTCGACGCCCGGCCCGACGAGATGAGCGGGGTCATGCAGGGCATCTACCAGCAGACCCTCGAGGCACTCAAGGCCAAGCTCGAAGGCTGAGCGGCCGACGTGGCCGACTGGTCGTTCGAGGTCACGGCCACATCGACCGCACCGGTCGAGGCCCTCTGGCCGCTGGTCGGTGAGGCCGCCCGCTGGAAGGAGTGGTCCTTCCTCACCCAGTCCGGCCTCGAGCGGAAGGGCGATCCGGCGCCCGACGGAGTCGGGGCCATCCGACGCTTCACCAGCCTCGGGGTGGGCAGCCGTGAGGAGGTGGTGTTGTGGGAGCCGCCCCATCACCTGGGCTATGTCATCCTCTCGGGTTTTCCCGTCCGGAACTACCGGGGCGACGTGGTGCTGGTGGCCGAGGACGGCGGGACCAGGCTCACCTGGTCGTCGTCGTTCGACACCAAGATTCCCGGGACGGGGCGGCTGATGCGCGAGGTGCTGCGCCTGTTCGTTCGGCGCTTCGTCGCCGGCGTGGTGCGCGCCGGCGAGGCTGCCGAGGCGGCCGACGCGCCGAGCCCTAGCTGACCAACCCTCCCACCTCGCACACCTCTTCTGGGGTCAGGTCACTGATCGTCGCTTCCGCGTTCTCGAGCACCTGTTGGGGGGAGGTGGCGCCAGCGATGATCGACGCGACCGATTGGTGGCTGGCCAGCCAGGACAGGGCCAGGCGGGTCACGCTCCAGCCCCGCTGTTCGGCCCACCCCCGGAGTCGCTCGACCGTTTGGATGTTCTCCGGGGTGACCACCCGGTCGAAGCCCTGGACCGAGAGCCGGCTCTCGGCCGGGGCCGACTGACCAGGCCGGATCTTCCCGGTGAGCAGGCCCGACGCCAGGGGGAAATAGGGGAGCACGCCCAGCCCGAACTTCTGGGCTGCCGCGGTCACCTCGCCTTCGATCTCCCGACTGAGAAGACTCCACTGGTTCTGCACCGAGACAAACGGGGTGTCGCCGCGCGTGTGGGCTGTCCAGGCGGCATCCGCGATCATCCAGCCCGAGAAGTTGGAGCACCCGATGTAGCGCACCTTGCCCGCCCGGACCAGGCTGTCCAGGGCATCGAGGGTCTCTGCGATCGGCGTGCGGGGATCAGGGGCATGCAGCTGCAGCAGGTCGATCCAGTCGGTGTCGAGCGCCCGGAGGCTGGCCTCGACCGAGCGGATCAACTCGGCCCTCGACCCGCGGTTCTCGAGCCGCGCGCTTCCGAACTTGGTGGCCACCACCACCTGGTCGCGGCGCCCCTTGAGGGCCACCCCCAAGAACTCCTCCGAGCGGCCGTTGCCGTAGGAGCGGGCGGTGTCGAAGAAGGTGACCCCGACGTCCACGGCCGCGTGCACCACGTCGATGGCGCGGGCCTGATCGATCCGCATGCCGAAGTTGTTGCACCCCAGCCCGGCGATCGTGACCGTCAAACCGGAGTCCCCCAGGCGTCGTGTCTCCATCAGATCAAGGTAGCTGCTCGGCCCCTCACCAATGCAGTCTGGGAGTGGCCGGCTCAGCCCTCGGCCAGTCGACGGGCGCGCTGCTGGACCTCCCGGCGGGCCTGGGAGCCATCGACCGTGAGGCACCGCCCATCGGCCACCACCTGGCTCCCTCCAACCCACACGTCGGTGACCAGCCGGCTCTGTGTCGACCAGACCAGGTGCTCGATCAACTGCGCATCCTCGAGCAGGGGCACGAAGGCCGGATCATCGAGGTCCATCAGGATCATGTCCGCCTTCGCCCCGGCCCGCAGGGACCCGAGGTCGTCGCGCCCGAGCGCCGCCGCCCCGCCCCGGGTGACCAGGTCCAGGACCTCGGCCGCCGGCAGCGAGGTGGCGTCCCGGCTCCGGACCCGAGCCAGCATGACCGACAACCGCATGTCCTCCCAGAGGTCGAGGTCGTTGTTGGACGCCGGCCCGTCGGTGGCCACCCCCACTCGGAGCCCCCGGGCCAGCATGTCCTCCAGCCGGGCCACCCCCGAGGCCAGCTTGGCGTTGCTCTGCGGGCAATGGGCGACGGCCACGTCGTGGGTCGCATAGAGATCGAGGTCGGCGTCGGTGAGCCAGATGCTGTGGGCGGCCAGGACCCGTGCGTTGAGCACCCCGGCTTTGGCCAGCGCCGCCGGCACGGTGCAGCCGTGCTCGGCGGCGAAGCCATCGACCTCCGCTTCGGTCTCGGCCACGTGGATGTGGACCATCGCATCGAGCTGCCGGGCCAATTCGGCCGTCTCGCCCAGGACGTCGAGGGGAACGGTATAGGCGGCGTGGGGGCCGAACCCCACCTCGATCCGATCGGCCTCCCCGTGGCGGCGTCGGTGGAAGTCGGCGATCTGGGACAACCGCCCCGACCACGACTGGCCCTCGAGCCCCGGCAGCTGCAGCACGCCCGGGCAGATCACGGCACGGGAACCGGCGTCAAGCACGGCGTCGGCCAGGGCGTCCTCGTAGAAGTACATCTCGCAGCTCGTGGTGACCCCGAAACGCAGGAGCTCGGACGCGCCGAGGGCCATGCCCCAATAGACGTCGTCGGGGGTCAGGCGTGCCTCGCGTGGCCACAGGACCTCGTGCAGCCATCGCTCCAAGGGGAGGTTCTCGCCCGATCCCCGGAAGAGGGTCATGGGTGAGTG
>DATDHU010000131.1:0-4469 GCA_036521415.1 Acidimicrobiales bacterium
GGCAGGACGAGGTCGACCGCCTTCGGGCCACGCTGAAGGAGAACATCTCGGTGGGCGAGGTCGTCCGCATCGAGGCCGAGGCGGACGGTGTGGTGGACACCTACCTCCACCTGCAGGCCGGCCGGGGCGTGAACGCAGTGAGCGTCGCCATCAAGGGCGGCGACGAGGCTCTGGCCCACGACATTGCCGCCCACATCGCCTTCACCCGGCCGGAATACATCACACGGGACGAGGTCCCAGCAGCCGAGGTCGACGCCGAGCGGGCCACCGTCGAAGAGATCGCCCGGAACGAGGGCAAGCCGGACGCAGCCCTGCCCAAGATCATCGAAGGCCGGCTGAACGGCTGGTACAAGAACCGCGTCCTGGTCGACCAGGCCTATATCAGGGACGAGAAGCAGACCATCGCCAAACTGCTGGGCCCGGCCGTGGTGACCAGGTTCGCCCAGGTTGTCATCGGCGACTGAGGGACGAGGCGGTGGGGGACCGGCGGCGCATCGTCTTGAAGATGTCGGGGGAGGCGCTGGCCTCGTCCGCCTCCGACGAGACCATCGATGCCTCGGTGGTGGAACGGATCGCCGCCGAGATCGCCCGGGCCCGGGGCGAGCTCGACCTGGAACTGGCCGTGATGGTCGGCGGGGGCAACATCTGGCGCGGCACCACCGGCGCCGGAGCAGGGATGGACCGGGCCACGTCGGACACTATGGGCATGTTGGGCACGGTGATCAATGCCCTGGCCCTCCAGGACGCGCTGGAGCACCATGACCAGCCCACGCGCGTGCTGTCGGCCGTGCAGATGGCCGAGGTCGCCGAGCCCTACATCCGCCGCCGGGCCATCCGGCACCTGGAGAAGGGTCGGATCGTGGTCTTCGCCGCCGGGATGGGCAACCCCTTCTTCACCACCGATACCTCGGCCGCACTGCGCGCCGCCGAGATCGAGGCCGAACTGCTGTGCAAGGGCACCCACGGCGGGGTGGACGGTGTCTACACGGCAGATCCCAAGCTCGACCCCACCGCCACCCGCTACGACGAGGTGTCGTTCATGGAGGTGGTCTCGAAGGACCTCCGGGTCATGGACCTGACCGCCATCACCTTCTGCAAGGACAACGGACTACCCATCTTGGTCTTCGACCTGATGGGACCCGGAAACATCATGAAGGCCCTCGGCGGCGAGCCCATCGGGACCCTGGTCCGCTGAGCCCGGCTCCGTTGGGCCGAATCCCCAGCTGGGGGCGCCGAAAGGGTACGGGGTGGTCATCATCGCTACGCTGGTCTGTTGATGGATGACGACCTCACGGCCCTGGTGGTGGCCGAGGCGCGGGAGCGCATGGAAAAGGCGGTCGACCACACCCAGGCCGAGTTCGGCTCGGTACGGACGGGCCGGGCCACACCCGCCCTGGTCGAGCACCTCAAGATCGACTACTACGGGACCGAGACCGAGCTGCGCCAGCTGGCCGGCTTCAGTGTCCCCGAGGCCCGACTGTTGATCATCTCCCCCTACGACAAGGGATCGCTCGGTGCCATCGAGAAAGCGCTCCAGGGCTCTGACCTGGGTATCCAGCCATCGAACGACGGAAACGTGATCCGGCTGGGATTTCCCGTCCCGACCGAGGAACGCCGGAAGGACCTCGTGAAGGTGGTGAAGCAAAAGGCAGAGGACGGACGGGTCACGGTCCGCAACCTTCGTCGGGCCGCCCGCCACGAGCTCGACGCCCTGGAAAAGGACGGTGACGTCTCGAGCGACGAGATCGAGCGGGTGGAAAAGGACCTCGACAGGGTCACGCACGACCAGGTGGCCGCAATCGACCGGCTACTGGCCCACAAGGAGCAGGAGCTCCTCGAGATCTGACACGATCGGCGGCGCTGGCCGCTGTTCGGGAGGAATAACGACGTGGACGACCGCGACGACCTGCAGAACGAGACAACCGAATCCGAATCGCTGCATGCGACCGGCCCCAAGAGCGACCGCGTGAGGATCGTGGGGGCCGAGACCGCCGGCGAAGCCACGGGCAAGGTCCCGGCGGTCCGTGCCGACCCCATCCAACCGGGGGACACGGTCCAACCGGGAGGTGCGGTCCGGCCGGCGGGTACGGGAGAACCTCCCAGCCCGGTACGTCCATTGGGCGATGACTGGCGCCAGGAGCAGCCCGAGCCCGAGGACCCCGCCGAACCGACCGATTCGGCTCCCTGGTCGGTGCCGTGGTCGTCGCAGCCTCCGCCCCCCCTCTTCGACGAGCCCGCCCAACCCCCGGCGGACGAGGCATACGAGCCGTACGCTCCGGTCGAGCAGCCCCCCTCCCCGGACGTCTCGGCCCTTCCTCACTGGACCGAGCCGCCGACCGGCCAGGTCCCCGCCGTTCTCGCCCGAGACAACGAGGACGGCGACGACTGGAGGAGCCGTTCGGGTCCGACATGGCGGGAGGAGCACAGCGACTGGACCGCCGACGATCAGTTCGACCCTGACCTCTATGCCAACGAGGAGACTGCGCTGGGTTCGCTCGACGAGAATGATGCCCCCGACCCGGTCCGGCGCCCCTGGGAATTCGACCTGCCGCTCGACACGGCACCGGTACCTCCGGTCAGGTTGAGCGGCGAACCGCTCCTCGACCCACGGGAGGGCGGGACGCCCGCTCAGGGTGACTTCGACTACGCCTACGAGGACGAGCGCGGCCGGGCCTCGGACCCGCCGGCCCCGGTCGGTCCGACGCCGTATTCGACCATCGACCCGGTCACCGAAGTGGTCCCGGCCGTCGGGCGTGGAGCTAGCGGCAGCATCGACCGCGATCTGCACGACGAGCCTGACGATCAGGGCTTCGATCGGTTCGGGCCGATCGAGGAGCCACCGGCCCCGGTTCGGTCCGGCATCCTGCGCCGCGCCGGAGAGCGAGCCGGCCGCCTTCGCGCCCGGCGACCCGAAGGAGCAGTGGGGGCCCCAGGTGCCGACGCGCTGGCCGCCGAGCCCCCGGGCGCCTCGGTAACCGACGTGCCCGGCGTCGGCCTCCGTCGCGGCGGTATTGCCGGGTTGGCCGCGGCCGATCGATCGGCGGCCGCCCCGTCCGGTTCGGCCGGCGCCACGTCCACCGGCTACGAGGCGGAGCCGCCGGGCCCCCAGGTCGACTACGACCAGCCCGAGCCGCGCCAGGTACCGCCCCGAGGCGAGCAGTGGTTCGACGACGATTCCGAAGGGGGCCCGCCGGCTCGACGGGGCTTCCGACCCCTGCGCGCCCGGCAGGACTCGGGCCCACCCGGCATAGCCATGGAGCCACCGGTCGGGGGGCCCACCGGCGAGGGGGCCAACGCCGGCGTGCGCATCGCCACCGGGCTGGCCGTGGCCGTCATCACCCTCGTGCTCTTCGCATTGGGCACCGTGCCTGCGTTGGCCTTGTGCATCGTCGTCGTGACCTTCGCCGCCGGCGAGTGCTTCGGGGTGTTGCGACGTGCCGGCTACCACCCGGCGACCCTGCTCGGCCTGGTCGGGACGGTGGCGCTGATGATCGCCGCCTACACCAAGGGGACGGCCGCCGTCCCGCTTGTCCTGGTTCTCATCGCCGTGTTCACCTTCCTCTGGTACCTGCTGGGAGTCGAACGCGGGGCACCGGTGGCCGGTGCGGCGGCGACGTTCCTCACCGTGGGCTGGATCTCACTGCTGGGGTCGTTCGCCGCGCTGCTGCTCGCCCCCTCGAACTTCCCGAACCGCCACGGCATTGCCTTCCTCCTCGGGGCGATCATCGCCACCGTGGCCAACGACGTCGGCGGGCTGGTCGTCGGGGGTTGGCTCGGACGACATCCACTGGCCCGCTCCATCAGCCCCAACAAGACGTGGGAGGGCTGGGTGGGCGGACTGGTCCTCTCGGTGGTGGTCTCGGCGGCGCTGGTCGGCGCCATTCACCCCTGGACGCCCGCCAAGGCGGCCGTGCTCGGCCTGATGGTGGCGGTGGTCGCCCCGATCGGCGACCTGGCCGAGTCGATGCTCAAGCGGGACCTCCACATCAAGGACATGGGAACCCTCCTTCCCGGGCATGGTGGCGTGCTCGACCGGGTCGACGCCCTGCTCTTCGTCCTGCCCGCCACCTACTACTTGGTCCGCGCCTTCAACATCGGTTGAAAGTCGGGCAGGCTAGAGAGGTGCCACCCACGACGAGTGTCAGTCTGATCGGCTCGACCGGGTCGATCGGGACGCAGGCCATCGATGTGGTGGACGCCTGCCCCGATCGGTTTTCGGTCGTGGCCATCGGCGCCCAACGATCGGTCGAGCTCCTGGCCGACCAGGCCCGCCGCCTCAACCCGGAGGTCGTGGCCATCGGCGACCCCTCGCTGGCCGGCGAGCTGGCCCGGGCCCTCCCGCCCGGCATCGAGGTGGTAACCGGAACCGAGGGTCTCGCCCACGTCGCCACGGTGGCCGAGGTGGCCGTCAACGGGGTGGTCGGCTTTGCCGGGCTGACCGTGACCCTGGCCGCCCTCAACGCCGGGCG
>DATDHU010000132.1:0-12713 GCA_036521415.1 Acidimicrobiales bacterium
CGCTGCACCGGTGGACAAGGTGGTGGACACCACCGGCGCGGGAGACCTGTTCGCCGCCGGCTTCCTGTACGGGATCACCAATGGCCTCTCACCGGAAGAGAGCGCCAAGCTCGGAGCCGTCTGCGCGGCCGAGGTGATCGCCCATGTCGGGGCCCGTCCCCAGGCCGACTTGCGGGAGCTGGCCGTTGCCGCCGGGCTGTTTCAGTGAGTCGGTGGCGGGACTGAAGGCGTCCGGGGCGCCACCGACAATCGGGCCCTGCCCCGACCGTCTCTATTGGCGCCGACCCAAGGTCCAATAAGGTTCCAGCGGTGGTGCTAGGGCACCACTATGCATCGCCCTTTTTGCCTGCGTCGACATCCGGGCCGGATGGAACTCGGTGATGGTCAGTTCACGCGGTTGTCACCAATAGTCCACACTCTGAAGACCGCAGACGACCGTCGTTCAATGGGCCCCCCGTCAATGTGATCAGGAAGCTCCGATCGCTGCGTATCGGACCGGTTCATAATTGCCCCGGAAGCCGCACAATCGATCCCTCTCGAGGGCGGTGGTTTTGGCCAATCAGAATTGGGTATCGACGTGGGTGGATGCCCAGATCGGCTCCAGCTCCACACGAGTAAATACGCGTTGGCAGGTGAGATCTACATAGATGATGAGCGATATCGACTATTCCCGGACCCGTGCCGGAATCCGTGCCGAGTCTTCGGTACCGTCGCCGCTGCCATGGTGGAACAACCGTCCCGCGCCGTCCGCAATCCGAACCGATCGATCCCTTACTGATTGCGCGTCAAGTCGGTCATGCTCACATCCCCAACGAGCGTCACTATTGACTTGTGCACGCGATTAGGTATTCTGGCGCTCTAGCGACGGTAGAGCAGATGATGGAACCAATAGACAGTTCGTCTACACAACCTCGTGGGACAACGGCGTCGATCTCATCCATCGTGTTCGGTGTTCTGGTCGGGGGATTCTTGTTATGTATGGCCGTCGTCTTCTTCGCCAGCCGAGCTTCTGCCGCTGAAGCGACGGCCAGCCCCGGTGTCGGATCGGCGGTAGCCCCGGTCACTGCGGTCGTCGGCCAGGTCGTTGCACCGGTGGCCGCTGTCGTGGCCCCGGTGACAGCGGTGTCCGATCAGGTTGCTACGCCGGTCACTGCGGTCGTCGGCCAGGTCGCGTCACCCGTCACGACGGTCGTCGGCCAGGTGGTCGCGCCGGTCGGCGCGGTGGTTTCGCCGGTCTCCACGGTGGTTGGCCAGGTCGCCTCTCCGGTCACCTCGGTGGTCGGGGACGTGGTCGCGCCGGTTGGCGCGGTCGTCTCACCCGTCACCAACCTCGTCGGCCAGGTCGCCTCGCCTGTCACGACGCTGGTCAGCCAGGTCGCTTCCCCGGTTACCACCCTCGTCGGTCAGGTGACGGGTCCGCTTTCTGTGCCGCCCGGGCAGACTCCTCCGCTCACGGCGCCGACTGGGTCGTCGCCTCCGCTCACGGCGCCGACTGGGTCGTCGCCTCCGTTCACCGTGCCGAGCGGGTCGTCCCTCCCGGGCGCGACCTCGGTGGGGCCGGGCGTGGTCAGCGGTTCGCCACCTGGGCTGGGTGCACCAACGAGGGCGGGGGTCGGTAGTTCTGGCCCTGTCGTCGTTCCTGACATCCCGAGGAGTCTCCTCCCCGCAGTGACGGGTGGCTCGAGCACTCCTACCGGGATCCAACTTGGTTCGACCCAGGGAAGACACACGACGCGCGAGGTATCTCGTGCCGAGGTTCTCAGCCCTTCGGATCTTGGGCCTTCCGCCCACTCCGTGGGTCTCATCGGCGGGGGTGGCGTGGTTCCGCCGGGTGCCCCGGCTTCCGTACCTGCTCCCCTCGCCAGCGGATCTTCGAGCTCATCGTCCTCCGGATCCGGATCGTCGGCAGCCGCATATGTCGCGACCGATGCGTCCGCCTTCGCCAACCGGGCTGAATGCCTCGGACCCATCGGCAGCATTCCGCTACCCGAAGCACTGGTCGAACCCGCAATTTCGCCTGCCTAATCCTCTCTCGAGATCGACGCGAAAGCGCCCGGACAGCCGGGCGATCGTCCATTGAACTCTGAGAGAAGGAGAGGCCATGATCAGGCCAAAGACTTTGCTGCTGTCCCTTGTGGGCGGCGGCGCCGGGGTTATCTGCGCGCTCATGTTGAGCGCGGGGACAGCCCATGCAGCAACACCGACCACCCAGGTCGGACTGGTAAATGCCAATGTTCCCGTCAACGTCAGCGACGTTGCCGTGGCTGTAGTCGGTCATGCGACTGCGAACAGCTCACCGGAAGGGCCACCGACCCCGTCGAACTGGGGCGGAGGCGGCCCATCGGATGCGCCGGCAACATCTCCGTCGGGCTGGAGCGGAGGCGGTGAGACGGCTCATGCTGCGGCACCGACCACACAGGTCGGACTGGTAGATGCCAACGCTCCCGTCAACGTCAGCGACGTTGCCGTGGCGGTCGTCGGGCATGCGACTGCGAACAGCTCATCGGATGCGCCGGCAACAACCCCGTCGGGCTGGACCGGGGGCGCTTCACCTGACGCCACCCAGTCAGGAGGAACGCCCAACGCTGACCCGCCTAAAGGCGGGGCGGGTGATGTGACCGAACCTGGGTCCCCATCCACCCCACCAGGAGAGGAGGCAAGCAGTCCTCCGGCCGGGGAAGCAAGCGATCCACCTGCGGTCACCCAGCAAATCGGGTTGGTCAATGCCAACGCCCCTGTCAACGTCAGTGACGTTGCCGTAGGGGTCCTTGGGCATGCGACCGCAGCGACCCAACCCGACGGCACAGGGGGCAGCGCCCCGACAGGCGGCTCGACCCAACAGGTCGGCTTGGTCAATGCCAACGTGCCGGTCAACGTGTGCGGGATCAGTGCGGCCGTGCTCGGACGTGCCTCCTCGGAGTGCGCCCCGACAGGCGGCTCGACCAGCCAGGGTGGTCTGGTGAACGTGAACACCCCGGTGAACGTGTGCGGCATAGCCGTTGGGCTACTGGGTGATGCCAGGAGCTCCTGTGGGACTCCTGGAACCCCGGGAACGCCTGGAACCCCGGGCACGCCTGGAACCCCGGGCACGCCTGGAACTCCAGGCACACCCGGAACGCCAGGTACTCCAGGAACGCCGGGCACACCGGGGACCCCTGGCACGCCCGGAACTCCGGGAATGCCCGGAACTCCGGGAATGCCCGGCACACCGGGGACCCCTGGGACGCCCGGAACGCCTGGAACCCCCGGAACGCCTGGAACGCCAGGCACACCCGGAACCCCCGGGACGCCGGGCACGCCCGGAACTCCTGGGACGCCCGGCAACTCCGCAGGCAGGCTCACTGCCCTCGTGTTGACGTCCGTGCCCCCGGCACAGACAGTCGCCACGGGGTCATCGGCATCGGCAACAGGAACGAATGGCGCCACGACACTCGCATTCACGGGTGCCGAGACGTCGCTCGAGCTGGTGCTGGCCGGCCTGCTCTTGTTGCTTGGTCTGATCCTGGTCCTGGCAACCAGGCGGGTGCGTAGAACCAGCTGACAGTGGTTGGTTCCGGCCTCTTGGCGCGGTGAAACCACTGCGGCAGGGGGCCGGAACCCAGCTGTTACCCAGGTTGTACTGCCTCGGCGCTGCCGGCTTGGCAACCGGGCCAAGTGGCTCAGCTCGGGTCGGCTGGACCCGGTGGCCGGAAGGCGAACGGCAGGTCCCCGAGCCGCACCAATACCGACGCCACCGAACGGCCGAGCGGTGCCAATGCCTCGGCCAGACCGGAGGGGTTCTCGAGTATCGCATCTTCCAAGGGGCACGCCCCCTCGTAGCTAACCTCGACCGCGCACTCCGGACCACGGGGATCGTCGGCGAACACCTGCTCGACGGTGGGGGAGCTCCTGGTCAACCGATCGCTGCCCAGGACCGAGAGGTGGGGTGGCAGCACCTTGAGCAACCCGGGGAGCTCTGGTACGGCGTCGAGATTCTGGGCCCGGAAGGCGATCTCCACCAGTAGCTCTGGCAGCTCCTCGGGTTCCTCGCCGATGGACCAGCTTCGGTATGCAGTCTGGCTCCACGTCGGCCAGTCCAGGCTGGTGTCCATCCGGATGCGTGCCGGGCGCTGTTCACCGGGGAGGCTGTAGGAGGTCTCGAAGCTGACGTCACCCAGGAAGACGTCGACTTGGAACCGCTCCTCAACGGCCTGGCGCTGGAGGAGGGCGGACTCGAAGGACTCCTTGAGCGAGGTCACGAGCTGCATGAAAATGTGGTCGAGCATTGCGCGGCAGAGGCTACCGTTCTTCCATGGTCAATTCGTCAGCCCAGTGCGGGCATGGGCTCTGCACCACCCTGCCGTGGTAGCAGCACGATGACCCCATCGGCCGGCTGGCTCGATCGCCGGGTCATCGCCTACGCCCACCAGGGCGGTGCGTGGGAAGCGCCGTCGTCCACGCTGTACGCCATCGGCAACGCCCTGACCGCCGGGGCCACGGCCATCGAGCTCGATGTCCATGCCACGGCTGACGGCCATCTGGTCGTATGTCACGATCCGGCAGTGGATCGCACCACCAACGGAGCCGGCGCGATCGGGGCGATGACGCTGGCTGAGATCCAAAGGCTCGACAACGCCTACTGGTGGGTGGGGGGCTGCGACGTGGACCACGACCAACCTCAGGCGGCCTATCCCTTCCGGGGCCGGGCACCCGACGACCCGGACTTTCGGATCGCCACGTTGGAAGAGGTGCTCGAGCAGTTCCCCGGAGTGATCCTCAACCTGGACATCAAGCGGACCGCGCCCACGGTGACCCCGTATGAGGAGACTCTGGCGGCCATGCTCCGGCGATTCGGCCGGGAAGAGGACGTCATCGTGGCGTCGTTCCTCGATACCGCCACCGACGCCTTCTCGGCCTACGCCCCCGAGATCCCCACCTCGGCGGGAACGCTGGCCGTACGCGCCTTCTACCAGGCAGTGGCGGCCGGAGAGACCCCTGCGCCGATGGGCCACGTGGCCCTGCAGGTTCCCCATCGGGTGGGCGAGCTCGAGCTGGTGAACGAGGCGTTCGTCGAGGCGGCACACCGGGCCGGGCTGGCCCTCCACGTCTGGACCATCGATGACGGGTCAGAGATGGACGAGCTGGTCGAGCTGGGGGTCGACGGGATCATTACCGACCTGCCGACTGAGCTCGACGCCGTCCTGCGCCGGCATGAGGCGAAATGGATCCCGTCCGAAGCCGCCGTCTGAACCAACCGGGTGGGCTCAGCCCCGGCCGCAGTTCGGCTTCTTGCCGTGGTTGGCCTTCTTCTTGGCGCGGATCTTGCGCTTGTTGGTTCGCTTCGACATAGCTCGGAAACACTACTCGGTCGACTAGGTTGCCACCAGTGGAGCGTCTCGGGCACAGGACCTGGCTGCTCCGAGGGGGTGACGTGCTGGCCGCGGCCGACGTGGTCGAGCCGCGGTCGCCGCTCGCCCAGGGCCTGCACGGCAAGGAGGGGTACGAGGGCGCCATGGTCCTCGACCGGACCCGCGCCGTGCATACGTTTGGCATGCGGTTCCCGGTGGACGTGGCCTACTGCGACCAGGACCTCGTGGTGTTACGGGTCCGTCGGATGCGTCCCTGGCGTGTGGGCCTGCCCTGCCCCAAGGCTCGGCTGGTGATCGAGGGCGAAGCGGGGTCCTTCGAGCGATGGGGCCTGGCTGTGGGCGACACCCTGGAGCTGCGGTGACCGGGGAACCGGTCCAGGGGGTCGGCGGCGAGGGCAGCATCGTCTTGGTGGCTACCCCGATCGGCAACCTGGGCGACCTCTCGCCCCGGGCGGTGAGCGCGCTGGCGGCTGCCGATGTCATCTACTGCGAGGACACCCGGCATTCTCGCAAGCTGCTGACCCACGCCGGGATCACCGGGCCGACGCTCCGGTCTCTGCACGAGCACAACGAGGACGATCGCATCGCCGACGTCCTGCAGGACGTGGCCGCGGGCCGCTCCGTGGCCGTGGTCAGTGATGCGGGCATGCCCGGCATCTCGGACCCTGGCAGCCGTCTCGTAGCCGTCGCAGCCGCAGCCGGCGTGAACGTCTCGGTGGTTCCGGGCCCCTCGGCGGTGGTCGCGGCGCTGGTGGTCAGCGGCCTGGCCACCGACCGGTTCTGCTTCGAGGGCTTCCTGCCCCGGTCGGGCCGCGACCGCCGCATCCGGCTGGAGCAGCTGTCGGTCGAGCAGCGAACCTCCGTGCTCTTCGAAGCTCCCGGGCGGGTCCTGGGTACCTTGGACGATCTCGCCGTCTCCTGTGGCGGCGGCCGGCGGGTAGCGGTGGCCCGGGAACTGACCAAGCTCCATGAGCAGATCCGGCGGGGGACGCTGGACGAGGCACGATCCTGGGCGAGCGAGACCGCGGTGCGGGGAGAAGTGGTGCTCGTGGTCGAGGGGGCACCACCGCCGGAGGCCCCGGTCGTCGAAGATGCCGAGGTCGTGGCCGCTCTTGCCTCCCACCTCGAAGCGGGGGAGCGGACCCGGGGAGCGGTGGACGCCGTGGCAGCCCAGTTCGGGCTTCCTCGCCGCCGGGTCTACGACCTGGCCCTCGGCTCCAAGACCACCGGCGTGGGCCCCGACGACAGGAATGCGCAGCCTGATGAGAGGGTTGAGTAAAACAGAGACAAAACACGGACAGAGCCAGGGCAATGTTGGTGCCCGGCAGCGGACCGAGAGAGGACGAGCAATGTTCGGACGGTCGCAGATGGACACGACGCAGGCACCGGCGGTGGAGCCGGGGGATGTTGCCGAAGGGCTGGCCCTCGCCGCCTTCGCAGCCGGGTGCTTCTGGGGGGTCGAAGAGTTCTTCCGGGAGATACCGGGCGTGGTGGATGCCGTCTCCGGTTACGAGGGCGGGTTCGTGGCCAATCCCAGCTACGAACAGGTGTGCTCGGGTACCACGGGGCACGCCGAGGCCGTACTGGTCACCTTCGATCCCAAGGTGGTGTCCTATCCCGAGCTGCTCGAGGCCTTCTGGCGGCATCACGACCCGACCACCCCCAACCGGCAGGGCCCCGACCGGGGCACCCAGTACCGCTCGGTCGTGTTCACCTACAGCGACGAGCAGGCGCTCCAGGCCAAGGAGTCCGTCGAGCAGTTCCAGGGACGGTTCAAGCGCCCGATCGTCACCGAGGTGACGCCGGCATCGACGTTCTGGCCGGCTGAGGCCTATCACCAGCGCTATACGGAGCGCACCGGGATGGGCGGTTGCCACGTCGCCAATTGGTGAGCCGACCGGCGATCGGTCGGCTGGATCGCATCCGGTCGGTACGCTACCGGCGGTGCCCCGCTTCTACGTCACGACCCCGATCTACTACGTCAACGACGCCCCCCACGTCGGTCACGCCTACACGACCGTCAATGCCGATGCCTTGGCCCGTTGGCACCGGCTGATCGGCGACGACGTCTTCTTCCTGACGGGGACGGACGAACACGGCCAGAAAGTGGCCCGGGCGGCCGAGGAGCACGGAGTCACCGCCCAGGAGTGGACCGATCAGCTCTCCACCCGCTTTGCCGCCGCGTGGGACGAGCTCGACATCAGCAACGACGACTTCATCCGCACCACCGAGCCCCGCCATCACCGGACCGTGCAGCGGTTCCTCCAGCAGATCTACGACAACGGGTGGATCGTCAAGGACACCTATAGCGGGCTGTACTGCGTCTCCTGCGAGCAGTACTACAGCGAGGGCGAGCTGCTCGAGGGCATGCTCTGCCCCGTCCACCGGACGCCGGTCGAGGTCCTCGAGGAGGACAACTACTTCTTCCGGCTGAGCGCCTTCGAGGACCGCCTGATCGAGTGGTACGAGAAGCACCCTGATGCGGTGGTTCCCGAGGCCAAGCGCAACGAGGCCCTGAGCTTCATCAAGGGCGGCCTCAACGACATCTCCATCACCCGCACCTCGATCACCTGGGGTGTCCCCGTTCCCTGGGATAGCGCCCACGTGTTCTACGTCTGGTACGACGCGCTGGTGAACTACCTCACCGCCATCGGGTACGGCGAGGACGAGGAGCGCTTTGCCGCTTGGTGGCCCGCCGTGCACCACCTGATCGGCAAGGAGATCATCCGCTTCCACTGCGTGTGGTGGCCGGCCATGTGCATGGCTGCGGGGATCGACCCACCGGCTCAGGTGCAGGTTCACGGTTGGCTGCTGGTGGGTGGGGAGAAGATGTCCAAGTCGAGTCTCAACCAGATTGCCCCCAGCGACCTGGTGGCCGACTACGGCGTGGACCCGGCGCGGTACCAGCTGCTGCGGGACACGCCCCTCGGCTCCGACGGCGATTTCTCGGCCGAGGGGATGACTGCCCGCTACAACTCCGATCTGGCCAACAACCTGGGCAACCTGGTGGCCCGGGTGACCACCGTGGTCGCCAGCAAGTGCGATGGCATCGGTCCTGCGCCCGACAGCGAGAGCCGGCTGGCCGCGGTGGCCGCCTCGGTGGGTGCAGAAGCCATCGCCGCCTGGAACGAATCCCTTCCCCACCTGGGCCTCGAGGCCACGTGGCGCCTGATCCGTGAGACCAACGCCGAGCTCGAGACGGCCGAGCCCTGGAAGTCCGAGCCGGGGCCGGCGGTCGACGCCGTTCTCGGCAGTGCCCTCGAAGTGCTCCGGATCGTCGCCCTTCTGGTCTCGCCGGCCATGCCGTCCTCGGCCGATGAGATCTGGCGTCGGATCGGGCTGAGCGGGAGCCCATCGGAGGGCCGGCTTCCCGAGGACGCAACGTGGGGTCGCTATCCCGGCGGCCTGGCGGTGGAGAAGGCCCAGCCCCTGTTCCCGCGGCGGAAGGCGTGACGGCCGCCTGGTGACCCAGGCGCGCCATGACGCAGAGGAAGGGGAATTGGGTGGACAGGGCGGAGAGGGCGAAGGGGGCACGATGAGCGACGCAGTTCTGGAGTGGTTCGACTCGCACTGCCACCTGCAAGACGAGTACCTGGACCCGTCGGCCGCCGAAGGGTCGGCAGGGTCGGTGCACGCCACACCGCTGAACGCAGCGCTGGCCCGCGCCTCGGAGGCCGGGGTCACCCGGTTGGTCTGCGTCGGCACCGGGGCTCGGTCGTCTGAGGAAGCCGTGGCCCTGGCTCGCAGACTGCGAGACCCGGGCTCACCGGCTCGGATCGAGGGCATCGAGGCCTGGGCCACGGTGGGATTGCACCCCCACGACGCCTCCGACGGGGTCGATGCCGCCGCCGCAGTCCTCGACGACGCTCTGAGGACCGATGCCGAGGGAACCTCGGTCGTGGTGGCCGTGGGGGAGTGCGGGCTCGACTACCACTACGACCATTCGCCCCGGGACGTGCAGCGGGGCGCATTTGCGGCGCAGGTCGAGCTGGCCCACCGCCACGGTCTGGCCCTGGTCATCCATTCCCGGGAGGCCTGGGAAGACACCTTCGACGTGCTGGCCGGGGCGGGTGTACCCGAGCGGACGGTCTTCCACTGCTTCACCGGGGGCCCGGCCGAGGCGAGACGGTGCCTGGACCTGGGCGCATTCCTCTCGTTCAGCGGGATCGTCACCTTCAAGACCGCCGATGACGTCCGGGAGGCGGCTCTGCTCTGCCCGCTCGATCGCCTGCTGGTCGAGACCGATTCGCCCTTCCTCACGCCTGTTCCCCACCGGGGCTCGGTCAACGAGCCGGCCCGGGTTCCCCTGGTCGGCTGGGCGGTGGCCCGGGTCAGAGGGCTGTCGGCCGAGGTGGTGGCCGAATCGTCGACCCGTGCGGCGCGCGCCGTGTTCAACCTGTGACCAGCCCGACCCGTGCCGTCCACCTGTGAGTGCACCCGAATGACCCACAGTCGGACGGACATCGCCCGTCTCCTGGCCGACAACGACCTCCACCCCAGCCGGGCCCTGGGGCAGAACTTCGTGGCCGATGCCAACACCGTGCGGCGGATCGTCCGGTTGGCCGAGGTGGAGCCCGGGCAACCGGTGGTCGAGATCGGTGCGGGGCTCGGGTCGCTCACCCTGGCCCTGGCCGAAGCGGGGGCCAGGGTCACCGCCGTCGAGATCGACCGGCACGTCCTGCCCGTGCTCCGCCGGCAAGTCGAGCCTCGCGGAGTCCGTGTCGTCGAGGCCGATGCGCTCCGACTCGACTGGGCCGAGCTGTTCGAGGACGAGGACGGGCCGTGGTCCCTGGTGGCCAACCTCCCCTACAACGTGGCCACCCCCCTGGTCATCCGGGTGCTCGAGGAGGCGCCCCAGGTCGGTTCCCTCCTGGTCATGGTGCAGCGAGAGGTGGGGGAGCGCCTGGCCGCCGGCGCAGGGGACGAGGCCTACGGGGCCGTGTCGGTGAAGGTGGCGTACTGGGCCACGGCCAAAGTGGTGGGGCGGGTGCCCCCATCGGTATTCGTCCCGCAACCGAGGGTCGAGTCCGTGCTGGTGCGCCTGGTCCGCCGACTCGACCCCGGCGCCGGATCGGGGGCCGTCTCCTACGACCGGTTGTTCGCGGTGGTCCGGGGGGGATTTGCCCATCGGCGCAAGATGCTCCGGCGTTCCCTGGCCGACCTGGTCCGTCCTGAGGCGTTCGCCGAGGCCGGCATCCCCCCCACGGCGCGGGCCGAAGAGCTCACGCTCGACGACTGGGGGAGGCTGGCCGGGGTGAGCGGGCCATGACGGCAGGAGGCCTGGACCGGAAGCCGACGACGGCAGTCCGGACTGGCCCGCAGGGAGCCGGGGGATGACAGAGGGTGTCGAGCTCTCGGCGCCGGCCAAGCTCACGCTGACGTTGCGCGTCACCGGCGTGCGCCCGGACGGCTACCACGAGCTCGACGCCGAGATGGTGGCCCTCGACCTCCACGACACCCTGGTGATCGAGCCGGGAACCGGGCTGACCGTGGAGCCCGAGTTGCCCGCCGGAGTCACGATGGGCCCGGTCCCGATAGGTCCGGACAACCTGGTGACCAAGGCGTTGGCCGCGGTGGGTCGGGAGTCCCGCGTCCTGCTGATCAAGCGGGTCCCGCCCGGAGCCGGGCTCGGGGGAGGCTCGTCGGATGCGGCGGCCGTGCTTCGATGGGCCGGTTGCACCGATCTCGATGTGGCTGCCGGCCTGGGCGCCGATGTGCCGTTCTGCGTTTTCGGGGGCCGGGCGTCCGTGCGCGGTATCGGCGAGTCGGTGGTGCCGCTCCCCTATGAGAAGCGACATTTCGTGCTGCTCCTGCCCCCGTTCGGCGTCAACACCGCGGCCGTCTACCGCGCCTGGGACGAGCTGGGTCCAGGCGTCGGAGAGCAGGACGGCGCGGCGGGCACGAACGACCTGGAGGCGGCCGCGCTCATGGTCGAGCCCCGGCTGGCCGAGTGGCGCGACCTGTTCGCCGCAGTCACCGGGGCCCGGCCGTTGCTGGCCGGGAGCGGCTCAACGTGGTACCTCGAAGGGACGCCGTCGGATGTTGGCCTTGCCGGCAAGGTCTCCCTGAGGCTCGGCTCTTCCGAGGGTGCAGTGGTGGCGACGAGAACGGTCCCGGCGGACGGGGGTGGTGCCGTCGCAGGATGACCGGGGGAGAGCAGTTGCTGGGTGACCAGGAGAAAGGTTCCCTGGCCAGCGACTACTTGCCGGCGGCCCGCCGCTGCCAGCGTGTGGCCTTCAACATCTTCTTGTGCTTCTTCTTGCGCATGCGCTTCCGGCGCTTTTTGATCAACGATCCCATGTCGTGCGGCAGACTAGTCGCCAACCGGCGGCAGCGCCACGTGACGCGATCTCAGTCGGGGTCGACCGGGATGTCGGTGAGCTGCAGCTCGGGCAGGCTGAACCGGAAGATCGCCCCGCCTCCGGGGGCGTGCCCGGCAATGACCGAACCGCCCTCCTCCCGGGCTACCTGGGCCACGATGGCCAGTCCCAGTCCGGATCCCGGACGCCCCCGGGCCGCCGGGGCGCGGTAGAAGCGGTCGAAGATGTGGACGAGGTCGTCGTCGCTGATGCCCGGCCCGTGGTCCCGAACCACGACCGTTCCGGCGACGCAGGACACCTCGACCACGCCGCCGTCCGGGCTCCACTTGAGTGCATTGTCGAGCAGGTTGCCGATGGCCCGTTCGAGCCGGTTCCTCGACCCGGTCACCAGGCTCGGCCGGATGGTGGCGTTGAAGGTCACGTTGCGGCTGCGCCCGTGAGTGGTTGCTGCCGAGACGGCATCGGCCACCACGCTGTCCAGGCTGACGATCCCCGAGGTCAAGGCGGGCACATCGCCTCGGGCCAGTTCGGACAGGTCCCCGACCAGGGTGGTCAGCTCGTCGAGCTGGGTCAGGACGTCCCCGATGAGCACGCTCCGCTCCTCGGGGGCCAGCTCCTCGAGCCGACGGGCCACCTCCATGTTGGTCTTGAGGCTGGTGAGCGGGGTGCGGAGCTCGTGGGAGGCGTCGAGGACCAGCTGACGCTGGGAGTCGCGCGACGAGTCCAAGGCGGCCAGGAGACGGTTGAAGGCCCGCCGCAGCCGCCCCAGCTCGTCGGGTCCCCCTGGGTCCAGGCGCTGGGAGACGTCGGTCGTCTCGGCCAGGTCCTCGACCGCCTCGGTCAGGCTGTTAAGCGGCACCAACGCGGTGCGGCCGACCAGGAGGCCCAACAGGACGGCGAGGGTGACGCCGACGGCGGCGATGACCCAGAGATCGAGGGCCAGGCTCCGCAGCTCCTTGTTCACGCCGGTGAGGGGGGCGGTGACCTGCAACGCGCCGCGGTCGATCAAGTTCAACGTTCCGTCGGAGAAGCGGTAGTTCGTAAA
>DATDHU010000133.1:0-35869 GCA_036521415.1 Acidimicrobiales bacterium
CGGCGGCCCTGGCGCTGGCGGCAGAGATCGCCACCAAGAGCCCCACCATCATCCGGCGGGCCAAGGAATCGCTCAACGGCATCGACCCCGTCGACGTGAAGACCAGCTACCGGCTGGAGCAGGGCTTCACCTACGAGCTGCACGTGGCCGGGGTGGCCGACGAGCAGCGCTCGGCCTTCGTCGAGAAGCGCGACGCCGACACGACCACGTAGGCCGGCACGACGAGCTAGAGAGTAAGCAGGAACCGGCGTCGGCTCCCACGAAGCCGATTCGAAGGACCGGACAGGAGACCATGGCAGACAAGAGACTCACGCTGGCCGAACTCATCGGCGAGCTCCGCAGCGGCATGACCATCGGCGTGGGGGGCTGGGGCTCGCGCCGCAAGCCGATGGCCGCGGTCCGGGCCATTCTGCGCTCCGACCTCACCGACCTCACCGTGGTCAGCTACGGCGGCCCCGATGTCGGGTTGCTCTGCGCGGCCGGCAAGGTGAAGAAGGTGGTGTTCGGGTTCGTGACCCTCGACTCGATCCCCACCGACCCTCACTTCCGGGTGGCCCGCCAGACCGGCGCCGTCGAGGCCATGGAGGTGGACGAGGGCATGTTCTACCTGGGCCTGCTGGCTGCGTCCCAACGGGTGCCCTTCTTGCCTACGCGTGCCGGCCTCGGCTCCGACGTGCTGCGCGTCAACCCCTCGCTGCGCACGGTGACCTCCCCCTACGGCGACGGCGAGGAGCTGGTGGCCATGCCCGCCCTCCGGCTCGATGCCGCCCTCGTCCACGTCAACCGGGCCGACGCCTCGGGCAGTGGCCAGATCCTCGGCCCTGACCCGTTCTTCGACGAGCTCTTCCTGGGTGCGGCCGACCGGCGCTTCATGACCACCGAGCGACTGGTGGCCACCGACGAGCTCGCCTCGGAGGGTCCCATCCAGACCATGTCCATCAGCCGCCTGCTCACCGACGGGGTGGTCGAGACGCTGGGCGGGGCCCACTTCACCGCTTGTGTCCCCGACTACAACCGGGACGAGGGATTCCAGAAGGCTTACGTGGCCGCGGCCGGCGACCCCGAAGCGTGGGCTGCCTTCTCGAAGCGCTATCTGGAGGTCGACGAGGACGGGTACCAGTCAGCGGTGAAGGAGGCGGCGACCGAGCAGGCTGCGGCCAGGACAGCCGAGAAGGCGGCGGGAGCGGGAGGGCCACGGTGAGGGAGTCGAGCAGCTGGAACAAGAGCGACGAGGGAGCGGGAGCCGCAGGGTCGGCAGTCGAGGGGGTGTCCCGCGCCGAGTACTGCGTCATCGCCTGTGCCGAGGTGTTCCGGGGCGACGGCGAGGTGATGGCCAGTGCGTTCGGGACCGCTCCAGCGCTGGGTGCCCGCGTGGCCAAGTTGACCTTCGCCCCCGACCTGGCCCTGACCGACGGCGACGCCGCCCTGGTCGACGGCGCACCGCCCATGGGCACCAAGCCGGCCGACATGCTCGTCGAATCGCACATGCCCTACCGCAAGGTCTTCGACGTGGTGTGGTCGGGCCGGCGCAACCTGATCATGATGGCCTCCCAGATCGACCGGGACGGCAACCAGAACATCAGCGCCATCGGCAAATGGGCCAAGCCCAAGGCCCAGCTGATCGGGGTGCGCGGCGCGCCGGGAAACACCATGAACCACCCGACCAGCTACTGGGTGCCCAACCACTCGACCCGGTCGTTCGTCGAGCACGTCGACGTGGTGTCGGGCGTCGGCTATGCGAGGGCGGCGGCGGCCGGTCCGTCAGCCACCAAGTTCCATGAGATCCGCTTCGTGGTTTCCAATCTCGGGATGTTCGACTTCGAGACGCCGGACCACACCATGCGGCTGCGGTCGGTGCACCCGGGTGTGACGGTCGAGGAGATCGTGGAGGCCACCGGCTTCGAGCTGACCGTCCCGTCCGACGTGCCCCCGACGCGGCAGCCGACACCCGAGGAGCTCACCTTGATCCGCGACGTGCTCGACCCCCGCGGCCTGCGCGACCGCGAGGTGAAGGGGTGATCGCTTCGGATGCCTCGGGGGCTTCGGCGGATTCGGGTGCTTCCGGTGCTTCCGGGGACGCGCATGCTTCGGGCGTTTCAGGGGCAGCTCGGCGTGTGCACCCTGCCCTGCGTACCCCGTTCTGCGACCTGGTGGGCGTCGACTACCCCATCGTCCAGACCGGCATGGGCTGGGTGGCCGGTCCCCGCCTGGTGGCGGCCACCGCCGAGGCCGGAGGGCTGGGCATCCTGGCTTCGGCCACCATGACCTTCGAGCAGATGGTGGCGGCTATCGACGACGTTCGGTCCCGCACCGATCGCCCCTTCGGCGTCAACATGCGTACCGACGTCGCCGACGTGGGCGACCGTGTGGAGCTCATGATCAAGAACGGCATCCGCGTGGCCAGCTTCGCTCAGGCCCCCAACCCGGAGCTGGTGTCGCGTTGTCGCGACGCCGGGCTGGTAGTCATGCCCACCATCGGGGCCAAGCGTCATGCCGAGAAGGTGGCCGAATGGGGTGTCGACGCCGTGATCGCCCAAGGCGGCGAGGGTGGCGGCCATACCGGCACCGTGCCTACTACCCTGCTGACCCCCTCGGTGGTCGACGCGGTCGGCGACCGGGTGGCGGTCATCGCCGCCGGCGGCTTCTTCGACGGGCGCGGCCTGGTGGCCGCCCTGTCCTACGGCGCCTCGGGAATTGCCATGGGCACCCGGTTCCTCCTCTCGCAAGAGAGCCGCGTGCCCGACGCAGTCAAGCAGGTCTATCTGGGCACCCCGGTAACCGGCACGGTCGTGTCCAAGACCATCGACGGGGCGCCGCAACGGGTGATCCGTACCGCGTTGGTGGACCACCTCGAGCGTGCGGGCTGGATCCGGAACCTGCCCCGGGCCCTGTCCAATGCCTACGCCTTTCGGCAGGAGACGGGCACATCGGTGATCGACCTGTTGAAGGAGGGCCGGGCCATGAAGGAGGGTAACGAGCTCTCCTGGTCACAGGTGGTCATGGCGGCCAACGCACCCATGATGACCAAGGCCGCCCTGGTCGACGGACGCACCGACGTGGGCGTCCTGCCTACCGGCCAGGTAGTGGGGACGATCGATGAGCTGCCGACGGTGGCCGACCTGATCGGCCGGATCGTGGACGAGGCAACGGCAGTGCTCGACCGGTTCGGGAGTTCCGGGGGCTCGAGTGGTTCCGGGGGCTCGGGGGGCTCGGCGGGTTCGGGGCCGGCCATCTCAGACGACTGATTGCAAGACTCGGCCTTTCAAGTCCTGGCCCGTCGGGTCGCGATTGCGTCCCGACCCGTCCTCAGCAGCTTCCGAACCCGTTGACGGTGTTGCACGTGTGAGCGCTGACGGCGGCGACGATCAGGATCAGGATCCCGACGGCCACCACGCAGAATCCGACAATGATCCCGGCCAGGGCCAGGCCGTTCCCGGTCTGCGTACCGTTGGACCGCTGGATCTGGGATCGAGATACAAAGCCGAAGACAATCCCGAGGATGGAGGGGATCCCGAGAAAGAAGACTCCCCCGATGGCACAGATCAACGAGGCAATGGCCATACCGTTGGTCCGGCTAGCGGGCCCAACTGCGTAGGGGTATCCGGGAGATCCGCACCCTGTCGGCGGGAATTGCCCCGGCGGGTACTGCGCCTGGGCGTACTGTCCGAGCGGGTATTGGGCCTGCGCGTACTGGTCCTGGGGGAATTGAGATCGGGCGTACTGGCCTTGCGCATACTGACCCTGCGCGTACTGGTCTTGTGGATATTGAGGTTGGGCGTACTGCCCCTGTCCGTACTGCGACGGTTGGGCATAAGCCGTCTGCGGGTACTGGCCCTGAGGATAGTGAGATTGAGCGTAGGGCTCCCGGGGGTATTGGGCCTGCGGCAACTGGGGCTGATCCGGCGCCGGGACCTGTGGCTGATCCGCGCTCGCCGCATAGCCGTGATGCTGATACCACTGGCCGTCTGACGCCTGGTACCAACCAGAAAGGTCTTCTGCTTCCGACGCCGATGGTTGGTCTGGGGGCGATGCGCCTGCTTGGGCAGCTGGCGATGCGTCTGGTTGGCCGGCTGGCGTTGCCTCGGCGGGCGTTGCCTCGGCGGCAAGGGGTGCCTGGCTTGGAACTTCGCTGCCGGCCGCTGGCCCTTCGGCCTGACCCGTTACTGTCTCGTCGGTTCCTGTCTCGTCGATTTTGTTCTCATTGCCCGGATCAGTGCCGTTCCCATTGCCCTCATCGGTTGTCACCAGTGTCGGTATATCACCACTGCCCGGCCCTGACTCGGTCGCGCCGAGACCCGCCCGCATCAGAATCCCATGCCTGGAGCCCTGTCTGCAGCCGCGTCCGCCGTGTCTGGAGCCGCGTCGAGCCTGTCTGGAGCGGGGCTGGAGCCGCGTCTGAGCCGAGGCGGGCGCTGAGCGGAGGCCGAGCGTGAGGAGGCGCACCTCCCGAGGTAGCGTGCGTACTGATAGTCCTTGGTCGGTCCGTCGGGTCAGACAGCAGGTGGGTCGAACGTCCAGCGGTGACGCACCATGGAGGAACGAGATGCGCCCCGCATCTCGTGTCAAGTCCGGAGCACGGTGATGGGAATCGTCAAGGTTGTTCGCTGGACGGCATACGTCGAAGCGACACTGTTCATCTTGCTGCTGATCGCAGTCGTGATCCAGGCGACCGGGAACGGTTCCCTGGCTGCGGCGATCGTCGGCTCCATGCACGGCACCGTCTTCACCTTCTACATCATCGTCGTGCTCATCGCCCGGTTTCGGGTGAAATGGCGCTGGCGGACGACCGCCGCCATCTTGCTGATTGCGTGTGTTCCCGGCGGTGGCTATGTCGTTGACCGCTATGCCTTCAGGTTCGAGCCGAGGGCGGGGTCGACGAAGCCTGAGTCTGGGTCTCGGTCGGGGGCCGCGTCTCGGTCGGAGGCCGCGTCTGGGGCAAGACCCAGCCCCGGATCCGGGTCTGGATCTGGGCCCGGACGGACGTCCCCTGAGCACGGGTAACTGGCGGGTCCCAGGTGCGGCCAGACGTGATCGACCGCCCATCCTGGCCTGGACGAGCTAGCCGGATTGCCTCCTAGCCAAGGCGCTCGATGATGGTGGCGTTCGCCTGACCGCCTCCTTCGCACATCGTTTGCAACCCGTAGCGGGCGCCGGTGCGCTCCATCTCGTTGATGAGGGTCGCCATAAGCCGAGCACCGGAGCACCCGGTCGGATGACCGATGGCAATGGCGCCACCGTTGACGTTGACCTTCGACATGTCCGGGTGATGCTCTTTCTCCCAGGCCAGGATGACCGAGGCGAACGCCTCGTTGATCTCGACCAGGTCGATGTCATCCAAGCTGAGCTTCGACTTCTCCAAGACCAGCGTCGTCGCCGGTATGGGAGCCGTGAGCATGATGACCGGATCGTTGGCAGCAACGGCGAACGTGTGGAAGCGGGCGCGAGGCCGAAGACCCAACTGGCCGGCCCGCTCCTCGCTCATCACCAGCACGGCTGCAGCCCCGTCGGAGATTTGCGACGAGGACGCCGCCGTCACCCGTCCATCTTCGATGAAGGCCGGTGGCAGCGAGCTCAACTTCTCCAAAGTCGACCCACGACGCACACCTTCGTCAAAGGTGAGCTCGCCCTCGTTGCCATGGTCACCGACTGCGCCGCTCTCGTCCACCCGGCGCGTGCCCAGCGGCCCGATCTCGTTCTCAAACCGACCCTCGTCGATGGCCCGGATGGCGCGCTCGTGCGATTCGAGTGCCAGCCTGTCCATGGCGTCCCGGCTGACGTCCCACCGCTTCGCTATCTCCTCGGCACAAAGACCTTGGTGGATGAAATCGAACCGCTCGTGAACCGTGGGCCCGTAGGCCTCGCCCGGCCCGGACTCGGTCGTCGAGCCAATGGGCACGCGGCTCATCGACTCCACGCCGGCGCCGATGGCGATGTCCATCGCCCCGGACATCACGGCCTGGGCCGCGAAATGAACGGCCTGTTGCGCTGAGCCGCACTGCCGGTCGACCGTCGTTCCCGGCACGGTGTCCGGGAACCCGGCGGCCAGTGCGGCATTGCGCCCGATGTTCATGGCCTGCTCGCCGACGGTCATGGTGCAGCCCATGACCACGTCCTCGATCAACGCTGGGTCGAGATCGTTGCGCTCTATCAGGGCCTTCAAGGGCTGAGCGGCCAGATCCACCGCGTGCCAGCCGGACAATCGGCCGTTCCTCTTCCCCACCGGGGTGCGGACAGCATCGACAATGACGGCATTCACCATGCAGACATCCTACGGGAACGAGCGACTGAGGCCGCCCGGGGAATTGGACCTCCTCTTATGGAACAGGAGGAGGCGATTCTGGGAAGCAGGAGGGAAGAGCCCACTTGCCGAAACCCTGAAGTCGGTCGCCGGATCTTCGGGACCTGAGTAGACGGCTTGGTTGCCGAAAGTCTCGGGGTGTGTCACATTGCCCGTCGCCCTATGGAAACCCCGATGAATCTGCATTTCACCGCTGCCCAGGAGGAATTTCGGGACGAGGCCCGGGCCTGGCTGAGTGCCAACGTGCCCCCGCCGGGCAGCCTTCCTTCTCTCGACACCGCAGTCGGGTTCGAGGCGCATCGCGCCTGGGAGCAGCAGATGTTCGACAATCGGTGGTCGGTGGTCAACTGGCCCGAGGAGTACGGGGGGCGAGGAGTTGGCATCCTCGAGTGGCTGATCTTCGAGGAGGAGTATTGGCGGGCTCAGGCCCCCATCCGGGTCAGCCAGAACGGCGTGTTCCTCCTCGCTCCGACCATGTTCGAGTTCGGGACGGACGAGCAAAAGGCCAGGTTCTTGCCCCCGATGGCCTCGGCCGAGGAGATCTGGTGCCAGGGGTGGTCGGAGCCTGATGCAGGCAGCGACCTGGCCGGTATCCGCAGTCGGGCGCGACGCTCGTCCGAGCGCGGTGGCTGGTTGCTCAGCGGGCAGAAGACGTGGGCCTCGCGGGGTGCCTTCGCCGAATGGTGTTTTGGCCTCTTTCGCACCGATCCCGATGCCGAGCGCCATCGGGGTCTCACCTACTTTCTCCTGGAGTTGAGCTCGCCCGGGGTGACCGTCCGCCCCATCCCCCAGATCGACGGGGAAACCGGGTTTGCCGAGATCTTCTTCGAGGACGTGTTCGTCCCCGATGACCAGGTGCTCGGGGGCGTGGACCAGGGCTGGGGCGTGGCCATGGCCACGGCCGGCTCGGAACGGGGACTGAGCCTTCGCAGCCCGGCCCGGTATACCGAGGCAGCCGGTCGCCTGGTCGACCTGTACACCGAGCGCTCACAAGCCGATCCCGCCGCTGCGGCCCGCGTGGCCGACGGCGTGGCCCAGGCCTGGATGGACGCCGAGGCCTACCGGCTGAACACGCTTTGGACCGCCACCCGTGTGCTCGAGGGTGGCTCGGTCGGGGCCGAGGCCAGCGCCAACAAGATCCATTGGTCGGAGACCGACCTGGCCATCCATCGCGCCGCACTGGCCCTGCTCGGCCCGGAGGCCGAGTTCCACGGCCAGTCCACCCCCAACCCGTGGCTCGATGGCTTCCTGTTCGCCATCTCCGGGACCATCTATGCCGGGACCAATGAGATCCAACGGAATGTGGTGGCCGAGCGGATGCTCGGATTGCCGCGAGGCTGATCATGCGATTCGCATTCACCGAACAGCAGACCGAATTCCGGGACGCGGTACGCCAGTTCCTCGACCGAGAGTGCACGCCGACTGACCTTCGGGCCATGTTCGACACGGCAGCCGAATCGGGCGACCAAGCCGTGCAGTCGGGCGGCGAAGCCGTGCAACGGGGCGGGGCCGTGCGCACGCCGCGTTGGACCTCGCTGGCCGACATGGGCGTCGTCGGCCTCACGGTTCCCGAGGGGCAAGGGGGTCTGGGACTGTCCGAGCTCGATCTGGTCCTGTTGCTCGAAGAAGCCGGGCGGGCCGCCCTGCCCGAACCGTTCCTCGAGACCACCGCGCTGGCCGCGCCGCTCCTGGCCCGAATCGGTGCCGAGTGGGAGTCCGGTTCCGCATCCGCGTCGGGCAATGGTTCCGGGTCGCTGTCCGGCCCGCAGGCCGCCTCGGCCGGCACCGGGTCCCACCCGCTAGCCGATCACTGGCTCCCGCTCATTGCCGCTGGCGACGCCGTGGCGGCCGTCGGTGTGTCCGGCATGCAGGCTATACCGGGTGCAGTCGGCGCCGACCTCTACATCCTGGAACACGCGGCAGCCGACGGCACCCCGGAAATCCACGCCGTTGCCGCTGAGAAGGTCTCGGTCTCTCCGATCGAGTCGCTCGATCCCACCCGCCGCCTTGGCATCGTCGACTGGGCACCGACCCGCGCCACCCTGGTCGAGACTGCCTCGGCCGCCGAACGGTCGCTCGCACGGTTGTCCGACCAGGCGGCCCTGGGGACGGCCGCCGAGCTCGTCGGGTTGTCCGACCGCATGATCACCATCGCCGCCGACTACGCCAAGGAGCGCAAGCAGTTCGGGCGCCCCATCGGCGGCTTTCAAGCGGTGAAGCATTTGCTGGCCGGGGCGCAGGTGAAGCTGGAGTTCGCCCGCCCGGTCACCTACGGTGCCGCGTGGTCATCAGCCCACCGCGAACCTGACGCCAGCCGTCGCGCTTCGATGGCCAAGGCGTACGCCGCCGAAGCTGCTACCGAGGCCGCCCGGGTCTCGCTCCAGGTCCACGGGGCGATCGGCTACACCTGGGAGTGCGACCTGCACCTGTTCCTCAAGCGGGCATGGGCACTGGCACCGGCCTGGGGCGACGCCGCCGAGCATCGCAGCAAGGTCCTGGCCTCGGTCGTCGCCGAGCGGGCCAGGCAGCCGTAGCGGGCCACGCAGCCGTAGCGGGCCAAAGCCGTAGTTGCCCTGTCGTCAAGGCGGCTCTACGAGGTCGTCGACGTGCTGGCCGCACCCACCGGAGCGGTGGTCGAGGTCGTCGTCGGCGGGGAGGCGCCCACCTTGGGAGCAGTGGTGGTGGTGTCTGTGGAACCGGTCGCGCCACTCGGGCTCGTCGACGCTGGGGGCACCGACGTGGTCGTCGTGCTGGTCGCCGATGTGCTGGTCGCCGATGTGCTGGTCGTGGTGGTCGAATTCGGCGGGGCCGCCGTCGTCGTCGTGGTCGTCGTCGTGGTCTCCTGGTGGGCGACCGGCCTCGTGTTCGGTGGGGGCAGGTGGGGATACTGGATGTACAGGGCGCCGATGCCGAGAAAGGCCACGACCATCAGCGCGGTCGACCGACGAACACGCAGGCGGTGGCTGACCGGCCGGCTCATGAAGCCGCGCAGACCCCGTCGGTTCGGTCGTTGCGGTCGCTTCGACCCCAATGAACCCGTCGGTCGGAGACGGCGCTTCGGCTCGAGCGGGTTTGGTTCGTTGCCGTCGGTCACGGTGCCATCGTGGTCTCACCGGCGATCGGAGGCGAGCTGATTCCCGCTTCGCGTAAGGCGATGGTGGTGCGGAGCCGGAGCTCGCGCTCGACCTCGAACTGTCGCCCCGGCAACGTCCGGGCGATGAGCCGCAACAGCACGTAGCCCACCTCGATGGTCTCGATACCGGCCACGACAGGATCTCCGAGGAGCAAGCGCTTCCATTCCTCCTCCGATGCCATGTCGGACAAGAGGTTGCGGATGAGCGCGGTCACCTCTTCGAGGTCTTCGGTCACCGGGACGGGTACGTCCACGACGGCGCGTGACCAGTCTTTGGAGAGGTTGGTGACCTGTCGTAACGCACTGTTGGGCACCACGATCAGCTCGCCCTGCGCCGTGCGCACCTTTGTGACCCGCAGCGTGAGCTCCTCGACGGTCCCCGTCACGCCGACGGTCTGGCCCGGCACCGAGAGCCGGATCACGTCGCCGAACGCGAACTGGCGCTCGGCGAACAGGAAGAATCCGGACAGCAGGTCCCCCACCATCTGCTGGGCGCCGAAGCCGATGGCCACGCCGGCCACCGTGGCCGGAGCAACAAGGGTGGTGAGCGGAACCCCGAGCTTCTCGATGCTCAGGATCCCGGCAACGAACCAGGTCAATGCGACCACAGCCCACTCGACGGCCTCGCTGACCACCCGTGAGCGTCTGTTGCTCTCCGAAGCCGAACTTCCTGCTTCGATCAGCTCTCGGATGTACGCATCGATGCCGGCTCGGTGCCGTGATCCCACCCAGTGCGCGAACCGGACCAGTAGGCCTGCACCGAGCAGGATCACTACCACCGGCAACAATGAGTCCCGCAACCAGTCGATGATCCACCGAAATTAGCATCGCTCTCGACGGCTTTGGCTGGTCGGTCAACGGGCACCGTAAACTGGGATGCCGTCAGGTCAGGGTCGGGGTCAGGTCGGCGCGATGACCGGCCCCGGGGAGGAAAGGCCACCATGCTCGACTACGTGATCCGAAACGGCCAGGTGATCGACGGCACCGGCGCACCGGCTCGACGTGCCGACGTGGGGATCCGCCACGGGGTGATCGTGGCCGTGGGCGAGATCGCCGAGCAGGGATCCGCCGAGCTCGATGCCGAGGGCCTCATGGTCGCCCCCGGAATCATCGACCCCCACACCCATTACGACGCCCAGCTGTTCTGGGACCCCACCGCGTCGCCGTCGAACCTGCACGGCGTGACCACGGTCATCGGGGGAAACTGCGGCTTCACGCTGGCGCCGATCAAGGCCGAGGACCATGACTACATCCGGCGGATGATGGCCAAGGTGGAAGGCATGCCGCTCGTGGCCCTGGAGACCGGAGTCCCGTGGGACTGGACCACCTTCGCCGACTACCTCGGCATGCTCGACGGGAACCTGGGCGTGAACGCCGGGTTCCTCGTGGGCCATTGCGCGCTGCGGCGGTGGGTCATGGGCCCAGAGCGCGCCTCGGAGGTGGCCGACGACCAAGAGATCGAGGCGATGAGTGCTCTTCTGGCCGAGTCCCTCGAGGCGGGTGGGCTCGGCTTCTCCTCCTCCCAGTCTCGAACCCACTCCGACGGCGACGGCAATCCGATCTCCTCGCGCAATGCAGACCGGCGGGAGATGCTGGCCTTCTGCGAAGTCGTGCGCGACCACCCCGGGACGACACTCGAGTACATCACCAATGGATGCCTCGATACCTTCTCCGACGAGGAGATGGACCTGATGGTTGACATGTCGACCACGGCGCGGCGGCCGCTGAACTGGAACGTGCTGACCGTCGACTCCCGCTCGCCCGAGAAAGTGGCGCGCCAGCTCGAGGTGTCGTCGAAGGCGGCCGACGCCGGTGGCCAGGTGGTGGCGCTGACCATGCCCACCTTGGTCCCGATGAACATGAGCTTCGCCAATTTCTGCGCCCTGTTCCTGATTCCGGGCTGGGGCGACGTGATGGGCCTGCCCATCGACGAGCGGATCGAAAAGCTGCGGGATCCTGCCGTAAGAGCCGAGTTGGACGAGCGGGCCCACGCCGAGGCTGCGGGCGTCTTCCGGCGCCTCTCACACTGGGCCAACTACATCATCGGCGACACCTTCTCCGAGGCCAACGAGGGCCTCAGCTGGAAGGACGTCGGCACCATCGCCGCCGAGCGGGGGACTGAGCCCTTCGACACACTGCTCGACATCGTCATCGCCGACGACCTCCGGACCGTGCTCTGGCCCAAGGCGTCCGACGGCGACGATGCCTCCTGGCGGTTGCGGGTCGACGTGTGGAACGACTCCCGAGCCATGATCGGCGGTTCCGACGCCGGCGCCCACCTCGACCGCATGTGCGGATCCAACTACCCGACGTCTTTCCTCTCCGACTGCCTGCGGCGGCGAAGGCTGGTATCGGTGGAGCGGGCCATCCAGCTGATGACCGAGGCTCCGGCTGAGCTCTTCGGCCTGGCCGACCGGGGGCGCGTCGCCGAAGGCATGCGGGCGGACCTGTTCGTGTTCGATCCGGCAACTGTCGGTTCCGAGCCGGCGGAACTTGTCTCGGACCTTCCCGGGAATAGTCCGCGGCTCGTCGCCGACGCCATCGGTGTGGTCCGCGTCCTGGTGAACGGAGTGGAGACCATTGCCGACGGCAAGGCCACCGGCAACCTTCCCGGCACCCTGTTGCGATCGGGCCGGGACACGGTCACCGTCGATCCGACCCTGTCAGTATCGGCCTGAGCAGTTTGTCCGTATCGGCTTGAGCAGTTGGCCCTACCGGCTGGCGTAGAGAACCGGCCCCACCGGCTGGCCTAGAGAACCGGCCCCATCGGCCTGAGGAAAGCGAGCATCCATGAGCGACCAGATCACCAAGAACGAGCAGCAACTCCTGATCGGTGGGAAGTGGGTGGATGCCGGAGACGGAACGTACGACATCATCAACCCCGCCACCGAGCAGGTCGTGGGTCAGGCGCCCAACGCCTCGGTCGAGGACGCCGCCGCAGCGGCCGCGGCCGCGGCCGAAGCCCTCCCCTCGTGGTCAACCACCCCGGCCGAGGAGCGCCTGGCACTGCTGAAGCAGGTGGCGCCGGCCATCCGGGCCAAGGGCGACGAGCTGGTCGCCTTGGTCATCGCAGAGACCGGTGCCACCGCTTCGGTCGGTTCGCGCATGCAGGTGCCGGTCAGCTGCGACCGGTTCGAGCGGTATACGCGCGACATCCGCCATGTACAGGAGAAGTCGCTGCCGCCCTTCGTGACCGGAGCGACGCCGCTGGCCCCCGGAGGACTGGTCAGCGCTCTGGCGTATCGCCAACCGGTCGGCGTGGTGGCGGCCATTGCCTCTTACAACTTCCCGCTCACCAACTTGGCCGGCAAGATCGCCCCGGCGCTGGCCATGGGGAACACGGTGGTGGTCAAGCCGGCGCCGCAAGACCCCCTGGCCATCGTGGAGCTGATCCGCATCCTCGACCAGGTGGGATTTCCCCCCGGCGTGGTCAACCTGGTGAACTCGCAAGGGCCGGGGCCGGCCTCGGTGCTGGCCGAGTCCCCTGACGTCGACATGGTCTCGTTCACCGGCTCGACGGCGGTGGGCCAGCGGATCGCCCAGGCCAGCGGCGGGACGATGAAGCGGCTGCTGCTCGAGCTGGGCGGGAAGGGCGCGGCGGTGGTGTTCGACGACGCCGACATCAACGCGGCCATCACCGCCATCGGGTCCACCTGGGCGTTCCACTCGGGCCAGATCTGCACGGCTCCCACCCGGGCCGTCGTCCACCGGAGCATCTTCGATCAGGTCGTCGAGAAGATGTCGCAGTTCGCCGGTGCCCTGAAGGTCGGAGACCCCCTCGAGCCGGACACGGTGGTGGGGCCGGTGATCTCGGGCGCGCAACGCCAGCGGGTTCTCGACTACATCGAGACGGGCCGTCAACAGGGCGAGGTCGTGGTCGGCGGGAGCCGACCCGAGCACCTGCCGACCGGCTACTACGTGGAGCCGACCCTGATCACCGGGGGCAACGACATCACCGTCGCCCGCGAGGAGATCTTCGGCCCAGTCGTTGTGGCCATACCCTTCGACGACGACGAGGAAGGCGTGGCCATCGCCAACGACAGCGAATTCGGCCTCTACGACTACGTCTTCTCGGCTGATAGCGCCCGGGCGCTGGCCGTGGCCAAGCGGTTGCGGGCCGGCCACGTCGGGATCAACACCGCGCAGCGCAACATGGAAGCTCCGTTCGGTGGTTTCAAGATGAGCGGGGTGGGCCGGGACGGTGGGGACTACGGCCTTGAGGCGTATTCGGAGCTGCAGTCGATCGTCTGGGCCGGCTGAGATCGTCTGGGCCGGCTCCGATCGTCTGGCCGGCTCCGATCGGCCGGCTGACCTGCGCTCGGACTGCTGGCCTGAGATCGGCATGCTGACCCCGCCTCAGGGCCGGCGGCGCCGATAGAGGAGGACGGGCGCGACCATCGGGGCCGGGGCAGGCGCTCGCCACGGCGCCCCACGCATGCCCCGGGGATCGCTAGAGTCCCGCACATGACGACGCAACCCGACCTGCAGTCCGAGGCGGACTCCATCCAATGGTTTCATTCCATCGACCTCGGAAACGGCGTGGTGACCAAGGGCTTGACCGAGCTCGCCCTCAGGTCGGACCAGCTCCCCGAGTTCAATGGCCGGTCCGTCCTCGACATCGGGGCATGGGACGGCTACTACTCCTTCCACGCCGAGCGGGCCGGAGCCACCCGGGTGGTCGCCCTCGACCACTACGCCTGGGGCGTCGATTTCGTGGCCCGCGGCGCATACTGGAACGAGTGCATCGCCAAGGGCGTACTTCCCGACCACAGTAAGGACGAGACCGACTTCTGGAATGACGACCTCCCCGGTCGGCGTGGCTTCGAGTTCGCCCACAAGGCCATCGGCAGCAAGGTCGAGCCGGTGCTGGACGACTTCATGAAGGCAGACCTCGACGGTTTGGGTACCTTCGACATCGTCCTGTACCTCGGCGTGCTCTACCACATCAAAGAACCGCTGACGGCCATGGAACGGCTTCGGGCAGTCACTGGCGAAGTCGCGGTGATCGAGACCGAGGCGGTCCACCTCCACGGTTTCGACAACGAGAGCGCCATGCAGTTCCACGCCGACAGCAGCGTCGGCGTGGACTTCGGGAACTGGTACGTACCCACCATCGGAGCCATCAAAGCGCTGGCCCGCGCCGCCGGGTTCTCCCGGGTCGAGGTGTTCGTCGGCCCTCCGGCGCCCCCCGCACCCGAACCGGCGGCCGTTCCCGCACCCCTGACGTTCCTCGAGCGCGTGGGACGCCGTTTGGCGCCGGCACCGCCGCCCCCGCCGGTGCCACCCACGTCGGCCCCCACCCAGAACTACCGGGCCGTCGTGCACGCCTACGTCTGACATCCGGGACAGCGCGGGCCCGCACCGTCCGAATAAGCGGAAACTGCGGTCCACCAGGGACCGCGCCCTCGGGGCCCGCGGTCGGATCATCTGAGCAGAAACCCCTGACGAGTAGGGTGATGCTCTGATGATCAGCCGCCCGGTGCCACGCACTTTGACCCGCGCCCAGCAGGCGCGTCGCCAGCGGGTCATCGACGCGGCCATGGCCCTCGGGCTCGAAGGCGGCTACGAAGCAGTCCAGATGCGCGACGTCGCCGCCCGCGCCGACGTGGCCATGGGCACCGTCTACCGCTACTTCACCAGCAAGGACCACTTGCTGGCTGCGGCCCTGGTCAGCTGGGTCGAGCAGCTCGATGCCCGCCTTTCGCAGCTTCCCGCTCAGGGCGACTCGGCGGCGATCCGTGTGGTCGACGTCCTCGACCGGGCGCTGCGGGCCATGGGGCGACAGCCCAAGTTGGTCAGTGCGGTGTTCACCTCGCTCTCGTCGGCGGATCCTGCGGCCGTCGAGTGCCAACAACAGATCACCGTGCTCATGGTGGGGATCATCACCCGGGCCATCGGCGAGCCTCATCCCGATGACCTGGGCGACCGGGCCAGGATCCTCGGGCACGTGTGGTACTCGGTGCTCGGAGGTTGGGTCAACGGCTTGAACGACCTGGGCCGCGTCCACAACGAACTGGTCGTTGCTGTCGGGCTCCTGCTTCCCTCCGAGCTCTACGTCGACGCCTGACCTGAGCTCGGCGTCGATGCCTGATCGAGCTCGACGCCGACACCGAATCCGAGCTCTACGCCGGCACCTGATCGAGCTCGACGCCGCCACCGAATCCGAGCTCGACGCCGACGAAGCCGGCCGCGGTACGTAGCCGGCGCCCGATCACAGTGGGTATGAGAGGGGCCGGGCACCCGCGCTAGCGTCGGGCCAATGTCTTCGGCGATAGAGGTCTCCGGACTGACCAAACGGTTCAAGGATGTCGTCGCCGTCGACGACCTGAGCTTCGAGGTGGCGGCTGGACGGGTGACCGGATTCCTCGGACCGAATGGTGCCGGCAAAACGACGACGCTGCGCATGTTGCTCGGGTTGGTATCGGCCACACAGGGTCGGGCCACGTTCAACGGGCAGGCCTACCGCGACCTGGAACAACCGATCCGCCACGTGGGATCGGTGCTCGAGGCCACCAGCTTCCATCCGGCTCGGCGTGCGGCCAAGCACCTCAAGGTGGTGGCCATGGCCACCGGGCTCCCCTACACGAGGGTGGACGAGACCCTGGCCCTGGTCGGGCTGACCGAGGTGGCCGACAAGCGGGTCGGCGGCTTCTCGATGGGCATGCGCCAACGGTTGGAACTGGCCACCGCCCTTATGGGCGACCCCGACGTCCTCATCCTCGACGAACCATCAAACGGCCTCGACCCCCAAGGCATCCAGTGGCTGCGTACCTTCATCCGGCACCAGGCCTCGACGGGGCGGGCCGTGCTGATCTCCTCACACCTGTTGGCCGAGATGGAGGAGACGGTTGATGACGTGGTCATCGTTTCCCACGGCAAGTTGGTGCTCCAGACCACACTGGCCGACCTGAGGAACCGGGCCGGGACCGGGGGCGGCATGCGGGTGCAGACTCCCGAGGCCCAGCGCCTGGTCGACGTCCTGACCGCCCAACGTGTCGGCGCCCGCTGGACGGAGCCCGACGTCA
Organism: Acidimicrobiales bacterium; assembly: GCA_036521415.1. Classification (GTDB taxonomy): domain Bacteria; phylum Actinomycetota; class Acidimicrobiia; order Acidimicrobiales; family RAAP-2; genus DASXMT01. The sequence goes on from DATDHU010000133.1 coordinate 16,457, forward strand.
TCATGATCGACGGGGCCTCGCCCGAGTGGCTCGGTCCGGTGCTGGCCCAGAACCAGATCATCGTGTACGACCTCCGGCAAGAAGGTGGCGGCCTCGAGGAGGTCTTCCTCAGCCTCACCTCCGGGTTCGACGCCCCGATGCCCGAAGAGGCGCGGTCATGATCCGTCTCGTGCGCTCGGAGTGGTTGAAGCTCCGGACGACCTCGGTTCCCTGGCTCCTGGCCGGACTAGCCTGCCTGTTCACCGGCCTCGGCGTCCTGTTGTCCTTCCTCAGCAGCAGCACCCCGGGAGGGAGAAAGGCCCATGGCGGCGCCGCCTGGTTCACACCCCACACGGTGGACCAGCTGCGAAACCTGGTCGGCGCCGGACTGACCTTCGGAGACCTGTTCATCATGCTGCTGGGGGTGCTGTGCATCACCACCGAGTTCCGGCACAAGACGGTGACGTCCGCGTTCCTGATCACTCCCCGTCGCGGACGCTTTGTCGCCGCCAAGCTGATCATCGCCGCCATCCTCGGCGTGATCCTGGCCGTGATCCTCCTCATCATCACCACCGTCGCCGGTTCCATCGTGCTGTCGGCCCGTCACGGCTCGCCCTCTGACCTCGTCCATCAACTGCCCGCGGTGGCGCCGGGGATGATCGGGGTGTTCGTCCTGTACGCCCTCCTCGGCGTCGGGGTCGGCTCATGGCTGACCAACCAGGTGGCCGCGCTCATTGCCACCCTCGGGTGGTTCCTGATCGGCGAGACGCTCATCGGCGCCCTCCTCAATGCAATCCACAGCGGGCTCTCCCGCTGGCTCCCCGGTGACTCGGCCCAGGCGCTGGCCAGCCACACCGGGCGGCAGCTGGGCTCGGCCCTCCTGCCCTGGTGGGGAGGGGGTCTGATGCTGCTGGGCTATGGGCTGGCCTTCGCCCTCGTCGGCACGATCGTGATGACTCGGCGGGACATCACCTGAGGGGTTCTCCGGCTGGCTGTTACACCGGACATTCTTCCGCCTGTTCCTCTGGAACGTCCCGCGGCCGTTACCCCTGCTGCTCCCCCCGGCCGTTCCTCTGGAACTCCCCCGGCTGCTACCCCGGTTGCTGGCACCCGACCGGCGACGGCACTTCTAAGCTGCGCCGATGGCCGCAGAGGGCTTTCCCGACAACCGCCTCCCGACCCATGGCCTCGGCGCAGAGGAGGTACTCGGTCGCATGGAGGAGCTCCGGTCCGACGACCGCGACTGGCGAGGTGGTCGCGTGTTCAGCCTGGTCTATTCGGCCGGCGACGAGGTCCACGCCTTGCTCGAGCGAGCGGCCGCCGCGTACTCGGCCGAAAACGCCCTCAATACCATGGTGTTCCCCAGCCTCGGCTGGATGCAGCACGACATCGTGACCGTCACCGCCGGCCTGTTGGGTGCCGACCAGGTCGCCGACGGACCGGCCGACATTCGCGGCTACCTCACCTCCGGCGGGACCGAGTCGCTGCTGATGGCGACCAAGACGGCCCGCGATTGGGGGCGCTCGGAGCGGGCGATGAGCGGGGACTCCGGGACGGCCCGATTCAACATGGTGCTGGCCACCAGTGCCCATGCCGCCTTCGAGAAGGCGTCCCACTACTTCGACGTGGAATCGCGGCGTATCCCGGTGGGACCGGACTACCGCGCCGACGTCGATGCAATGGCCGACGCCGTCGACGACGACACGGTGCTCGTCATCGGTTCAGCTCCGTCCTATCCCCAGGGCGTGGTCGACCCCATACCCGAGCTGGCAGCGATGGCCTCCGAGCGCGGCATCCTCTGTCACGTGGACGCGTGCCTCGGCGGGTTCATCCTTCCTTTCTTGGGGAAGCTCGGTCACCTCGACAAGCGGTGGGACTTCACCGTGCCCGGAGTCACGTCGATGTCAGCCGATCTCCACAAGTATGGATACGGGTCGAAGGGCGTCTCGGTGGTCTTGTACCGCACTCCCGAACTGGCCCGACTGCAGCCGTTCCTGACCACCAACTGGCTCGGCGGTCTCTACGGCTCGCCCTCGATGGCCGGGACTCGTCCGGCTGGTCCGATCGCCGCCGGGTGGGCCGTGCTTCACTTCTTGGGCGAGGACGGGTACCTCCGGCTGGCCGAGGACACCTACCGGGCCGCACGATCGCTGCGCTCAGCCATCGAGAGCCTTCCCGGACTGGCCGTGCGGGGCGATCCCGACGCAACCGTCTTGGCCTTCGGTGGCGATCCCGACGCCGGCGGGTTTGTCGTCGGTGATGGTCCCTCCGCCGGAAGTCCGGTCGACACCTTCGCTCTCGGTGACGCCCTTGCCGAGCGAGGTGGTTGGTTCTTCGACCGGCAGTCACCGCCCGACAGCCTGCATGCCACTGTGCACGCCGGACATGCCGCCGTCATGGGCGAGCTGATCGCTGACCTCACCGCCGTCGCCGGGGAGCTGGCCGCTACTGGCTCACGCGCCGAGGACCGTTCGACGACCTACGGCACCGTCGACTGACGTTACCGTCTGTTCTGGGCTGACGCGGCCTCATCGCTCGGTCGGCCTCGTTGCTCGATCCAGCGCTGTCGCTCGATAGAGTCGGCTACCGCTCACCGCACTGAATCGGAGATAATCCATGCAGACCCGACTGACCGAGATCCTCCGGGTCCAGCACCCGGTGATGCTGGCCGGCATGGGCGGCGTGTCCTACGCCCCGCTCGTCACTGCGGTCTCGGAAGCCGGCGGCTTCGGATGTCTCGGGGCGTCCACCATGAGCAGGCAGCGCATGGTGTCGGAGATCGCCCAGGTGAAGGGGGCCACCGACAACCCGTTCGGCGTGGACCTGCTCACGGCCATGCCCGGCGACCTCGTCGGTCAGGTCGAGGACATCATCGAGGGAGGCGCCTCGGTCTTCGTGGCCGGGTTGGGCGTGCCCAGCGAGGTGGTGGAGCTCTGCCATCGCAGCGGCCTGCTCGTCATCAACATGTGCGGCAAGGTCGACCATGCCCGACGCGCCGTGGACGCCGGGTGCGACATAGTCGTGGCCCAGGGCACCGAGGCTGGAGGGCACACCGGTCAGGTGGCCACCATGCCGCTCGTTCCCCAGGTGGTCGATGCGGTCGGCGACCAGGTGCCGGTAGTCGCGGCGGGGGGCATCTTCGACGGACGCGGCCTAGCCGCTGCGCTGGCCCTCGGCGCCGACGGCATCTGGGTGGGCACCCGGTTCATCGCCACCCCCGAAGCCCGTGCGGTGTCCGGGTACAAGGACGCCTTGGTCCGTACCGCAGAGGACGGCACCACCATCAGTCGGGCCTACTCGGGAAAGACCATGCGGGTGGTCCGCAACGAGTACACCGCATTCTTCGACGAGCATCCCGACGAGCTCCAGCGGTTTCCCGGCCAACTGGGAAGGTCCTCCCACGACGGCGCGTTCCACCTGGGTGGCGGGGAGGACACCGAGGGCGTCGACCCGGAGCGGGAGTGCTACCCGACCGGGCAGGGAGTGGGTGCCATCGGGACCCTCATTCCCGCGGCCGCCATCGTCGAGTCGATCGTCAGCCAGGCCGAGCGGGTGCTGGCCGGAATGGCGCAGAGCGCCGCCGGCCACAACGGAGCGGCCTGACCGGCTGAGCACGGGTGGCCTGGCCGGGACGCACTATGGCGCGGCCTGACCGGCCGAGCACGCGTGACATGGCCTGACCGGGACGCACCATGGCGCGGCCTGGATCGCAGGCGACCTGAATCCTCAGCCACAGGAGCCGGACGGGCCCGGTCAGGCGGGTTCAGTCAGCACGGAGCGGTCCCCGTCGCGTAGGCCGGCGATGATCCGGCGGTACGTCCCGGCGGCGTCACCACCCAATGAATCGGTGTCGAGCCACTGGGCCCCGTTCGGCCCGTGATGCCGGTCCAACCCGAACAGGCCGAACCTCGGCTGGTACGAACCCCACTCGTAGTTGTCCACCAACGACCAGTGCCAGTAGCCCCCGACGGGCAGCCCGGCATCGGCGGCGGCCACCACGGCGGCGATGTTCTCCCGGAGGTACCGGCTTCGGTCCCAGCCGTCGAGGCGGGGGTAGGAGCGGGCGTTGTGCACCCGGTTGCACAGGCCGTTCTCGACCACCCAGAGCGGAACGTCGGGGGTCATGGCGTGCTGAGCCTCCAGCCACGCCCGCAGGCCATCCGGATTGGGCACGTCGTCCCACAGCTCCCGGGCCGGGGCCCACGCCCGGCCTCCAGCGGTCACATGGCCGGGCAGGCGCAGGTGCCTGGCCGCCACCGGGTCGTAGTAGTCGAAGCCGACGACGTCGAGCGTACGCTCGTGGACACTGGCATAGACGGCGTCGACGGCCCGCCCGGGTGAGCGCGGACGGATGCGTGACCTACCGGCGCCAACACCGGTGCCACCCCACGTCCGACGGGCGCCCGGGGCACGTGGCGAGCGCACCCCGTACGGGGACGTCGCCGCGCTGAGCTTTCGGAGCACCTGCTCACCCCAGTTCGAAGTGGGGTGGGCGGCGTAGTGGCGGACGCGGCGGTCATCGAGCCAGCGGTCGAGATCAGCACGGTCGATGCCCATGCTCCTGGCCATGAGTATGTCGGTGAGGAGGGCGTCGAACTCGTACAGGCTCACTGACGCGGCGTTGGTGGTCACGACGGCGTCCGGCCGGGCGCGATGGACGGCCTCGTACCCGAGGACGTGGGCGGCGAGTTGGTTGTCCATGGCCACAGCCGCGTCCCCGAAGGCCATCCGCCGCCCAGGTGGGAAGATACCGAGGATCCAAGAGCCCAGGCCCACGGCATTGATCTCGTTGAGCGTCACCCAATGGCGACACTTGCCGGCGAGGGCGCCGAGGGCCACCTCCACCCACGCCCGGTACCGCTCCGAGGAGTCGGCGCGCAGCCAGAACTCCTCGCCCAGCCAGGCCGGGTGGGTGAAGTGCAGCAGGGTGACCAGCGGCGCCATCCCCCGCTCGGTGCAGCCGTCGAGGATGCTGGCGTAGCGGGCGAGGGCGCCGTCGTCGATCTCGCCTTCCCGGGACTCGACCCGGGCCCACTCGAGTCCGAGGCGGAAACTGTTGCAGCCGAGGCCGGCCGCCCGGTCCAACGCCTCTTCGGGGTGGGCCCAGAAGTCGGCAGCGACCCCCGACGGCTCCACCCGGCCGAGTTGCTCCCAGGTGAGCCAGTTGTTGGCCGGTTGCCCGGGCCCGTTGAACCCGCCCTCGATCTGGAATCCGGCCGTGGCCACGCCGAAGAGGAAGTCCTCGGGCAGCGGCGGTGTGCTGGTCGGCATGCCGTCAGCCTTTCAGTTCCACCGCCGCGTGTGCTCGGCGTGGCCACCGAACAGGTCGGTGCGATAGCTTGCCGCCTCGTGCGGCCGATGGGGACGACCCGAAGCTCGTGAGTGCCTCGGAGCGGGGCGCCGACCGCGTCCCTGTCATCGTCGCGTCGGGACAGTGCCTCGAGCGCACCGAGCTGGCGACCCCAGTCGACCTCATGACCCGGGCCTGCGACTCGGCCTTCTCTTCGGTGCCCCGGCTCCGGGACCGGGTCGACCGCCTGACCGTGGTCGACGTGATGACCAAGGTGGGACCAGCACCGGCCACCGAGCTCGCCCGCCGCACCGGTATGACCCCCACGCGTTGCGAGGTCACCACCGTCGGCGGGAACACCCCGCAGTGGTTGGTCAATCGGGCCGCCTCGGAGATCGGCGAGGGCTCGCTGTCGGTGACGGTGATCGCCGGAGCCGAGGCCATACGGTCGTCGAGGGCCCGTCGAGCTGCAGGACTCCCGCGGGACGTCGGGGCCGATCTCCCGCCCGACCCCATCGTCGGGGACGATCTGCCCGGCGTCGGCCTGGCCGAGACGGCCATCGGTCTCATGGCTCCCGTCCACGTCTATCCCCTCTTCGAGAGCGTGGTGGCGGCACGGGCCGGTCACAGCGCCGTCGAGCACCGACGGGTCATCGGCGACCTGTTCGCCCCCTTCACCGAGGTCGCCGCCCGCCATCCGACGGCGTGGTTCCCCGAGGTGCGCTCGGCGGTCGAGATCGCAACCCCGGCGCCGGACAATCGGATCGTTGCCGAGCCGTACACGAAGCTCATGACCGCCTTCCTGGGCTCCGACCAGGGTGCCGCCCTGGTGGTGTGTTCGCTGGCCGCGGCCCGGGAGGCCGGGGTGGCGGACCGGGCCGTGTTCGTCTGGTCGGGAGCCGAGGCCACCGACGTGCGGTTCCCGACTGCTCGGCCAGACCCGGGGCGTTCGCCGGCCATCGCTGCCGCCGGCCGCGCTTTGTTCGACGCGGCATCGGTGGGGATCGACGACGTGTCGCTGCTCGATTTCTATTCCTGCTTCCCGTCGGCCGTGGAGCTGGGCGCCGAGGCGCTCGGGCTCGCCACCGATGATGCGAGGGGCCTGACCGTGACCGGCGGCCTGCCCTACTTCGGAGGTCCCGGCAACAACTACGTCACCCACTCGATCGCCACCATGACCGACCTGCTCCGGGAGGCCGGTTCAGCGGGGTCGAGCGGCTCAGCGGGCTCGGGCTCATCCGGCTCGGCGCCGGCCCCTACCCTCGGGTTGGTCACCGGGCTGGGCTGGTTCATCACCAAGCACGCCCTCGGCCTCTACGGGACCGGGCCCCCTCCCCACGGGTTCCGGCGGGGGGATACAGCCGCGGACCAGAAGGCGATCGACGCCTCGGCCGTGGACGTGGCCCTCGGGGTGGAAGCCGGGGCCGGGCCGACGGTCAATCCCGGGAATGCCGCCGCTGCACCTGCCACCCGGGCGACCGCCACCGTGATCGCCGCCACCGTCATCCGCGACCACGACGGTGCCCCCACCGGCGCTCCCGTGATCGCCCGCATGCTCGATGGCCGTCACGTCGCCGCTGCCCCCGCCGACGACGACGTGATCAGCGCGGCCGGCGAGCAGGACGTGCCGGGGATGGTCGGGACCCGGATTGCCGTCGACGGCAGTCCTCCGCGCTACCGTCTGCCCGGTACCTGAGCTGGCGATCGGAGACGACCATGTCCGAAGTACTGCGTGAACGGCGAGGCCACGTCGAGATCATCACCATCAACCGGCCCGAGGCCCGCAACGCCATCAACGGCGCCGTCTCGCGGGGTGTGGGCGGCGCGCTGGACGAGCTCGAGACCGACGATGACTGCTGGGTCGTCATCCTGACCGGCGCCGGGGACAAGGCCTTCAGCGCCGGCATGGACCTGAAGGCGTTCGCCGCCGGTGAGGTCGCCGACATTGCCGGGACCTCCGGCGGGTTCGGCGGCATCGCCCAGCGGGACTTCCCAAAGCCGATCATCGCCGCCTTGAACGGCTCCGCCCTGGCCGGCGGTTGCGAGATCATGCTCTCGTGCGACCTGGTGGTCGCGGTGGAAGAGGCCAAGATCGCCATCACCGAAGTGAAGCGGGGCCTCATCGCCGGCGCCGGCGGGCTCATCCGGCTGCCCAGGCGGCTCCCCCGGGCCGTGGCGCTCGAGTTGGCCCTCACCGGCGAGCCCCTCGACGCCGACCGGGCGCTCGCCCTCGGCCTCATCAACCGGGTCGTGCCCGCTGGTCGTCTGATGGACGAGGCCCTGGCCCTGGCCGAGGTCATCGCGGCCAACGCCCCGTTGGCCGTGCGGACGACCAAGCGGGTGATGAAGGAGGCCTTGGAGGTCCCCGAGGCCGAGGGGTGGGGTATCAACAACTCCGCCCTGTCCGCCGTGTTCGCCTCGGCGGACGCCATGGAGGGCTCGATCGCCTTCGCCGAGAAGCGCGCCCCCAACTGGACGGGCAAGTAGCCGGCCAGCCTCGTGAACATCGCGCACGCGGCCTCCCAGATGGGGACGGCCGGACCGCAGCTGAGCAGCGCCGTCGACGGCATCCGGCTCGCCCTCCACGTGCTGGCCGCCTCGATCTGGGTCGGTGGCCAGTTCACCATCGCCGGCCTGCTCCCGACGGCCAGGGACATCGGGGGCGACGCCCCGAAACGGCTGGCCCGGGCGTTATCCGTCCTGCTGTGGCCGGCCTTCGCCGTCCTGGTCCTCACCGGTTTTTGGAACATCTCCACGATCACCCTCTCCGGCCAGAGCACCGCGTGGAAGGCGGTGCTGATCGTCAAGCTGGTGGTGGTGGTCGTCGCCGGCGTGGGTGTCTACCTCCATCAGCGGTCGACGACAAAGGGGGCGACGGCCCTGTGGGCCTCGGTAGGGGGCACCGCATCGGTTGCTGCCCTGGTCATGGGGGTGTTCCTGGCCGGATGACCGCCCCGTTCCGGCAGGACGCAGGCCGAATGACCGCTCGGTTCCGGCTGGACGCAGACTGGATGACCGCAGGTCAGCCGCCCGAAAAGCGCGGTCAGGCTGGCAGAACAGCCAGCCGGGCATCAACAGACGGGGTCACGGTCTCGCCACGGGCCGATGTCGTCCAGGACCCCGTGCGGCGACGAAGTACTCCAGGAACCCTTACGGGTCTAACCTTGTCCGCGAAAGTCGAAAAAGGAGTCACCAGTGCACTTGGGCATGCCTGCGGAGATATTTGGTGTCGATGGAATCATCATCTTGGTGGTCGTCGTGCTCGTCCTGTTTGGAAGCACGCAGATTCCCAAGCTGGCGCGGTCCCTGGGCTCGGCACAGAAAGAGTTCAAGAAGGGACTGGACGAGGGGGGCAAGGACGACCCGACGACGGTGAAGGCCCAGAACGTCGTGGTCGAGCCCACCGTCCCGCCCACGACCAAGGAATAGCGCCGCGTCCGAGCCGCCCGCGGCACACGGGGACGGTCAAGCGGCGCCGCCCGAAGCGGGCGAGCGACTCGGTCGTCGGGTCGTGCCCTTTTGGGTACTGCAGCTGGCCGAACTGCTGGCTGCGGTGGCGTTCGCCGACCTGTCGCTGCACGTCGACCACGGGCAACTGCTCGTCGGCGGGACCGTCGCTTTCACCTTGCTGGCCGTCACCGCCCAGGGACCCTTGGGCTTGGTCCGAGTCGTGCCGCGCCGACTCCACGTCCACATCGCCTGCGTGGTCTCGGTGCTCTTTGCCCTCGCTCCCATACTCCCCCAGGCCAGACCGGACGCCTCGGGCATCATCATCGTGGAGTTCGGTGCGGTCGGGCTGTTCCGCCTGGCCACCCTCACCCGCACCGACGTGACCGTCCGGGTACCCAAATACCCCGGCGACCGGGCGGTCCGGGATCCGCAACCCAACGCCCCGGCCGTCGACCCGGCTGAACCGGCTGCACTCGGGCCCGAGTCAGCATCGACCTCGGAGGTCGCCGCCCGCTGGCTCGGGAACCGCACCAGCGCCGCCGCCCAACAGGCGAGCATCGCCGCCCAGGCGGCTGCCCTGACAGCCGAGAAGCATGCCCCGGCGGCCAGAGCGCAGGCTGGACGGGCCCTCCGCTCGGCCGGCCGCCTGACCGGTCGCATGGCTCGGTCGTCGGGCTCTCGTCTCCCTGCGCCGGGCTCCTCCGTACCGAGCTCCACTGGGGCGGGCTCCTCCGGACCTGGCTCCCCTGCGCCCGATTCGCCGGGGACCGCCAGTGCCGCCGAGGTGTCGGAAACGAGTGCGACGCCGGTGCAGACGACCCCGAGCAGCCACCAGGATCCTGACGGATCTACCACCAGAAGCGACGGCTCTCAGCCCGCCGGGTGAGGGAGATCGGATTCTGTCGAACACAGCCGCTCGATCGCGCCGGAAACGGCGTCGACCTCAGGCAGGGACAAGCCTGTGAACTGGGATAACGCCGCTCCGACCGGAAGTGCGTTCTGAACTTCTAATTGCAGCCCGACGTTCGCTAGTGTCGTCGCCGTGAACGCCACTCCGCCCGGTTCGGCCGACCCGTCTGAAGGCGAGCATCGCCTGGCCGCCGACGTCGAGCCCGAGCGTGGTTCCGCCGGCGCTGGATCGGCCTCCACCCGACCCCGCCGGAGCCGCAAGGCCCTGGTCGGTGGCGGGATCCTCGGCGGCGCCCTGCTGCTCGGCGGGTGCAACTTCTACCCCACCTACTGGGCCGACACCGGTGCCACCAAGCAGGGGCACGACATCTTCAAGATCTACTCGGGCATGATGACCACAGGGATCATCGTGGGCGGCATCGTCCTCCTCCTGATCACCTGGACCGTGCTCCGCTACCGGCGGCGGTCGGACGAGATGCCCCGTCAGTTCCACGAGCACATCGGGATCGAGATGACCTACACGATCGTCCCGGTCATCATCGTGGCCGTGCTGTTCTTCTTCACCGTCCTTTCGGAGAACAACGTCGACGCAACGGTCCCAGCCGTTGCCACGTCGGCACAGGGCAAGCCGGTGGTCGACATCACGGTCACCGCCTTCCAATGGGGCTGGCGCTTCGACTACCCCAACCTGGATGTCGGTGTGGCCGGTGAGCTGACAAACGGCCCCAACGACCACGGTCCCCAGATGGTGGTGCCCGAAGGACAGACTGTGCAGATCACCCTGATCTCCAATGACACCATTCACGGGTTCTACGTCCGGGCCTTCAACTTCAGCCGGTACGCCCAGCCCGGTGTGACCAATATCTTCGACCTCGACCTGATACGGCTGGGCACGTTCGACGGTCAGTGCACGCAGTTCTGCGGGCTCTATCACACCGACATGCTCTTCAGCGTGAAATCGGTGACCCCGGATCAGTTCCGGGCTTGGGCCTCGAACGAGGTGGCACAGGGGAACACCATCAGCGGAGCCCCCAGTAGAAATTCCGAGAACACCCCACCGCCCGCTGCCCCCAACTCCAGCGGTTGCGGCCAGGGGATCTGTCCGCCGTCGTCTGCCGGAGCCGCACCGCGGTCCCCGAGCTCCTCTACGGCAAAGGCGGCAGCATGACGATCCTCGCTGAACGCCCGGGAATCCGCGGTCCCGACGAGCCCGACGAGCCCGGAACCGAGGACGTCCATCACGCCCATCACGAGGGTCCCACCGGCATCCTCAAGTGGCTGACGTCGACGGACCACAAGGTCATCGGGATGAGCTACATGATCACCTCGCTGATCCTCTTCTTCGTCGCCGGCATCATGGCCATGGTCATTCGGGCCCAGCTGATCGAGCCGTCAGGGGTCGGCGTCTCGTTCCAGACCTACAACCAGCTCTTCACGATGCACGGCAGCCTCATGATGTATCTGTTTGCCGGGCCTTTCGCCTTCGGCGGCCTGGCCAACTACATCGTCCCCCTCCAAGTCGGGGCCCCGGACATGGCCTTCCCCCGCCTCAACGCCCTGTCCTACTGGCTCTACCTCGGCGGGTCGATCACCATGCTCTCGGGATTCTTGGTCTCCGGGGGTGCGGCCAGCTTCGGGTGGGTCTCCTATGCCCCGCTTTCCAACGCCACCAACACGCCGGGTGCCGGGGCCGACCTGTGGCTGATGGCCCTGGCCCTCACCGGGTTCTCCGCCATCTTCACCGGCGTGAACCTGGTGGCCACCGTCTTCTACCTGCGCGCCCCGGGCATGACCATGTTCCGGGTGCCGATCTTCTCGTGGAACATGGTGGTGACGGGCATCCTCATCCTCATCGCCTTCCCGGTCCTGTTCGCCGCTGTGGTCATGCTCTTTTGCGACAGACACTTCGGCACGCACATCTTCACCGTCCAAGGCGGTGGTTCGCCCGTGCTCTGGCAACACCTGTTCTGGTTCTTCGGGCACCCGGAGGTGTACATCCTGGCTTTGCCCTATTTCGGGATCGTGACGGAGATCTTCCCCGTCTTCTCCCGCAAGCCGCTCTTCGGCTACCGGGGCATGGTCTTTGCCACCATGTCCATCGCCGCCCTCTCCACCGGCGTGTGGGCCCATCACATGTTCACCACCGGTGTCGTCCTCCTGCCCTTCTTCTCGCTCCTGTCCTACCTGATCGCCGTACCCACCGGCATCAAGTTCTTCAACTGGATCGGCACCATGTGGGGCGGACAGCTCAGTTTCAAGTCCCCCATGCTGTTCAGTGTGGGGTTCCTCTTCGTCTTCCTGATCGGAGGTGTCACCGGCGTGCTCCTCGCCTCACCGCCGGTTGACTTCCAGGTCCACGACACCTACTTCGTGGTGGCCCACTTCCACAATGTCCTCGTTGGCACAGCCGTCTTCGCCGGGTTTGCCGGGTTCTATTTCTGGTATCCGAAGATGTTCGGCCGCATGCTCCGGGAAGGCCTGGCCAAGCTGCATTTCTGGTTGCTGTTCATCGGGTTCTGGGTGGCCTTCATGCCCCAGTACGTGCTGGGCCTCCACGGCATGCCCCGACGGATCGCCGACTACGCCCCTGGCACCGGCTGGGGCACGCTCAACCTGATCTCGACGATCGGCGCATTCACCATCGGGTTCTCGTTCCTGTTCTTCCTGGCCAACGTGTGGGTATCGTGGCGCAATCCCATACCGTCGGGGTCCAATCCCTGGGACGGAGGCGGCCTCGAGTGGTTCACCACGTCGCCGCCGCCACATCACAACTACACCCATCTGCCGTCGATCCGTTCTGAGCGACCGACGTGGGATTACAACCATCCGGATCATCTGATGGCTCCCACCAAGCACCAGCAGCGCAAGATCGACGCTCAGCAGAAGGAGAAGGAAAAAGAGACTGCAGGGGTCGGCTCGTGAGAATTGAAGCGTTGTTCATGCTCGGCATCGCCGCGTTCTTCGGCATCGTCGGGATCGTCTACTGGTTCACCAGCTACGAGGATGCCGGGTTCCTGATGCTCATCGGGACGACGGGCCTCGGCCTGCTGCCCGGCGCCTACTACTTCTGGTGGTCCCGGCACATGAAGGTCCGGGCCGAGGACGACCCGGACGCCACCATCGAGGGCAGTGCCGGAACCATCGACTCGTTCCCCAACTCGAGCATCTGGCCGTTCATCCTGGGCATGGGTGCCTTCATGGTCGCCCTGTCGTTCGTCTTCGGGATCTGGCTCGCCCCCATTGCTGCGGCCCTGATCATCTCGGCCGCTATCGGCGCCACCGTGGAGAGCCGCCGGGGCGGGCCCATCTAGATAGCAGCCCGTTCGTTATCAGCCCGTTCGCTGACGTTGGCGTCGGTGAACGGTTGGCTGCAAGCCGGCTAGGCCTCCGAGGCACCCGCCACTGCTTCGTCGGCCAGTTCGTCTTCGTCGGCTAGTTCGGCCCGTACCCGTCGGGCGGCGGTCACCAGGTGCTTCAGCGCCGGCAGCACCTCGTCATAGCTGCGGGTCTTCAGCCCGCAGTCAGGGTTCACCCACAGCCGGTCGGGCCCGACGGCATCGACGGCTTGCCGCAGGAGACCCTCCAGCTCTCCCGTCTCGGGCACGGTCGGGGAATGGACGTCATAGACACCCGGTCCCACCTTTCCGTGGTAGCAAGACCCTTCCAGTTCACCGAGCAGCCCCATCCCGGCACGGGCCGCCTCCAGCGAGACGACGTCGATGTCCAGGTCGGCCAGGGCATCCACGATGTCACCCAGCCGCGCGTAGCACATGTGGGTGTGCACCTGGACGGCCGGGAAGGCGGCCGCAGTCACCAGCCGAAACGCCCGTGTGGCCCAGGCCAGGTATGCGGGACGCTCCGCCTGGCGCAACGACAGACCCTCTCGCAGGCCGGGCTCGTCCACTTGGATGACAGTCGTGCCCCCATCCTGGAGGTCGACGAGCTCGTCCCGCATGGCCAGCGCCAGTTGCACGGCCGTGTCGGCCTCGGCTTGGTCGTCACGCACGAAGGACCACCGCAGCATGGTGACCGGCCCGGTGAGCATGCCCTTCACCGGCTTGGACGTCCTCGACTGGGCGTAGTGCGTCCACTCGACGGTCATCGGGGCCGGGCGGGCGACGTCGCCGAAGAGCACGGGCGGGCGTACGTAACGAGAACCGTAGGACTGGACCCAGCCCTCGGTGGGCAACACGAAGCCGGTCAGCTGCCCGGCGAAGTAGCGGACCATGTCGTCGCGCTCGGGCTCCCCATGGACGAGCACGTCCACGCCGACCTCCTCTTGGAGGGCAACCACCCGGTCGATCTCGTCTCGCAGCGCCTGCTGGTACGAGGCATCATCCACCCGTCCGGCCCGCCAGCCGGCCCGCTCGGAGCGCAGCGCGTCCGTCTGCGGGAACGAACCGATGGTGGTCGTGGGCAGTCGGGGTAGCGCCAGCTCGGCTCGTTGGAGGTCGACTCGTCCGGCGAAGTTCGCCGATCGCCTGGGATCGACGTCGCCGAGGGACGCCACCCGCCGTCGGACGTCCTCGTCCACCACCCGCGCCGAAGCTCGGCGGGCCCGGTGGGCCTCCCGATTGGCCTCCATGGCCGCATGGATGGCGCCGTCGCCGGTCCCATCAGTGGCGCCGGTCCCATCGCCACCGGCTCCATCTCCCGTGATCCGGGCCAGCACGCCGAGCTCGGTCAGCTTCTCCTCGGCAAAGGCCAGCCAGGACCGGACCTCGGCATCGAGCGCCGGTTCGGCCTCGAGGCTGAGCGGCACGTGCAGCAGTGAGCACGACGTGGACACCACGATCTCGTCGGCCAGTTCCTCGAGCTGGCCGAGCTGGTGGAGGGTGGCCTCGAAGTCGTTGACCCACACGTTGCGCCCGTTGACCACACCGGCAAAGAGCACTTTGGACGGCAAGCCACCGACAGAGCGGAGGAGGCCGAGGTTCTCCTGTCCGAGGCAGAAGTCGAGCCCCACCCCTTCCACCGGTAGGTCGGCGAGGGTCGCCATGGCCTCACCGACATGCCCGAAGTACGTGGAGATGGCCAGCTTCGGCCGGTCACCACCCTCGGCCAACCGGCGATAGGCACGAGCCAGTGCGCCGAGCTCGGCACTGCTACGGTCCTCGACCAGCGAGGGCTCGTCGAGGCGGACCCATGCCGCGCCCGCCTTCCCCAGTTCGGACAGTACATCGAGGTAGGCGTCAACCAGAGGGTCGAGCAGGCTCAACACGTCGAATCCCTCACGGACAGGTGCGCTCCGCAACAACAGGGTCAGGGGACCGACCAGGGCGGGGGTGGTGGTCACCCCGAGCCGGGCGGCTTCGGCCAGCTCCCCGACCGGCTTGGCCGCGTCGGCTCGGAAGTCGGTGTCCGGACCGAGCTCGGGCACCAGATGGTGGTAGTTGGTGTCGAACCACTTGGTCAGGTCGAGGGGGGCAACGGTGTCGTGACCGACTGCGCCGCCCCGGGCCATGGCGAAGTAGCGCTCGAGCGAGGGCGACCGGTCGTCGGGGGCGAACCGAGGAGGGACCGCCCCCACCATCACCGCAGCATCGAGCACGTGGTCATAGAGGGAGAAGTCGTTGGACGGGATGAAGTCCACCCCCGCGGCTGCCGCCGCCTCCCAATTCCGCCGGCGCACAGATGTGGCCGTCTCCTGTAGCTGGTCGGCAGTCACCCGGCCGGCCCAGAACCCCTCCAGGGCCCGCTTCAGCGACCGATTCGCACCGATCCGGGGCATCCCGTGAATCGCAGTTCTCATCCGGTCTCCTCATAACCCCGCATCCGTTTGTGCGGGCTGGGCCTTGGTGTCGCGCCGGGAAGACGCCAATGGTCCAGCGTAAAGCCATCGAGGGGACTAAAGCACGCCGCCGGCCGGCGATCAGGACGACCTCTTCGCCACCTCTCTCGCCGCACGAAGGGCCACGTCGGAGGGCGGCCCGGGTAGCCGTAGCCGGGCGACTCAGCGCATGACCCGGCGCACGCCGGGGGCGGTCTCGAGCTCCTCGGGAGTGAGGTTGATGTAGGTCGGGACCGGGATGGCCTCGAGCTCGTGGGCGTCGTCGCCGGGACGGGGCTCGGTGACGACAGTGCTGTAGGCACCCTCGGCCGACCGGCTCACCACCATGGCCCGCTTGCGCTTGCCGATGCCCTCGGCCGCCCGCATCTCGTTGCAGATCCGGTAGGTGACGAAGTAGGTGAGGATCGGGATGACGAAGACGGCGATCCGGAAGAACCACAGCACGGTGTTCAGTGACACGTTGAAGAAGTTGGCCATCACGTCAGTCGACGAGGCGGCAAACAACATGAAATAGAACATGAGTACGGCGGCACCGAAGGCCGTCCGTTTCGGTCGGTCGCGCGGCCGGTCCAACAGGTTGTGGGGGGCCAGGTCTTTGGTGTGTCTTCGTTCCAACGACGGCCACAGATAGAAGAAGTTGAACGTCAGTCCCGGGAACAGCACCGCGGGTAGGAACACCTCGAGCGGGATGGTATGGCCCCACCCGGTCCATTCCCAGCTGGGCATGATGCGGAGGGCACCGTCGAGCCAGCCCATGTACCAGTCGGGCTGCACGGCATAGGAGATTTGGTACGGCTCGTACTGACCGAACTGCCAGATCGGGTTGATCTGGGCAAATCCGCCCAGCAACAAGAGCACCGCCGTGACCATGAAGAAGAACCCAGTGGTCTTGGCGATGAACGTCGGGAACATCGGCGTGCCGACCACGTTGTGCTCGGTCTTCCCCTTACCGGGGAACTGGGTGTGCATCTGTTTGACCAGGAGCCCGAGGTGCACGGCGATGAGGCCACCGATGATCACCGGCAGGATCAGGACGTGGATGATGAAGAACCGGGGGATGATGATCCCGTTCCCCGGATAGTTCCCACCGAAGAGGAAGAACCCGAGATAGGAGCCGACGAGGGGCACCGACTCGATGATGGAGTAGGCGATCCGGATACCGGTCCCCGACACCAGGTCGTCGGGCAGCGAGTAGCCCAGGAACCCGTTGACGATGCCCAGCATCAACATGGTGACGCCCACGATCCAGTTGAGCTCTCGGGGCCGGCGGAACGCCCCGGTGAAGAAGATCCGGGCCATGTGGACGGCGATCGAGCCCAGGAAGACGTCGGCGGCCCAGTGATGGGCCTGGCGCATCAAGAGCCCCGACTTCACGTCGAAGGACAGCCCGACGGTCGAGGAGTAGGCCTCGGACACCCGCTGGCCCCGCAAAGGGAGGTAGGAGCCGTGGTAGATCGCCTCGTGGGCGGACGGGATGTAGTAGAGGCTCAAGAAGACCCCGGTGGCGATGAGCACCACGAAGGAGTAGAGGGCGATCTCACCCAACATGAACGACCAGTGGTCGGGGAAGATCTTGTCCAACAGGGTGCGGCCACCCTTGGCCAGGCCCAGGCGGTCGTCGAGCCAGCGGACGGATTCGTCGATCATGCCCGCTCCCAGAATCCCGGCCCGACCGGTTGGTTGAACCCGCCCTGGGCCGCCAGATTGCCGTTGTCGTCAACCATGATGGGCAGCTGGGGCAGAGGGCGGGGAGCGGGGCCGAACTCGGGCACGGCCCCGGCCAACACGTTGAAGATCGACTGGTGGCAGGGGCACACCAGCTCCACGGTCTGCTCCTGGTAGAGCCCGACCGGGCAGCCGAGGTGGGTGCACATCTTCGAGTAGGCGACATAGCCGCGTGCCGTCCAGTCGCTCCGTCCCGGCGACTGGAGGGCCAACGGAGGATCGGTCGGGCCGAGGTCCTCCAACCGCAAGAGAATGACCTGGTCGGGCGAGGACCCGGCAAAGCCCTGCGGGAACACGGTGAGCACCCCGCCCACCTCCAGGTCGAAGACGCTGACCTTTCGGTTGTCCAGGGTGACCAGCGTCGAGTTCTTCCGCCAATTGGTCTCGTTGAGGGTGTTCCCTGGCTTCGGGCCCAGCGAGCGGATTAGGGGGAAGGTGATAACCACGCCGAAGGCCAGCGAACCGAAGGCGAACAAGCCGCCCAGGAGTTTGCGCCGCTGAACCACGATGCCCCCCCGCTGGGTGATGGCCGCGGTCAGTGCGTTGACCTCTTCCTCGCTGGACACCTTCTGGTGGCGCTCCTCCACGAAGGGGCCCCGGGCCATGAGGTACTTGCCCCAGGCGGTCACGCCGAAGCCCAGGCCGAACAGGCCGACACCGAGGGTGATCGCCTCCCACTGGGTCTGGTCGCTGATCCAGTAGGCGATGCCGAACCCGATGCAGCCGAGGATGCCGATGACCAGGGAGACGGCGGCCACGGCCTGTGCCCGCCCGGGGTGCCGGGCGTAGGGCTGCAGATGGGGGTCGTCGAGGGCGGCCACGGGCAACGGGCCGGCAGGCTCGTCGGTCACGGGCTCGTCGCTCACGTGCGGTCTCCGATCCAGAAGCAGACGAGCATGAGGGCGCCGACGCCGATCAGCAGGCCGACGAACCCCTCGCCCACCGGCCCGATGCCGCCCAGGCCGAACCCGCCCCGATTGACCGGGTGCTGTATGTAGGAGTGGACGTACGCCGTGATGTCCCGGACCTCGGCGTTGGTGATGTTGCCCGGTCCGAAGTGGGGCATGTTGCCCGGGCCGGAGCGGACAGCTTCGACGATCTGCCTGGCGCTGGCGTAGTGCAGGCTCGGGGCGTAGGCGCCATTGGCCAGGGCGTCACCCGCCCCGGTAATGGTGTGGCAGGCCGCACAGTTGAGCGTGAACAGGCTGGCACCATTGCCGATGTTGGCGTTGTTCAGGTTGACCGTCGGGACCTTCACCCCGCCCGGAGCGAGCGACTGGACATAAGCCGAGATCTCCAGGCTCTGCAGCTTGTTGAACCGGGGCCGCTGCGCAGTGGCCTGGATGTTCGGGTTGGCCAGGGGCATGCGCCCGGTGGACACCCAGAAGTCGACCGTCCCCGAGCCCAGGCTCTGGAGGTTCGGGGCCCGCTCGGTGCCCGCCGCGTCGCTCCCGTGGCAGCTGGCACAGTTGGCGGCAAAGAGCGCCTGGCCAGGGGCGATGAACGAATTGGGCAGGGGCACGTTGTAGATGCCGTCTCCCGAGGGGCTTTGGCTCGGTGACGAGGAAGACCCAGGTGTCTGGGGGAAATTGCCCTGCGAGGACTTCAGGCCCGAACCCGACGACCCCGAGTCGGCAAAGCCGGACGAGGACGAGCTTGTCTGCGCGCCAGACGAAGGCGAGAAGGCGAGGAGCCCGAACAGTCCCACGCTCACCAAGAGGAGACCTGGGACCAGATATCGACCTCGGAAGAGACTGCGCATTCTGCGTGGCATCTATTTGCGTGGCACCTATTTGAGGAGGAACAGGCAGCTGAACAGGCCGACCCAGACGATGTCCACGAAGTGCCAGTAGTAGCTGACTCCCTGGAAGACCGCGGTCTCCCCCGGGTCGCCCTTTGGCCCCTTCAGCCGGCCGAGGAGGAACACCATGGCGACCAGGCCCAAGAACACGTGGAGCCCGTGGATCCCGGTCATGATGAAGAACAGCGAGCCGTAGGCGTTGGTGCCGGGGCGGGTGGTGAGGGTGATCCACTCGTAGAACTGGTTCCCCACGAAGGCCGAACCCATGATCAGGGTGATCACCACCCAGAGCTTTGCGCTCTTGCGGTTCCCCTTCTCCTGGTCGAACACGGCCTTTTGCATGGTGAAGCTGGAGGCCAGGAGGATCACGGTGAAGACGCCGGCCTGGATGGTGTCGAGCTCGGTGCCCTTGGGCGGCCACACGGTGGCGTGGGCCCGAATGGTGAAGAAGGCGG
Organism: Acidimicrobiales bacterium; assembly: GCA_036521415.1. Lineage (GTDB taxonomy): Bacteria > Actinomycetota > Acidimicrobiia > Acidimicrobiales > RAAP-2 > DASXMT01. The sequence continues at coordinate 35,857 of DATDHU010000133.1, forward strand.
CGAACAGGGCGCT